>CACWQH010000001.1 GCA_902762955.1 uncultured Lachnospiraceae bacterium
AAATGCAGTAAGTCTGAAATGTCCTTCGCCGTTTTCGCCGAAGCCTGCCCCCGGAGTTCCGACGATATTGGCTTTTTCAAGCAGCAAGTCAAAGAAATCCCAGGACTTCATACCGTTAGGACAGGTAAGCCAGATGTACGGTGAATTCTTGCCGCCTGTGTATTTTATTCCAAGCTCGTCAAGAGCTGACATGATTATCTTGGCATTTTCTCTGTAGTAATCTATGTTTGCCAGTATCTCCTTTTGTCCTTCCTCTGTAAATACCTGCTCGGCACCCTTTTGGACTATATATGAGGTTCCGTTAAACTTGGTAGTCTGGCGTCTAAGCCAAAGCTTGTTAAGGCTAAAGCCGTCAAAGGAAAGCGTATTAGGAACAACCGTATATCCGCATCTTGTTCCGGTAAAGCCTGCTGTCTTTGATAAGGAGCAAAATTCTATGGCACAGGTCTTTGCACCCTCTATCTCGTATATGCTTCTTGGAACATCCTCATCAACTATAAATGCTTCGTATGCCGCATCGTAAAGGATAACCGATGAATTGGCATTTGCAAAATTAACCCATTTTTTAAGCTGCTCACGGTTATATGCCGCACCTGTAGGATTGTTAGGCGAACAAATGTAGATTATGTCAGCCTTCTTTTCTTCATCCGGCAAAGGAAGAAATCCATTATCTTCGTTGGCATCTATATATATTATATTTCTTCCGTCCATGGTGTTGGTGTCGACATATACGGGATATACCGGATCGGGAACAAGTACCGTATTGTCCTTGTCAAATATATCAAGGATATTTCCCACATCACTCTTTGCACCGTCAGAAATAAATATCTCATTTTTATCAAGGCATACACCGTAACTTTCATAGTATCCCTTAACTGCCTCCTGCAAAAATCCGTATCCCTGCTCCGGACCATAGCCCTTGAAGGTTTCAGCCTTAGCCATATCCTCTACTCCGCTATGTAAGCCCTTTATAACCTCGCTGCATAAAGGAAGTGTCACATCTCCGATACCCATACGGATAATATTTGCCTCAGGGTGTGCTGCCTGGTACTCCGCAACCTTTCTCGCTATGTCAGCAAAAAGATAATTCTCTTTAAGATTACTGTAATTCTTATTAACCTTTACCATAACATATTCTCCTTTTCCTGTCACTAAATTTATTATGCATCAATAGTAGAAATCCCTATTGTAATTTCTTCAAGTACATCAAGTAGCACTCTTACTGTATCAAGTGAGGTGAACATCGTTACATTGTTCTCACTTGCGCAGCGTCTTATGGATACTCCGTCGCCATAGTGAATTCCCGAAAGTATCGCGCGGGTATTTATTACATAGCTTACATAGCCCGAGCGGATAGCCTTCAATATTTCCTCGCTGCCCTCGCTCATCTTACCTCTCACTCTGGTTCTTATACCGTGCTCCTTAAGAAATACTGCGGTTCCGACGGTAGCCTCTATGTTAAAGCCCATATCATAAAATCTTCTGACTATAGGAAGTGCCTCTTCCTTGTCCTCATCGGCAAGAGTAACCATAACGGTTCCGTAGTTTTGAAGCTTTATTCCGGATGCGACAAGTGCCTTATACATGGCTCTGTGAAGCTTATCATCATAGCCTATCGCCTCACCTGTCGATTTCATTTCCGGTGAAAGATATGCATCCATTCCTCTTAACTTTGAAAATGAAAATGCAGGTGCTTTTACATACCAGCGCTTTTTCTCATTAGGATACAAAGCTATATCTCTTCCCTTACCGAAATCTACTATGTCACTTTCTTTTATTATCTCCTGTTCCTTAAGGCTCTTACCAAGTATAACAAGAGTTGCGATATCGGCAAGACTGTAGCCGGTTGCCTTTGACAAAAACGGAACAGTTCTTGACGAACGAGGATTGACTTCAATTATAAACACATTATCATTTTTATCAACTATGAACTGTATATTAAATAATCCGATAATTCCGATTCCAAGGCCGAGACGTTTTGTATAATCAAGTATGGTTTCCTTGACCTTATCGGATATGCTGTAAGGCGGATATACGCTTATGGAATCTCCCGAATGAACTCCGGTTCTTTCAACCAGTTCCATGATGCCCGGAACAAATACATCCGTTCCGTCGCAGATGGCATCCACCTCGACCTCCTTACCCTGTATGTACTTATCTACAAGAACAGGCTTATCCTCGTCTATCTCAACCGCATTTTTAAGATAATGTGTCAAATGCTCTTCCTTTGCCACTATCTGCATGGCTCTTCCGCCAAGTACAAAGCTCGGTCGCACAAGCACAGGATAGCCTATCTCCTCTGCCGCCTTAAGTCCTGCTTCTATGCTTGTAACCGCCTGACCCTTTGGCTGAGGAATATTTAATTCATATAACACCTTCTCGAAGGCATCCCTGTTTTCAGCCTTTTCGATAGCCTCGCAATCTGTTCCAATTAGCTTAACTCCCCTCTTCATAAGAGGCTCCGCTAAGTTTATGGCGGTCTGTCCTCCTAAGGAAGCTATAACTCCTTCAGGTTTTTCATGGATAATTATATCCATTACATCCTCCACTGTAAGCGGTTCAAAATAGAGCTTATCAGAGGTCGTATAATCTGTTGAAACCGTCTCAGGATTGTTGTTTATTATAATAGCCTCATAGCCAAATTCCTTTATGGTTTTTATCGCATGGACGGTAGAATAATCAAACTCCACTCCCTGACCTATTCGTATAGGACCTGAGCCAAGTACGATAATCTTCTTTTTATCAGATACAATCGACTCATTTTCCTCCTCGTAGGTAGAGTAAAAATATGGTATATAGCTGTCAAACTCCGAGGCACAGCTGTCAATCATCTTATATACAGGAAATATACCTTCCTTCTTACGATATTCAAAGACCGCATCCTCATCGCACTTCCAAAGGTCAGCTATTATCCTGTCAGAAAAGCCCATCTTCTTGGCAAATACTAATTCTGCCTTATCAAATGCTGCATTGGCAAGTCCATTTTCTTCCTCCACGATATTTTTAAACTTTCGTAAGAAAAGCATATCAATTTGTGTCTTTGCAGCTATTTCCTCTAAAGAAGTACCGATTCGAAGAAGTCTTGCTATGGCATATATTCTGTCATCCGTTCCGTCACTTATATATTCAAGAAGCTCTTCTTTGGAATATCCATCAAACTTCTTCATGTAAAGATGATATACGCCTATTTCAAGTGAACGGATAGCCTTAAGTAAACTTTCCTCTAAAGTTCTTCCGACACTCATAACCTCACCTGTAGCCTTCATCTGGGTTCCGAGATGGTTATTGGCATCGGCAAATTTGTCAAATGGGAAACGGGACATTTTCGTAACCACATAATCAAGTGCCGGCTCAAAGGATGCCGGTGTATTGGCAAGCATTATCTCATCCAGATCCATACCTATGCTTATCTTTGCCGATACCCTTGCTATCGGATATCCGCTTGCCTTTGATGCAAGTGCCGACGAACGTGATACACGCGGATTAACCTCAATCAGGTAATACTGAAAGGAATGAGGATCAAGAGCAAACTGAACATTGCAGCCGCCCTTTATCTTAAGCGCTCTTATTATCTTAAGTGCACTGTCTCTTAACATATGGTATTCCTTGTTGGTAAGTGTCTGTGAAGGACAAACCACTATGGAATCACCGGTATGTATACCGACAGGGTCGATATTTTCCATATTACAGATGGTAATTGCGGTATCATTTGCATCACGCATTACCTCATACTCTATCTCCTTATAGCCCTTTATACTCTTTTCCACCAGCACCTGATGAACCGGTGAAAGCATAAGGGCATTTTTCATTATCTCTTTAAATTCTTCTTCGTCCTTCGCAAATCCTCCTCCGGTACCGCCGAGAGTATACGCCGGTCTAAGTATAACCGGATAACCTATCTCATTTGCCGCTTCTATTCCCTCCTCCATAGAATTGGCTATAAGTGAAGGAAGCACCGGTTCACCAAGCTCTTCACAAAGCTCCTTGAATAACTCCCTGTCCTCTGCTCTTTCTATACTTTCGCTGCTTGTTCCAAGAAGCTCGACATTACATTCCCTTAAAACGCCTTTCTTCTCTAACTGCATGGCAAGGTTAAGTCCTGTCTGTCCGCCTAAGCTTGGAACGATAGCATCCGGTCTTTCGTAACGTATTATCTTTGCCATATATTCAAGTGTCAAAGGCTCCATATATACTCTGTCCGCTATGGCAGGATCAGTCATAATAGTCGCAGGATTGGAGTTACAGAGGATAACCTCGTAGCCTTCTTCCTTAAGTGCAAGGCAGGCCTGGGTTCCCGCATAGTCAAACTCTGCTGCCTGACCTATAACAATCGGTCCGGAGCCTATAACAAGTATCTTTTTTATATCAGTTCTTTTTGACATTTTAGCGACCCTCCTCTATAAGTTCTATAAACTCATCAAAAAGATATGAGCTGTCCTGCGGTCCCGGCGCACTTTCCGGATGATACTGCACCGAAAAGACCTTGTCCTTTACGCAGCTTGCACCCTCTATGGTATCATCAAGTATATTTATATGTGTCGCCTCAAGTTCAGTGTTCTTAAGACTTTCCGCATCCACCGCAAAGGAATGATTCTGTGAAGTAATCTCAATCTTTCCGGTGATAAGATTCTTAACCGGATGATTGCCGCCTCTGTGTCCGAACTTGAGCTTATATGTTTTTGCTCCGTACGAAAGACTTATAATCTGATGTCCGAGACATATACCGAAAATCGGATATTTACCTCTAAGCTTTTTTATATTATCAGTAACCTCCGGCACATCTGTCGGATCTCCCGGTCCGTTTGAAATAAATACTCCGTCAGGATTTAATTCTATTATATCCTCTGCCGGTGTATTCCAAGGAACTATGGTTACATTACATTTTCTGTTATTTAAGGAACGAATGATATTTTGCTTGATTCCGCAGTCGATTGCAACGATATGATATCTTGCATCAAAGACATTTGAACGCCACTTACTCTTGCAGCTAACCAACTTAACCGCATCATGCTCGTAAGGGTTCTCCCCGATTATTTTTAACCCCTCCTCCACGGAGGTATTTAATCCTGTTATAAGCACTCTCCTTGAACCAAGGTCTCTTATGGAACGAGTAAGCTTTCTTGTATCAACACCTGAAATGCCTGTTATATGGTACTTTTCCATAATCTCCGAAAGAGTTCTCTTACTTCTGAAATTAGACGGAAAGTCATTATACTCTCTTACTATAAGGCCACCAATCGTTGGTATATCGGTCTCATAATCATCATTCGCAATTCCGTAATTACCGATAAGCGGATAGGTCATAACCACCGACTGATATGTATAGGACGGATCGGAAATAATCTCCTGATATCCAACCATGGAGGTATTAAAAACAATCTCCGTCACCTTATCAGAGGTATCACCAAAAGCATAACCGTAGTACTCGCTTCCATCCTCCAAAATCAATTTCCTGTCAAACTCTTTTCGTTCCATCTTTTTTCACCTTCTATTTCATTAATTTATCATGCTATGGCTGATTAATTCATAACCTTGGCGAGTTGTTTGTATCAAATATATCTATAAACAGGTACTTTGAACACGCCGGTACTTAGCGAATTGGATGACAATTATAATAAACTTTACGAAGTAAAGAGTTGATTATAATTGTCATACAAAGAGTTTAGTACCGCTGCGTGTGAGAGTAGCGAGAGCGTGCCTGTTATAGATATAATTTGATACAAACAACTCTCTCCAAGCTCATCATTAATCAGCCACCGCCATGTAAAGAATCATCTGGGCGGTTTCAACCATTGTATTTCCGGAATCCATACTGCATTTTTGTATATAATGATATGCCTCCGGCTCAGTCATATTGTTACGCTCCATAAGTAAAAGCTTTGCATTGTTGACATAGTTTTTACCATGCTCGCCTCTTTTCCTGCCCTTTTGCTCCTCGATTTTCTTTTTAATCTTCCTGTTTTGCTGTTCCATAAGCATATTAACCGTATTGACTATATCAGACGATTTACAGGGCATAACAACCGTAAATGCCCCCTCAGGACACCTCGAAAGCTTTTCCCTTTTTGTCATAAGTAAAAGAGCAAAGTTATCGGGAAGATACGATATAAGCTCAGAGGAATGCATATCCGGAAATGTATGTCCGCATATAACTACTCCCGATTCGAGCTGATTTACATTTGATAAAACCGTTGCAGCAGCGCTGCATATAGCAAAGGTTTCCAAACCATATCTTCCTAACAGGTCACTTATTTTCTTCGAATCATTCAGTTTAGGCAATGCAATAATAATACTGCCCATCTATTTTAACTCCTCATGCAATCCTTAAATTCTATACAGATACTTCTGAAGCTCCCAATCTGAAACCTGACTCATATATTCATCCCACTCATTTTCCTTGGATACGGCATACTTTTCTACAAAGTCTGCTCCGAGGGCATCCTTGGCAACACTGCTTTCTTTAAACAGCTTAACTGCCTCAAGCAGATTTGAAGGCAAGTCTTCCTTTGAAAGACTTTCATCAGGTACAAGCTTTTCATCAATACCTTTAAGACCTGCATTTATAAACATAGCAAATGCAAGATAAGGATTTGCTGATGGGTCAGCAAATGAAAACTCAAGCTTCACATCCTCTCCCTTTCTGCTGTGAAGCTTAGGTACATTATTGAACTCTCTCTTATATGAATTAACAATAGGATTAGTTATGGCGCACATTTCCTTAGCATATTTCATAACTCCGCCTGCAAACCATGCACCCGGATAATCTTTATCGCCACCTGCATAATCCTTAAGAATATTTCTGTCATCTTTATATACCGATATATTAAGATGCATACCGGAACCGGCCTGATTCTGCCTTGGTTTAGGCATAAATGTAGCATGAAGTCCAAAGGTCTTTGCAACCGAACGTACCGAGGACTTAAATGTAATCAAATCATCCGCCATGCTAAGAGGAGTTCCCTCCTCAAAGTCTATCTCATGCTGTGCAGATGCACTTTCATGATATGAGGAGTTTATGTTAAAGCCCATTTCCTCAAGCATAAGAACCATATTTCTTCTCGCATTTTCACCAAGGTCAACAGGTCCGACATCCATAAGGCCTGCATGCTCATGTGAAACGGTTGTAGGCTGTCCGTTCTCATCTGTATGGAAAAGGAAAAATTCGCACTCAGGATTAATATAGAAATCATAGCCCTTTTCACGAGCCTTACTTATGGTATTTTTAAGAATAGTTCGCGGACTGAAATAAATTTCCTTTCCTTCACTGTCACAGACATCACAAATAAATCTTCCGACCCTGCTTTGCTGCGGACGCCAAGGGAGAATTACAAAGGTATCAAGATCCGGCTTAAGGTAAAGCTCTTCCTCATCAATCTTAAAAATCTTTTCATTTTCAAAGGCATACTGATTATCCAAAACCTTTTCAAGCTTGCGAGCCGTCACCGCAACATTCTTTAAATTGCCCAGCGGATCAGTAAACTGAAGCCTGATAAACTCAATATCCTCTTCCTCTATCATTTCCATAATTTCCTGCTTAGTACGCATAATATCTCCTTTCCATATAAAACATTATCTTACGAATCTTTAATACTATTTGCACAAGATTCTTTTGTTGATTCTATATGACTTATTTCATCGCAAACACGCTCTCGCTCGGTTTTTTACGTAACGGTACTAAGCTCGACAATACCTCGCTAAGTACCGACGTAAAAAAACGGTTTGCTTATGAAATAGTCATATATAATCAACAATAAAGTTTATTGGCTTTTCAAATAGTATTAAAGATTCGTGTAACCCATAAGGGATTCATCGACCTCACGTGCAGCTGCTCTTCCTTCCGCAATTGCCCATACTACCAGCGACTGTCCTCTGTGCATATCACCGGCAGCATATATATTGTCCTTGCTGGTTTTATAAGAACCAACATCGGTCTTTACATTGGTTCTACCATCACATTCTACACCAAAACCCTCGGTCACGTAAAGTTCACTTCCTAAAAATCCTGCTGCAATTAATAAAAGCTCGCAAGGAAGCTCCTTCTCGCTTCCTTCCACAGGAACCATATTATATCTTCCTGCCTTTTTATCAAAAACCGATTTAAGTTCAACTGTCTTAACAGCCTTAAGCTTACCCTTATTATCTTTTATAAATTCCGAAACGGTTGTGCAGTAAAGTCTCGGATCATGACCGAATTTATATATAGCCTCCTCCTGACCATAGTCCGTCTTGCAGACTCTCGGCCATTCTGGCCACGGATTACTTTCGGTACGTGTATCCGGTGCCTTAGGCATCATTTCTAACTGGATAACACTCTTTGCACCAAGTCGTATAGATGTTCCGACACAGTCATTTCCGGTATCTCCACCGCCTATTACTATGACATTTTTATCCTTGGCAAGCTCATAAGGATATTTCTTAAAATCGCTGTCAAGAAGACTCTTGGTTACCTGCTTTAGGAAATCAACTGCAAAATATATCCCTTCTGCATCCCTGCCCGGAGCATTTATATTACGCGGATTTGAAGCACCGCAGGCAAGGATAACTCTATCATACTTTTTCTCTAATTCGGAAGGCTTTATATCAACACCTACATTTGCATTGCATATAAATTTAATGCCTGCCTCTTCCATTAATTTTATTCTTCTGTCTATAATCTTTTTATCAAGCTTCATATTTGGGATGCCATATCTAAGTAGTCCGCCTACCCTGTCACTTCTTTCATATACAGTGACTTTATGTCCTCTCTTATTAAGAAGCTGTGCTGCCGCAAGTCCCGAAGGTCCGCTTCCGACTATGGCAACTGTCTTTCCGGTTCTTACCGAAGGAGCCGCTTCTTCCACCAATCCGTTTTCATAAGCATATTCTATAACCGAACGTTCATTCTCCTTGGTCGATACAGGCTTGGTATGAAGTCCGCAGGTACAAGCCGCCTCACAAAGTGCAGGACATACCCTTGATGTGAATTCAGGAAAGCTGTGAGTCTTTGCAAGCCTTTTATAAGCCTCCTCCCAGTTACCCTGATATACCATATCGTTCATCTCCGGAACGAGGTTATGAAGCGGACAGCCTGATGCCATACCGGATATCATAACTCCCGCCTGACAAAAAGGCACGCCGCAATCCATACATCTTCCTGCCTGCTTACACTGTTCCTCGGAAGGAAGAAGCTTGTGGAATTCTTCAAAATCAGCTATACGCTCTTTTTCTGTAACCACAGGTCCGTCAACTCTTTCAAAATCCATAAATCCTGTTGCTTTACCCATATTCTTATCCTCCTTCCTAATTCATAAACTCAGAAAAGGCTTCTATCTGTGCCTTTTCCCTGCTAAGTCCCTGTTCCTCATACTTAGCGGTAAGTCTTAACATCTGTTTATAATCACCGGCTATAATCTTTTTAAATTTAGGAATGTAATCATCAAAATTATCTATTATATCCTGACCCTTCTTTGAACCCGTTGCCTTAACGTGTTCCTCTATCAAGGCCTTAAGCTCCTCACGGTCAATCTTACTGTCAAGCTTTTCGGTTATAACGAGCTGCTTATTTAAATTCTTATACAGGCTGTTATGCTCATCCAAAACATAAGCCACTCCGCCGCTCATACCTGCGGCAAAGTTCTTGCCGGTTGGGCCTAAGATTACCGCAACACCGCCTGTCATATATTCACAGCCGTGCTCACCGACACCCTCAACTACGGTCGTTGCACCGGAATTTCTTACGCAGAATCTCTCACCTGCCATACCTGCTATAAATGCCTTTCCCGAAGTCGCACCGTAAAGCGCTACATTTCCGATAATGATATTGTCCTCCGAATTGTAAGCTGCCTCCTTAGGCGCTTTTACGATAAGCTTTCCGCCTGATAAGCCCTTACCAAAATAATCATTGCTGTCACCGGTAAGGTTAATCGTAAGTCCCTTAGGGATAAATGCACCGAAGCTCTGACCGCCTGCACCCTTACAATCTAAAACTATAGTATCATCATCAAGTCCGTCCGGATGATTTCTTGTAATCTCTGCGCCGATAAGCGTACCAAAGGTTCTGTCGATATTGGTAAGCCTGGTTTCAAGCTTTATGTCCGTTCCCTTTTTAATTGCTGTCTGAAGCTTCTTATCAAGCAGAAGCTTTTCATCCTTTGTATCCTCAAGCTTAAAGTCATATGCCTTATCTGCATGGAAGGTCATAAGCTCATGATCTATATCCGAAAGATTAACTATAATCTTGCTTAAATCAATCTTCTCCTCCTTCTCATTTAGATGTTCCTTCTTCTTAAGAAGGTCTGTTCTTCCGACCATTTCATCTATGGTTCTTACACCGAGCTTAGCCATGTATTCTCTAAGCTCTCTTGCTATAAATCTCATAAAGTTTTCAACATACTCTGCCTTGCCGATAAATCTCTCACGAAGCTTTGGATTCTGAGTAGCGATACCCATAGGGCAGGTATCCAGATTACAAACTCTCATCATAACACAGCCAAGAGTTACAAGCGGTGCAGTTGCAAATCCGAATTCCTCTGCTCCAAGAAGACATGCTATAGCAACATCTCTACCGCTCATAAGCTTACCGTCTGTCTCGATAACCACCTGGTTACGCAGTCCGTTTAAAAGCAGTGTCTGATGTGTCTCTGCAAGTCCAAGTTCCCAAGGAAGTCCTGCATTGTGAATGGAGCTAAGTGGTGCTGCACCCGTTCCTCCGTCATAGCCGGACACAAGGATTACCTGTGCACCCGCCTTTGCAACACCGGCTGCTACAGTACCGACACCGGCTTCCGAAACAAGCTTAACGGATATTCTTGCATTCTTATTTGCATTTTTTAAATCATAAATAAGCTGTGCTAAATCCTCGATAGAGTAAATGTCATGATGAGGCGGTGGGGATATAAGACTGACACCAGGAGTGGAATGTCTGGTCTTAGCTATCCAAGGATAAACCTTTTTTCCCGGAAGATGTCCGCCCTCACCCGGTTTAGCACCCTGTGCCATCTTAATCTGTATTTCTCTTGCACTTACAAGATATTTGCTGGTTACGCCAAATCTTCCGCTCGCAACCTGCTTTATCGCAGAGCTTCTGTCATGTGAAGTTCCTGCCGAAGCAAGTCTCTCATCACTCTCTCCGCCCTCTCCACTGTTAGACTTACCGTGAAGGTGATTCATGGCAACCGCAAGTGCCTCATGAGCCTCCTCGGATATGGAACCGTAGGACATGGCTCCTGTCTTAAATCTTTTTACGATCTCATCCTCCGACTCTACCTCATCAATAGATATGCCGCTTTCAGGATAATTAAAATCTATAAGACTTCTTAAATAGCCTGTTTTCTCACTGTCGACCATACTTGTGTACTGCTTGAACTTATCGTAATTACCTTCTCTGGTTGCAGTCTGAAGCATATGTATGGTCTGTGGATTATATCTGTGTGCCTCACCCTGACTTCTCATCTTGTGTCTTCCTACAGATGAAAGTGTAAGGTCACTGTTTAAGCCAAGAGGATCAAAGGCTTTAGAGTGCTCTTTATCCACTCTCTTAGCTATATCATCAAGGGTGATTCCTCCGACTCTGCTGACGGTTCCCGTAAAGTACTCGTCTATAACCTCTTTGGATATACCTATTGCCTCAAATATCTTACTGCCCTGATAGGACTGGATGGTTGAAATACCCATCTTGGATGCTATCTTAACTATGCCGTGCAAAACCGCATCATCATAATCATTTACCGCCGCATAATAATCCTTATCAAGCCTTCCCTCATCTATAAGTTCCTGTATGGAAGAATGAGCAAGATACGGATTGACAGCACAAGCACCAAAGCCAAGCAAGGTTGCAAAATGATGCACCTGACGAGGCTCTCCTGATTCAAGAATAAGTGACATAGCTGTACATTTCTTGGTCTGAACGAGGTATTTATGAACTGCTGCCACCGCAAGAAGCGAAGGTATGGCAACATGATTTTCATCGACTCCCCTGTCAGAGAGAATCAGTATATTTGCGCCCTCTTTGTAAGCTTTATCAACCTCAACAAAAAGATGATCGATTACTCTCTTCATAGGTGTGCTCTTATAATAAAGAGTTGAAACCTTGGCAACCTTAAAGCCGGGCTTATTCATCTTCTCAATCTTAAGAAGGTCAAGGTCTGTAAGTATAGGATTGTGTATCTTTAATACCTGACAATTCTCAGGCTTTTCCTCAAGAAGATTACCGTTTTTACCCACATAGACCGTAGTCGAGGTAACTATCTTTTCTCTCTCCGCATCTATAGGCGGATTGGTAACCTGTGCAAAAAGCTGTTTGAAATAATAAAACAGCGGCTGGTACTCCTCGGAAAGTACCGCAATAGGTGTATCAACACCCATGGCACCTATAGCCTCTGCACCGTTAAGTGCCATATTTCTTATACCCTCCTGATAATCCTCATAGGAATATCCAAATGCCTTTTGAAGTCTCTGCCTTTCCTCATTTGTGTAGGATATAACCTTTTCATTTGGAATCTTAATGTCGTGAAGCTCCAAAAGACTGCTGTCAAGCCACTCTCCGTAAGGCTCCTTTTTAGCATATTTTTCCTTTATCTCCTCATCGGAAAGAATGACCTTATTAATCGTGTCTACCAAAAGCATCTTGCCCGGATGAAGTCTTTCCTTCTTTAAAATGTGCCGCTCATCAAGTGAAAGAACTCCCACCTCAGATGAAAGGATAAGTCTTCCGTCATCCATAACATAATATCTTGATGGTCTAAGGCCATTTCTGTCAAGGATAGCGCCCATCACATCTCCGTCTGAAAAAAGGATTGATGCAGGTCCGTCCCAAGGCTCAAGCATGGTTGCATAATACTGATAAAAATCTCTTTCCTCCTGGGTAAGGGTATCGTTGTGTGCCCAAGGCTCAGGTATCATAATCATGGCTGCAAGCGGCAGATCCATACCACTCATAACAAGGAATTCAAGGGTATTGTCAAGCATGGCAGAGTCGGAACCACTCTGTGATATAACCGGAAGAACCTTGGTCATATCATCTGCTGAAAAATGATCCGAATGCATGGTTTCTTCTCTTGCAAGCATCTTATCAGCATTACCCTTAATAGTATTAATCTCTCCGTTATGTACGATAAATCTGTTAGGATGAGCTCTCTCCCAGCTTGGATTGGTATTGGTTGAAAATCTCGAGTGAACCATGGCTATAGCTGAATCATAATCCTCATCCTGTAAATCCTTGAAAAATGTCCTAAGCTGTCCTACTAAAAACATACCCTTATAAACTATAGTTCTGCATGAAAGCGACGGAACATAGGTATTGTCATTACTCTGTTCAAATTCTCTTCTTATAACATAAAGCTTTCTGTCGAATTCAAGGTCTGTCAAAGGTGTATCCGGTCTTTTAATAAAGGCCTGATATATCGAAGGCATACACTCTCTTGCCCTGCTTCCTAATACTTCAGGTACAATATCCACCTCTCTCCAGCCTAAAAATTCAAGCTTATCCTTTGCCACAATTATCTCAAACATCTTCTTGGCCTGACTTCTTTGCAGCTCATTTTGAGGGAAGAAAAACATACCTACCGCATATTCTCTTTCGTTTCCGATTTCTATGTTTATTTCCTTACAAATCTTCTTAAAGAACTTATGTGATATCTGTGTAAGGATACCTACACCGTCACCGGTTTTTCCTTCTGCATCCTTACCGGCACGATGCTCAAGGTTTTCCACTATGCTTAAAGCATCCTTTACAACATCGTGTGACTTTACTCCGTTTATATTGACGATTGCGCCTATACCGCAGTTGTCATGTTCAAAGCTTTGGTTATATAATCCATTCTCTATAATTTGTTGGTTCATACCTTTTCCTCCCTTTTTAACGCAGCTTCTATCAATCCATAAAATAATGGGTGTGGATCATCCGGTCGTGATTTGAACTCGGGATGTGCCTGAGTTGCCACAAAGTAAGGATGATCTTTTAGCTCTATCATTTCTACTATTCTGCCGTCAGGTGATAGTCCTGAAAGTATCATTCCATTTTCGATAAGCTTTTCTCTGTAGTCATTATTTACTTCATATCTATGTCTGTGTCTTTCCGATATATCAAGCTTACCATACAGCTTCGCTGCCCTTGTTCCTTCCTTTAATACACAAGGATATGCACCAAGCCTCAAGGTTCCTCCAATATTTACCACTCCGTTTTGCTCCGGCATAAGGGCTATAACCGGATTTTTTGTATCAGGCTCAAGCTCAATGCTTGCGGCATCCTTTATGCCTATTACATTTCTTGCAAATTCTATAATAGCAAGCTGCATTCCGAGACATATGCCAAGATACGGTATATTTTTTTCTCTCGCATACCTTATGGCAAGTATCTTTCCTTCCGTTCCTCGTGGACCAAAGCCTCCCGGAACAAGTATTCCGTCCGTATCATGAAGAAATTCTTCTATATTTTCACTTGTAAGCTTTTCAGCATCTATCCATCTTATATTTACTTCAGCATGATTGGCTATACCTGCATGTTTCAATGCTTCCGCCACACTCAAATATGCATCATGAAGTGCAACATATTTTCCAACCAAGGATATAGTAACCTTATTGTTCGGATGAATTAATCTTGAAACCATATCCTTCCACTTATCAAGGTCAGGCTCCGGACAAGGAAGCTTAAGGCATTCGCAGACAGCCTGTGCAAGCTTTTCCTTCTCCAACATAAGCGGAACCTCGTAGAGCGAAGGTGCATCAAGATTCTGTAAAACGTGCTCTTTCTTTACATTACAGAATAACGCAATCTTTTCCCGCATATTGTCATCTATCGGATAATCCGAACGACATACCAGAATGTCCGGCCATATACCCATACTCTGAAGTGCCTTGACACTTGCCTGTGTCGGCTTGGTCTTCATTTCCCCCGAAGCCTTAAGATATGGGATAAGCGTAACCTGAATCATAATCGCATTTTCTCTTCCTACTTCAGCCTGAAACTGCCTTATGGCTTCAAGGAATGGCTGGCTCTCTATATCTCCCACCGTGCCGCCGACCTCTATAATCGAGATTGTATAATCATCATTATTATCCTTATAAATGTGGTCCTTTATCTCATTGGTAATATGCGGAATAACCTGAACCGTACCTCCGCCGTATTCTCCGCGTCTTTCCTTATTTAAGACCGACCAGTATATTTTTCCTGTTGTAATATTGGAATTATGATTGAGACTTTCATTTATGAATCTTTCGTAATGTCCTAAATCAAGGTCTGTCTCCGTTCCGTCATCCGTTACGAAAACCTCACCATGCTGTATAGGATTCATAGTTCCGGGATCAACATTGATGTAAGGGTCAAACTTCTGCATTGTAACCCTGTATCCTCTTGCCTTGAGGAGTCTTCCAAGCGAGGCAGCGGTGATACCTTTGCCCAGTCCCGATACAACTCCACCTGTTACAAATACATACTTAACCATCTTTGGTCCCTCCCTATCGATATTTTTATATAAAGAAAAAGGCACTTCGAGTGTTAAACTCGAAGCGCCTTTGCTTCATCTCTAATATATTAATTGTTTGGTCGGAAAATGTCAAGGGGAAATTTATTTAGCTCCATACCACCCTATGCCTTCTCCTTTCCAACCGAGACTTACAAGCCAGTCATTTTCCTGTTTGCTTGTTGTATAGTTGTGGCTTCCTGCCTTTGCATTAGGATTATATTGTCTATATAAAGGAACAGACTTTAAATCATCTGAATACCAGCCTATACCTTCATATTTCCATCCAACTTTAACAAGGTAATCGCGTTCAGTCTCACTCTTAGTATAGTGATGGTCACCTGCATTTTTATTATACAGACGATATACCGGTGTATTTGATTTAACCGGAGCTTTCCAACCTATACCTTCATATCTCCAGCCTAAACTTACAAGTTTGTTTTTCTCATTTACATTGGCAGTATAGAAATGTTCACCACTGTTAGGATTATATAATCTGAACATATTAACTGTTCCGTCACTGTTTACATTGTTGACTGTAATTGGATTATATGGGTCTATAGTATAATAACTCTCTGTTGAACCATCACTCACATACCAGGCTACTAAACCCTTATCGGTATATACCGGCTGGCAATCTGACAACGGCATATTTAATGAAACCGTATCAGAGGTAATATTTCCATCTTCATCTATAGTAACTGCCTTTGTTGAAATATAATTATATCCGCTTTTTGAAAATTCCTCCCACATAACGAGGAAATGATTATTAGTTAAATTTACAAGTACTGGCGGTCTGGTGATTATATCTCCACCGGCTTCATAATTTGTAAGCTTAACAGACTTTTCATCATTAAAATTCTTATCGCAGATGCCTACATATACATTTCTTCCACTGCTGCTGCCTGAAATATCAGCATTATATGTAAAAATGCAATTGTTATCAGAAAGTTCAAAGCCTCCGACAGAATGTCCGGTATAATTTGCACCTGTATTACCTGCTATCTCTACAACAATGTCATATGAGCTTCCTACATCTGTAACCTCATCATCCTTACCAATCTTTGTTACAACTATTCCTCTTGGATATGCATCTCCATGATCAAGCCTGTATATGTAATTTCCATCATTTTTTATAAACTGGTTAAATGAATGGCTGACATACCCATAGCTAAGATTCATAGTTTCATAATACGAATCACTAAGACTCATATCACTTTCATTTACAACAAAAGTACAATTTGACTGATGTCCGTCAGGCCTCTCATGGCAGGTATGTACATACAGTTTTCCATTTAGTTCATCCATTCTACATGAACCGGCATCAAAAGGATATGTCGTATATACATCTTTTAAAGGAAGACTGCCTTGTTTGGACCAACTCTTTGAATACTTTGTAATTATGTAGCTGTTTGTAGTGGCAGCATCTGTTCCATTATTACCGGATACAACGAAATAGCTGTCCTTACCTGCATAAAAGCCGCCAAAAAGTTCACCATCAATCGTAATTTCCTTTTTATCCGAAACAGCTCCTGATGAATTAAAATATTCTATATAAAGCTTGCTGTTACCCACATACTGTGCTCTCATGTATTTACCGTTTCCCAAATCGGTAATGTATGAGGTAACAACTGCGCCGTAAGTAGAATTATTTATCTTATGGATATTGCTTGTAGTATTGGCACTGCTGACTTTATTGTAACTTTCAAAGTTATCGATACTGCGCTTGCTGACAGTAATGTTTATCTGTTTTGTTAGATTATAAGTATTGCTTTTTACTGTTATCGTTGCCGTACCCGGTTTCCATGCAGTAACGACACCTGCCTTTGATACAGCTACAATTTTATTGTCAGATGAAGTGTAAGTATAAGTATCTGTAAGATTAGAATTTGTACTTACATTTAAAACCGCTGTATCTCCGGTCTTCATACTTGTAGACGTACTTAATATAAGTTCTGTCGGATCAGCTGTATTGATACTCTCGATATAATAAGCACCATCGTTCTTTTCCATAACAACCAATTCATTTCCTACAGACATAACCTTAAATACAGGATATTTTGTGTTTAATTGTCCGACTTCTTTACCACTACTCAAATCATATTTGGTAATCACATAGTCATCTGTTGCTACCCATATATATTCATTGTTATTCTTTTTAGTATATGCCGAAGCTGAACCTATACTTTTTTGGTCAATATATGAGCTTGAAAATTCGGATTTTAAAGCCTTTGTAGCACATTTTATTACAGATGTATCATTTACGGCAAAGGACGTAACACTCGTTCCTCCCGTCGAAAGATTTATAGAGGTATTCACCTCTGAAACATCATTATAATTAAATACATTTGAATCCAAGGTACCATATGTACCTCCAAGGAAAGCACTTCTTAACGCAAGATATCTTCCTGCATAAAAATCAACAGGATCCATAATTCGGCTATAATAATTCTGATTGAGAAGCATAAGAGGTTTTTCATTAATATTTAATGTATTGTTTTTGAAGTTACCTGCACAGATAGAATCCATATAATGGTCATATCCCCAGTAACGCCAATTATAACTTCCTTTATAATAAAAATTACCGGATGTACTGTCAAATCCGTAAAATTCTCCTACACTTCCGGTGTATTCAACAGATGTTATCAAAGCACCATTTTTTGTGTAAACTTTGAGATTTTTAGAAATTGGAACAAATATATTTTCATTACCGTCAACACCTAAAACACTTATGCCGGTAAATGATTTTAAAGTACATAATAATGTGTATGTTTTAGAATTTAAATCAAATTTATAAATGTAATTTGTATAATTTTCCGTACTTGAAGCATCATACGCATAATTATAGGTACTCCAATACAAAGCATTATTTCCAAAAAAAGGCTTGCTTTGAATATCTACATCTACCTTGCTGACACTATTATCGCTTAAAGAATAAAAATAAAGATTATAATGTCCGCTTGAAAGATGCATCAAAAAATAAATTCCGTTATTGGCATCATTTGGATATACCTTATCACTTGATATATTTATATTTAATGTATCTGAAAGCTGATTTACCGTATTGTTTGCTGCTCCCACAAGTCCTTCTTCAATCAGTTCAAAATCTACATCCTCATTAAGATAAAACTTTTCTTCCTCATAATTTGCATCAGTATTGGTACTTAAATCTTCTGATATTGCATCTGTACCGGTACTGATTTCAACCTGTTCAAAAGCTATGCTTAATCCATCATCTAAAACAACTTCAGACTCTTCATCTACCCAAGTTAAATTATCATCATTGATATAATTAACTACTTCTGCCATAAACTCATCGCTGCTATCATTCGACTCTGCATAGGAAGTTATTCCAAAAAGATTAATGCACATAAGAAGAATCACAAAAAGGCTCATATGGCATTTAACTTTTTTCGATAGCTTCAATATACCCTGTTTTGTTAATAAATGCTTCATTTTTTTCATCCTTTCATAAGTTATATTAAGTCCAATAAAACTATTTTATAATAATGAAAATATAAAATCAATTGTTAAGTTGGCTTTATTCTAAATTTAAGTATAATATCTCTTTATTTGATATATAAGAATATCTCTTTCAATAGATTCAGGCTCCGTAATCCGATATTCTTACCGAACGAATGTGTCGGTAGTTGGCAGGCAACAGAAAAACCTGAATTCTTGTTAGACAGATGGTGCTAACCGTTGGCGGACAACAGAAAAATTAGTCATTTTAAGAGAGTTGATAATGCTAAAGTATTATTGAACTCTCTTTTTTATTTTAAACCATTAATAATATATATCGTTTTTATCATGCGAAGCATGATGTCGGTTGGATAGAGGTGTATGTAAGCCCTTGTAGGTTTCAGATGCTTAGCGTAGCCTTTTGAAACAAGTGAGCACTTAGCTTATAGATAACTTTTCTCCTTGCGTAGCAAGGAGAAAAATAAATAATATCCCACATTTGCATTTATGCAAAACTGTGGGATATTATTTATTTTTGTTTTTGATATGCATTAGTAGAAAACATATATATATGTTTAGTACTCCTACTTGTTTCAATGAGTGCGAACGCGCTACGCGAGTATCTGAAAGCCTATAAGGGCTTACATACACCATTCTATCCAACCGACCACAAAGCTTTAATTGTCACTCTGTAGTGCATCGTATCCGGTCTCGCCGGTTCTTACTTTAACTACATTTTCCACATCGTATACGAAGATCTTACCATCGCCGATATGGCCTGTGTAAAGCACCTTACGTGCAGTGTTGATAACATCCATAACAGGAACCTTGGAAACTACCATTTCAACCTGAACCTTAGGCAAGAGCGACATCTCCATCTTAACTCCACGGTAGTATTCAGGTGCACCGTTCTGTACACCACAGCCAAGAACCTGAGTTACGGTCATACCTGTTACGCCGATATTGTTCATCGCTTTCTTTAACTTCTCGAAACGCTCCTGTTTAAGGATAATTTCAACCTTGGTAATCTTATGCTCATTAGGTATATCAGAAGTCTTAACCGCTGCCGGTACCGCTTCATCCATAGGAACGCTGCCTATCATCTCGTAGTCGTCAAGATCAGAGGTATCCGAGATACCGGTCGAAGCAAATTCAAAGCCTGCATAAGCGCTTGTAAGACCGTGCTCAGTAAGGTCAAGACCTTTGATTTCCTCCTCCTTGCTTGCACGAAGACCAAGAGTTGCTCTTATAATTGCAAATGTAATGTAAATCGTAACTGCAGTCCATGCAGCAGTACAAATCATACCTAAAAGCTGAATTCCAAGAAGCTTAAATCCGCCGCCGTAGAAAAGACCTACCATCTCATTTCCTGCTGAATCGGCAACCGAGTAACCCGGTACAGTATTTGTTGAGAAAAGACCGACTGCGATAGTACCCCAGATACCATTCATCATATGTACTGCTACCGCACCTACAGGATCGTCAACGTGAAGCACATAATCCAGGAACCATACGCCAAATACTACAAGCACGCCCGATACAGCACCGATTATGATAGCACCGAGTGCATCGACAGTATCACAAGGAGCTGTGATTGCAACAAGTCCGGCGAGGGAAGCATTAAGACACATTGAAACATCCGGCTTGCCGTATCTTATCCAAGTGAAAATCATACATACTACTGTTGCTACTGCAGGTGCAATTGTAGTTGTTACAAATATATCACCAAGCTGTGGAACACTTGTTGCAGCTGCACCGTTAAAGCCGTACCATCCGAGCCAGAGGATAAATACACCTAAAGCACCGATTGGGATATTGTGTCCCGGAAATGCATTGACCTTTGTTACTTTTCCATTCTCATCCTTCTCAAATTTACCGATTCTCGGTCCAAGCATTGCAGCACCTACAAGTGCGCAGATACCACCTACCATATGAATACAGTTTGAACCGGCAAAATCATGGAAGCCTATCTTTGCTAACCAGCCGCCGCCCCAGGTCCAGTGAGCCTCAACCGGATATATTACAGCAGAGATAACAGCCGAATATACACAGTATGAAATAAATCTTGTTCTTTCAGCCATGGCACCTGAAACTATGGTTGCCGTAGTTGCACAGAACACTAAGTTAAATACAAAGCCTGACCAGTCAAAGTCAGCATAGTTTGTGAAGATATCAAAGTTCGGTATACCTACCAAACCACACAAAGCATCTTCACCTAAGAAAAGTCCGAAACCAAGCAGGATAAATGTAACTGTTCCTATACAAAAATCCATCAGGTTCTTCATGATGATGTTACCTGCATTCTTGGCTCTTGCAAAGCCTGTCTCAACCATTGCAAAGCCTGCCTGCATCCAAAATACCAGTGCGGCACCTGCTAAAAACCACAGGCCAAACATCTCATCATTTACAGCATTTAAAATTTCTTCCATACGTCATTCCTCCCTTTTTATATTTCATGTCTTTTCTTGGTTTCTTGTATCAGATGAAATCTATCGCAGGCACGCTCTTTAAACCAAGAAAAGCGCATCATATCAATCAAGATAGGATGCGCCTTTGCATGTAATAAATTTTAAATTATATGTTATTTTTATTTTCTTCCTATACAGGATAATCATTGTTAAAGCACGCCATACATATAGGCAGGTCGCCAACCATTTCCTTAAAGTCCTCGGTTCGCATGTAGCCAAGTGAATCAGCACCTATGGTTTTTCTTATATCCTCTGACGAGTGCTTGGATGCGATTAACTGGCTTTGGCTCGGTACGTCTGTTCCGTAGTAGCACGGATATAAAAACGGTGGTGAGCTGATTCTTACGTGAACACTTTTTGCTCCGGCAGACTTTAGCATATTTATAAGATTTGCCATCGTCGTGCCACGTACAATTGAGTCATCTATCAGAACAATTCTCTTGTCCTTTACCACACTCTTTATAACGCTAAGCTTCATATGTACCGCTGACTCGCGTTCCTCCTGTGTAGGCTTTATGAAGGTTCTTCCCACATAACTGTTCTTGTGGAAAGCTATCCCAAACGGTATCCCGGACTCCTCCGAATACCCCTTTGCAGCGGCAACTCCCGAATCGGGAACTCCTACTACCAGATCTGCCTCAACCGGATAGGCTCTTGCTAAGGCCTTCCCTGCATTTATCCTTGAATCATATACATTTATCCCATCAATCACCGAATCAAGTCTTGCAAAATATATATATTCAAAGATGCAATGCGCGTGTCTTTCCTGACACAGGCTAAGGTCTGATTTTATTCCGTCGGGTGAAATGGTAATAATCTCACCCGGTTTTATATCTCTTACAAATTCGGCATCCACCGAAGTAAGTGCACAGCTTTCCGAAGCAAGTATGTAGCTTTCACCCCTTTTACCGAGGCAAAGTGGCTTTAATCCAAGCGGATCCCTTACTCCTATAAGCTTTCTCGGGCTCATAACTATCAAAGCATAACCGCCCTTAAGCTTTTTTGCCGTCTTTATTATCGCCTGCTCAACCGAATCACTTTCAATTCTGTTTACAGCTATCTCACAGGCAATTACCTCTGAATCCGTGGAAGTGTAAAATACCGCGCCATCCTTTTTAAGCTCTTCCTTAAGTGTATCGGTATTGGTTATGTTTCCGTTGTGAACCAGTGCCAATGTACCCTTAAAATAATTAAGTACAAGAGGCTGTGCATTTTCTATGCTGCTCTCACCGGTTGTCGAATACCTCACATGACCTACACCGAGATTACCGATCAGCTTATCAAGGTTATCGTTATGAAAGACCTCATTTACAAGTCCCATTCCCTTGTGCTGGCTTACATTCCACATAGGTCCCCCGGTGTTGCAGACCGCCATTCCTGCGGCCTCCTGACCTCTGTGCTGCAAAGCGCTCAGTCCGTAGTATATAGTATGGGCGGCCTGCTCATCTTCAGGGGAGTATATACCAAATACGCCGCATTCTTCATGTAATTTATCTAAATCCATATCGCTTTTATCCATAAAGCTCATTTTATAAACTCCCATACCAAGAATATACTTTCCAGGAAACCCTTCTTCGCAAATAATCAAATCAAGGTTTTCTTTTACATATATTCTCATTTAAGCATAAAACAATAAGTCTTCATATGTAGGATATGGTAATAAGTGTGCAGGAAGCTTATCCTCAACCTCATCTGCGATCTTACGTATCTCATCCATCTCGGCAAGGATAACATCATGATAATAAAATGATGCCTTGTATACGTCTTCTTCGGTTAATGCTTCAGCAGATGTTGTATCATCCTTAAGCTTGCCAAGCAGTTCGTAAATCTTATCATAAGCCTCTGACATAAATGCAAGCTCTGTCTTGCCTGCCTTACTCTCGATACCGGCTGCATCACGCTTAAACTGAATTGTATTACTTAACTCATCCTCGTAAGAATAAATTGCAGGAAGCACATCATGATTCAACATGCTTTGTAAGGTCTTTGCCTCTATATGTATAATCTTGCAGTAGTTTTCTACAAAGATTTCATATCTCGACCTTATCTCTGTCTCTGTAAATACACCGTGTTTAGTGAAAAGCTCTATATTCTTATCATCAACAAAATGAGGAAGTGCTTCAGGTGTTGACTTAAGGTTGTAAAGACCTCTTTTTTCTGCCTCCTCAACCCATTCATCAGTATAACCGTTTCCGTTAAATATAACCTTCTTATGTTTAGCTATGGCTCTCTTAACAAGCTGATGAACAGCATCCTTCATATCATCCGTATTTGCATCCTTAAGCTCTTCATAAAATTGACTTAAAGCTTCAGCAACTGCAGTGTTTAATACGATATTAGGTCCTGCAACCGAAACCTCCGAGCCAAGCATACGGAACTCAAATTTATTACCCGTAAAGGCAAACGGTGAGGTTCTGTTTCTATCAGTAGTATCCTTAAAGAAATGCGGTAAAACAGTTGCGCCTGTTTCCATTCTTACTCTGTCCTGCTGGTTAAAGAGCTCATCCTTTTCAATCGCCTCAATAATTGCATTTAATTCTTCGCCAAGGAAGATGGATACGATTGCAGGAGGTGCTTCATTTGCACCAAGTCTGTGGTCATTTCCCGCACTTGCAACGGAGATTCTCATAAGGTCTGCATAGTCATCTACAGCCTTTATAACTGCCATCAAAAATACCAAAAATGAAATGTTATCCGCAGGTGTCTTACCCGGTTCAAGAAGATTTAATCCTGTATTGGTTGACATTGACCAGTTGTTATGCTTACCCGAACCATTGATACCATCAAACGGCTTCTCATGCAAGAGGCACGCAAGACCATGCTTATCTGCAACCTTCTTCATAACCTCCATAGTAAGCTGATTATGATCTACAGCTACATTGGTTGTATCAAATACAGGTGCTAACTCGTGCTGTCCCGGTGCAACCTCATTATGCTTTGTCTTAGCAGGTATTCCAAGCTTCCAAAGCTCTTCATCAAGGTCATGCATGAAAGCAGATACTCTCGGCTTAAGTGCCCCGAAATAATGATCCTCCATCTCCTGACCTTTAGGAGGCATAGCTCCAAGTAAGGTTCTTCCGGTGAAGATTAAATCCTTTCTTTGCTTATATAACTCCTTATCAACAAGGAAGTACTCCTGCTCAGGGCCTACCGTTGTTGATACATTGGTTACATCGGTTCTACCAAGTAAATGAAGCATCTTTGTTGCCTCTTTATTAAGTGCCTCCATAGAACGAAGAAGTGGTGTCTTCTTATCAAGCGCCTCTCCGCTATATGAACAAAACGCTGTCGGTATATAAAGTGTTCCGTCCTTTACAAATGCCGGCGAGGTAGGATCCCATGCTGTATATCCTCTTGCCTCAAAGGTTGCTCTAAGTCCTCCTGACGGAAAGCTTGATGCATCAGGCTCACCCTTGACGAGCTCCTTACCGGAAAAATCCATAATGATTTGTCCGTCACCCACAGGAGTTACAAAGCTGTCATGCTTTTCAGCAGTATATCCGGTCATTGGTTGGAACCAATGTGTATAATGTGTTGCACCATTTTCTACTGCCCACTCCTTCATCGCTACCGCAACCGAATTGGCTACGTCAAGCTCCAAATGAGTATTATTTTCGATTGTCTTCTTTAATGCCTTGTAGATGTCCTTTGGTAACTTATCTCTCATAATCTTATCGTTGAAAACTAAGCTGCCATACAGTTCCGGAATATTCTTTGCCATAGCAAAAACCTCTCTTTCATTCACCGACATTCGGCTTAATATTTTTTTATATGGAAATAAAAAAGGGCGCCTTAGAAGTATTATCTTCTAAAGCGCCTTTGCTTTACGTGTGATAGTATTGCACAAATAAAATTATTTGTCAAGAAATTTTTTCAAAAATTTTTTTATTTTTTTATTCAGTATTTTTCAATATCTTTTTTATTTACACAACTCTGCCACGATATTATTTATAAGCTTTCCGTCTGCCTTTCCTTTAAGGGCAGGCATTACCTCTTTCATAATCTGTCCCTTATTCTTGCTTGCTATAACCTCGGCAAAATTATCATTAAGGAATTTCTTTATCTCATCCTCGCCCATCATCTGTGGAGCATATTCCTTAATCACATCATATCTGAACTGATACTCCTCCTTAAGATCTGTTCTTTCTGCAGGACAGCTGTCAAGCTGTTCCTTTGCGGTCTTTAAGGATTTAAGTATAACCTGGTCAACAAGCTCATCCTTTATGTCATCTCTTGTTCCTGCATCTATGGCAGCCTTTTTTACATCTGAAACCAAGGATGATATGGCATCCTTTCTTGCCTTATCACGTGCCTTCATAGCTGCTATCATGTCCTTTTGTAAAGTATCAAATTGCATTGTTTTTACCTCTTTTCCTTTATTTTTTTCATTTATTGAAGTATCCTTTAAAAAATACTTTTCGGCTCCTTTTTCGGCTCCCTTCCGGCTCCTTTTCGGCTTTTTTTCAGTTCTTTTTCGACTCCTTTTCGGCTCCTTTTTGGCTCCTTTTTTCGATTCCTTATCTATTATCACTAATCGGAATACATAATATTTATTAAATCATCTCAATTATCTTATCAAGTATCTTTCCTGCAGCCTCGTCCTTGCTCATTATCGGAAGCTCGGTGGTATCCTCTCTTGTGATAAGTGTAATTACATTTGTATCCGTTCCGAAGCCTGCGCCCTCAACCCTGAGACTATTGGCAGCTATCATATCTACATTTTTCTTATCAAGCTTTGCTCTTGAATTCTCGATAAGGTTCTCAGTTTCCATGGAAAATCCGCAGATAATCTGTCCCTCGCGTTTAGTAGCTCCAAGCTCCTTAAGGATATCCTTGGTTCTTCCAAGAGGGATACTCATATCATCATCCTTTTTCTTGATTTTCTCATCAGCAACCGTAATCGGTGTATAGTCCGCTACTGCTGCGGATTTGATAATGATATCCGACTCATCCTTATATTTCATAACAGCGTCATACATATCTGCCGCACTTACTATATTTACAACCTCTACAAACGGCGGTGGTGCTATGGCGGTTACACCTGATATAAGGATAACTCTTGCACCTCTTTCCATAGCATTTCTTGCGATTGCATAACCCATTTTACCTGATGAATGATTGGTTATATATCTTACAGGATCTATAGCCTCCTGTGTCGGTCCGGCGGTTACAAGCACTGTCTTGCCAGCCAGGTCCTTTTCGTGCTTTATCTCCTTTAAAATATAATCAAGCAAAACCTCTTCACTCGGAAGCTTTCCGGCACCCACATCGCCGCATGCAAGTCTTCCGCTTGCAGGCGATACAATTTCCATACCGTAATGCTCAAGCTTCTTAAGGTTATCCTGTAGTATAGGATTTTCAAACATATTGGTATTCATGGCAGGAGCAATAAGCTTCTTGCATTTGCATGCCATAACGGTAGTGGTAAGCATATCATCTGCTATACCGTTTGCAAGCTTGCCTATAACATTGGCAGAAGCCGGAGCTATCATAATAACAGCCGCCTTTTTTGCAAGTGCAACATGCTCAACACTGTACTGGAAATTTCTGTCAAATGTATCCACAAGACATTTATTACCCGTCAGTGTTTCAAAGGTAATCGGATTAATAAAATTAGTTGCATTTTTTGTCATTATGACCTGAACATCGGCATTTAATTTAACCAGCATGCTTGCCAGATTGGCAATTTTATAGGCTGCTATACTTCCTGTTACTCCGAGTACAACTGTTTTTCCATTTAACATACGCTCCACCTCCGTTATCATTAATACAAAATATACTCTTTATCATTGTAATTAATCTGATAGTTTTCTTTCCCACATTAAATCTACTTCATAAAATCTTCCGTAAGAAGTCCATGCTTCTCATATCTTGATACATTTGCAATTTTGTTATTGTCATCCACAAATACTACATAAGGCTTATTATCCTTTGCCTCTTCAGGTGTCATCTGGGCATAGCACATTATGATAACCTTATCACCTATATCTACAAGCCTTGCTGCCGCACCATTAAGACATATCATTCCGCTGCCTTTTTCACCTGCGATGACATAGGTTTCAAGTCGGTTTCCGTTATTTACATCCACCACCTGAACCTTCTCGTATTCATATATTCCGGCAGCTTCCATAAGTGCCTCGTCTATGGTTATGCTTCCGACATAATCCACATCCGCCTGAATAACCGTAGCTCTGTGAATTTTACTTTTAAGGACATTTAACTGCATAATTTGTTCCTTTCTATATTGTTGCCATAAAGTTATCTATGAGTCTTGCCTCACCGCCTATGTTGACTGCGATTGCACAGAGGATTTCTCCCTTTATGGTGTCTATGCTCTTCATAGTATTAACATCAACGATTTCTACATAATCTATGTTAGCAAGAGGTTCTGCCTCGATAAGCTCTCTCATAGCCTTCTTAACCTTTGCTGCGTCACGCTCACCGTCCTCTACCATCTTCTTAGCCATAAATATGGAGCGGCTTAAAACAAGTGCAGCCTCTCTTGACTTTGGTGAAAGGTAGGTATTTCTAGAACTCTTTGCAAGTCCGTCTGCTTCTCTTATAATCGGACATCCTACTATCTCGATATCCATATTTAAATCCTTGACCATACGCTTAACTACTGCAAGCTGCTGTGCATCCTTCTCACCGAAATATGCTCTGTCAGGAATAACTATATTGAAAAGCTTATTTACAACTGTGCAAACTCCTCTGAAATGTACCGGTCTTGAAAGTCCGCAAAGTGCCTCGGTAAGTCCTGTCATATCAACAAATGAGCAAAAGCCCTCGTCATACATCTCCTCCGGTTCCGGATGAAAGATAAGTGATGCACCTGCCGCCTCACAAAGCTTAGCATCAGCGTCCAAATCTCTCGGATAACTTGCAAGATCCTCTGTCGGACCGAACTGCATAGGATTTACAAATACACTGACAACTACGCGGTCATTTTGTGAAACCGCCTTATCTATAAGACTTTTATGCCCTTCGTGAAGATATCCCATAGTCGGCACAAGACCGACTGTAAGTCCTTCCTTTCTCCAAGCCTTAACTCTGTCTCTTACTTCCTTTATAGTTGAAACGATTTCCATATTCCTGTCTCCTTTTTAATATAACTTTTCAATTACATCGTCATCTATTGCATAGGTATGCTTTGCCTCAGGATAAGTACCCGCCTTAACCTCCTCGATATAAGCCTTGAAAGCATCCGTCATAAGCTTTCCGGTTTCGGCAAATCTCTTAACAAACTTCGGTGTAAAGTCTGAGAACATACCAAGCATATCCGCATATACAAGCACCTGTCCATCGCAGCCTACTCCTGCTCCAATTCCTATAGTTGGAATATAAAGCTTTTTAGTAACAAGTGTTGCAAGCTTCTCAGGTACGCACTCTAAAGTTACTGCAAATGCTCCTGCTTCCTGTACGGCAAGAGCATCCTCGATAAGCTTTTTAGCCTGTGCCTCGCTCTTTCCCTGAACCTTAAAGCCGCCAAATGCATTTATACTCTGTGGTGTAAGTCCTATATGTGCCATAACCGGAATTCCTGCGTCGACTATAGCCTTAATCTGTGGTGCAACCTCCACACCACCCTCAAGCTTAACAGCCTGGGCGCGTCCTTCCTTCATAAGCCTTCCTGCGTTCACAACAGCATCATAAACCGATGTCTGATATGACATAAAAGGCATATCTATAACTACAAGTGCTTCCTTTGCTCCTCTGGCAACAGCAGCACCATGATGAATCATGTCATCAACCGTAACGGATAATGTATCCTCGTAACCGAGCATTACATTTCCCAGTGAATCGCCGACCAAAATAGCATCAATACCTGCCTGGTCGATAAGCTTAGCCGTTGAATAATCATAGGCTGTAAGCATTGTAAGCTTCTCACCGTTTTCCTTAGCCTTTGCAAATGTTAAAACTGTTTTTTTCATAATATTTACCTCCTATATATCCCTGCATCTTACATCAAAGATGCGGTGCGGTCGGAGCATCTGCTCCTTACTACGGCTCAAGCAGTCCTTTCATCGTGTCATAATCATAGTCAGGTGAAGCCTTGTGCTTCATATCTGCTATCTCAACCAGCTCCCTTGACAAAAGCCTGTAAATGTCAAGCTCGTCAGGATTTTCGGAAAGGGCTTCAAGGTGCTTTCTTACCGTCTCGGTGTCACATCGTTCAACCGGTCCGGTCAATGCATCCGCACAGCCTTTTTTGATAAGATTGTTTGCGTTATTTTCAAATAACGGCTTTAGGGCATCTTCCGCTTCTGCCTCAGAAAATCCGCAATCCATCATAAGCTTCATACTCTTATGATAAAGTCCGATTACAAGATTGCTTGCAAAAACAGCAGCTCCGTGATATTTAACCTTATCCCTTGCACTTATTATTTTAACCTGATGACCCATACCCTTAAACATATCCGTCATCACATCAATCCGTGCATCATTTCCTTCAATTGTTATATAAGCCTGATTGAAATTTATATATGACTCAGTCTTCGAATTGACTGCATATATAGGATGTATCGAATAACCATATACCCGGCTATCCATACCAGAAAAAACCTGTGAGGAAAGAGCCCCACTGGTATGACATATTATCTTGCCTGATAAGTCCGCATCAAGTCTGTCCAGCACCTCTGCCATAACAGCAATCTGCCCGTCAGGAACCGTGATAAATATGATATCATTACCATTTACAAGTTCAGTTAAGGACTGATAGCAATGAGAATTCGTGAACTCGGCCGCCTCCATAGCACTCTTTAGGGTTTTGCTGTAATAACCGCCAATCTTAACACCGTGGTCGGTCATATGCTTTCCCAGAGTAAATCCCATCTTGCCGGCACCGATAAATCCAACCTTCATAGCATTTCTCCTTCATGAACTGATATTAAATTTCCGGTACAGTTTCTCATACAGTTAATCAAACTGCATATTCGAATACCATCCACGTGCAATATATCATCTATGGGGATTTTTGTAAATATTTTTGGATGAAAAAATTGTATTTTAAAAAATACATTAATAAAACAAATATATCGCCCTCAAAAGGACGATATATTATAAACAATCATTCTATATTAAAACATAAATACATTTCATTTTTTATGCTGATGCTTTTCTATCGATTGAAGTGCTGCGGCAGGTGTCGAATAATTGCCACATGACATGGAATAAACTACAGTCCATATCTTTTCACCATTTACCATAACATAATCTCTTGTGCCGTTATAATCATCAGCAGTATAGGTTGCACCGTTTTGAATTATCACAAGCTCCGAATCTGCTGACTTTTGATAATATACACCATATACTGTGTAAGCATAATGAACATTTGAATCCTTATATTTCAGATATCTTCCTACCTGAAACATAAGAATATATGGAGTTGATGTTTCATCAGCAAGTGTCAAAACCTTTTTTCCGTATTTACTGTTCCACCATGTATATGAAGTTGAATTTTCATTATTTTCCTGAAGTCCTCTATGCTCATAATTCGGTTCCTCACCCTTAGCATACATTTCAGACAGAACTGACTGAATAGCAGTCTGATAATTCTTTGCCTGAAGTACATCCTGCTGATTCTTTGCCTTATCTATATACCCAAGCAATGCAGGAACAAGTATGGCTGCCAATATAGCAAGGATAACAATTACAACTATTAGCTCAACAAGAGTAAAACCTTTATTATTTTTACTTATATTTTTCATAATATTATGCCTCCTTTTTCAAGTATCCTTCTTTTAATAATATCGGCAAAAAGTTCTAAAGCTTATACTGCATAAAGTTTCCGTTTTTGACAAATCCAAAATCCGTATAAAGCAAAACCCCCATATCCGATGCGGTAATCTGTACCGTTTTGCAGCCATAGGCTCTGGCTTCATCTATAACCTTTGAAAGAAGCATTTTTGCTATTCCCTGTCTTCTGTAATTGTTGTCCGTAAACATACTTGAAAGAAGTCCTATCCTTCCGCTCGGGCATCCAAAATACGGCGGCTTCTCTACAAAAGACATACCACTCGTTCCTACTATTTTATCACCATCTACTGCAAGCCACGATACAAATGTACCGTCAGCCATATGTCTTTTATAATAATCATATAAAGCCGGTCTTAAATCAAATTCCTCGGTTGCTCCTTCCTCACGAAGCTGATTAATGCGCATATCAATGAACGTATCAATATCCTCATACGTTAATTTTCTAAATTCAATCATAAGTATGCTCCTTTATTTTATCAAATAATAATTTTTAACCCATCACAAAAATGTGATGGGTTACTTCATCGCTATGTACTTATTCATATTAAGTTTTTATCATTTGTATGAAAGATTACTTGATTTCTCTGCGTTCAGATTGAGCTATTGCTTTATCAACAACTTTCTTTGCTCCTTCATAATTACCACTTTCAAGAAGCTCTTGCAACGCATAAAGAAAGAATATAAATTCATCTCTATTCATATCTTCTTCCATACCATCACCTCACAAGGTAATTATATAATAAACGACATAAATTGACAAATGTAAATAAAAAATATTACTGCTTTCACCCCCCCATAAAAAATGGGATAACATGCTTTGCATTTATGCAAAAAGCTATGTTATCCCATTTTCTATTGAGTTTAGTACTCCTGCGTTTTTAACCGAGTGAGAACGTGTCCGTTGTGACCTGATATATTCCACAGCCGCACGGACGAGTCATCTGTATTCAATCCTGTCTAACCGAATACTTATATGGTCACAGCACTGTAATTTGGTGCTTCCTTAGTAATCTGAATGTCATGAGGATGGCTTTCTCTAAGAGATGCAGCTGAAATCTTTACAAACTCTGCTTTCTCATGAAGCTCCTCTATGTTTGCTGCTCCGCAGTAACCCATGCCGGCTCTTAATCCGCCAAGGAGCTGGAATACTGTATCCTCGATAGAGCCCTTATAAGCAACTCTTCCCTCAACACCTTCAGGAACAAGCTTCTTTGCATTGCTCTGGAAATATCTGTCCTTGCTGCCGTTTTCCATAGCAGCTATGGAACCCATACCTCTGTAAACCTTATATTTTCTACCCTGATATATCTCAAATTCACCGGGAGCCTCATCAGTACCTGCAAATAAGCTTCCCATCATACATACATTTGCACCGGCTGCAAGAGCCTTTGTGATATCTCCTGAATACTTGATACCACCATCAGCGATAACAGGTATGCCTGCTTCCATCGCTGCATCATAAGCATCCATAACAGCAGTAATCTGAGGAACACCTATACCTGCAACAATTCTTGTTGTACATATAGAACCCGGACCGATACCGATCTTAACTGCATCAACACCTGCATCAATCATAGCCTTTGTACCGCTCTTGGTAGCAACATTTCCTGCTATAACATCAAGATCAGGATACTTATCCTTAATCATTCTAAATGTCTTAAGAACATTTTCAGAATGTCCATGTGCAGTGTCTATAACTATTGCATCAACCTTTGCAGAAACAAGCTCATCTACTCTGTCTGTTATATCCGGTGTAACACCTACTGCTGCTGCACAGCGAAGTCTTCCCTGCGAATCCTTTGCAGCATTAGGATATTTAATCTGCTTTTCAATATCCTTTATAGTTATAAGTCCCTTTAAGTTATAATTCTCATCTACGATTGGAAGCTTTTCCTTTCTTGCATTTCCAAGGATTTCCTTAGCTTCCTCAAGAGTTATACCCTCTCTTGCCGTAATAAGATTATCTGAAGTCATGGACTCCTTAATTTTCTTAGTATAGTCTGTCTCAAATTTTAAATCTCTGTTGGTTATGATACCAACAAGCTTACCGTCTTCGGTAATAGGCACACCTGAAATTCTGAACTTAGCCATAAGCTTGTCCGCATCTGCAAGTGTATGTTCAGGTGAAAGTGAAAATGGATCGGTTATAACACCAAACTCTGAACGTTTTACCTTATCAACCTCTTCTGCCTGCTGCTGTATAGACATATTTTTGTGAATAACACCGATACCACCCTGTCTTGCCATGGCGATTGCCATCCTGTGCTCGGTAACGGTATCCATACCTGCACTCATAAGTGGAATGTTAAGTCTGATTTTCTTAGTAAGATTAGTAGCTAGATCAACATCATTTGGAATAACTCTTGAAAACTGTGGAACTAAAAGCACATCATCAAATGTAATTCCTTCACCAATTATTTTTCCCATTTTTTCTTCCCTTTCCATCTCTCGTTAAACGCTGTCTTCGTTAATGGTTTATGTGTATCATCTTTAATATATTTCGCACAATAATATCATTTAACCCTCGCAATGTCAATGATGAAAATTATATATTTTTTGCTTATTTATCCATGTATATACATACGTAAAGAGTAATCCACTCTTCTCCGTCAACCAAAAGAGGAACCTTAATACCCTCAATGTCTGACATAAGCTGTATATCCCGACCATAAACTGCTATAGGTGGAGTAATATCTATCAAAATACCCTGTGTTGAAAAAATAGTAGCTGTATTACCCATAATCATATTGCTAAGCTCGTTTAATGCTGAAGAAGCCATCTCATCAAGTGTATCAACAGGCATACCAAACATCATCTTTGAAGCAATAGCCTTTGCCTTGGAATCTTCTATTCCAAGCACAACCTGTCCCTTCATCTCACCTACTATTCCAAGCTGTATCGCATATGTAAGTTCCTTAATCATAAACTCAGCCTTAACAGGCTTTCCAACAGTGAGATCAAGCGCTGCAACACTCTTAACGATTGATATACTTGATTGTAAAAACGGATTTATGTATTTAACGTCAATAGTCTGCTTCATACTTTTCTCCTTAAAAGATCTAACTTCACAAAATAGAAAGTCGATTGTCTAAATATTATATCATAGATTTTACATTCATTCAAATATTATTTGGATATAAACAAGCTTTTTTTTAAATATTTTTCTGCCAATATAATTGTCATACAATAGTGGCATTTTAGTACACAATCATGTTGGTTTCACTAAGCTCATGATGAGCTGCATCCACCTGCTTTACGGTGACCTCATCGCCCGATGAAACATCATCTGCTTCTATTATCAGTTCAGTCTCACTTATATAGCTTGTATCTACCTTTTTATCATTTACAAAAACAACAGAATAAGAGTTAAAATTTTCTCCTATAACTGACACCGAATCACCATTTGACTTTAATTCGCTAAGTATAATCGGAGTGATACCCATCTTCATATGCCTTTCAGGAACAGGTGTATGTCCATTATAAATATAATTTTCTCCAAAAAGCTCATCATAAGCTATCATTTCAAGCTTTGCATCAAGCTCGTCACCCTCATATAAGTCATGTGCCTTCTGGGCATATCCTGATGGAATATTAAGTGCATTTAAAAGCTTGCCGGAAATCTCATTTGACATCATATCCTCATCCGGCATATCCAGATTAATATTGTTTACTATGACATATTCCGTCTGGAATAATGTACTGTCACTTAACTGGTGCTGTGATATATTGAGCGAAGGCAGATGATCTCCGTAAAGGATAAGAATATAATCCTCTCCTCTTTCATCAAGAGCAGCCTTTAACTGTCCCATCATTTCATCCATCTCATATATCTGGTTTACATAATAATGGAATGGTTCCTCCATCTCCTCTTCAAATGTGTATTCTACCTGAATATGATCCTCACAGGTATCCTCTCCCACAGGATAACGTCCGTGTCCCTGTACGCTTATTGTAAATACAAAGTCCACTCCTTCAGAAGAATCAAGGCACTTTAAAATATCATCCGTAAGAGTATAATCCTTTGCCCATCCTGTCGATGTATACTCCACATTGTACATATACTCAAGCGAAGTAAAATCATCAAAGCCCATGGTATTGTACACATCATTTCTATCATAAAATGATGATTTATTATTATGTATTGCATGAGTGGCATATCCCTGATCGGCAAGCAGACTGCAAAGGGATACCACCGGCACCTCATTTACCGTAGTTTTATATGGATATTCTCCCGCGCCAAAATATGTGGATTTGATTCCTGTCAAAACTTCAAATTCCGAATTGGCAGTACCTGCTCCGAGCGCAGGAACAGTAAAATATCCCGAAGGATACTCATCCTTAAATTTATTGAAATTAGGTAACGGATTTTCACTCATGGTAAGGCCCTTTAATCCATTTGGATCAAAGAAGGATTCCAGCTGAATGATAATGATATTTGGTGTTTTCATCTTACCCTTAACTTCTACCTTATCAAGCTCAGCCTTTATCTCCATCACAGCCTCTTTGCTGTAATCATCCGGTTTACTTATACCATTGTCAATTATACTGTTTGTAAAGCAGTATGCAAAGCCGTACTCCTGATATGCCATACCCAGATTAGCAAAATCATCAGATATAATATTGTGCTTGACACCGAAATTGGTAAAGCCCCAGACTATTCCCCATGCGATAACACACGCAAGCATGGTAAGCTTAACGTTAATCTGTCCCTCATACTTCGGAGTCTTCCTGAATAAAAATACAATTCCGGTTATAACCAATATAATACCTATAAGTATAAGTACCTGTTGAAACTTGGTATAATAAACATCTATCATACTAAATGTATCTTTTACCATAAGAAAATCAACCGCTGCAAAAGGCGTTACCCTGAAGCCTAAAACAATAAAATTGATAACTCCACAGATAAGCCAGATAATACTTATAAGTGCAATACCAAAAACTCTTTTTCTGATAAATAATGCAAATAACAACGTGAAAAATATAATAGAAACGTTATAAAGATATACAATAGGTGAATTAAATATAAATGCAATTCCGCCAAGTATAGAACGTCTTCCCAGCATCTCAAGAACAATCTCTATCAAAAGGGCGCACAAAAAACATCTAAATATCCATGTGTGTATTGAATATTTAAATGCTTTCTTAATCTTTCTTCCTATTTTCTTTTTCCTGCTCAAAGAAAGTTCCCCTTCGACTGCTTTATCCTCTGCAGCCTCACTTTCCTTTGCAGAATCAGCCGAAGCCTCTTTTTCGTCATCAATAATTTCGTCTTCTTCTGTATCAACTACTTTTTTAATGCTTTTCTCTATCGGCTTGTCATTTGATTTCTTTTTCTTTTTACTCATTTTCTCCACCAAAACTCTCATTCATTAAAAAACAAGCATTAAATCGTTCATTATATTATATCAAAGTTTTATTTTTTTTCAAGTTTTATATAGGAACATGCATCTTGCCACACTTTATAGGTACACGCAAACCTCGCTGTCGCTCACGGTTTGCTTAGCACCTAAAAGTGTGTAAGGTGCATGTTCCTATGTACTGTTTTCAACAAGCTATAATTTGAAATATTTTATCTCAAATAAAGTACCTGACTTATCCGAGGTTACGTTTATATGTCCGTTATCTTCTTCAATTATGGTCTTTGACAGTGCAAGACCGATTCCCACACTGTCCTTTGAGGCATTTTCACCTTTATAAAATCGTTCAAAGATGTGCGGCAGGTCTTCTTTTGATATACCGTTTCCATAATCTCTTACTGTAATCATTGAATAGACATTATTTTTTGAATAAGTTACATCTATGCTGCTTCCATCCTCCGAATGTTCTATGCAGTTTTTGATTATGTTTGTAACAGCTTCTGTCTGCCATCTGAAATCACAGGTAACATCTGCACTGTCATCGCCTTTAATATTTAATGTGATGTTTTTCAGGTCACAGAGTGTAGATACATTCTGTGCTGCTTTTCCAACGATATCCTTCAACAATACCTCATCCTTGATGAAGTTGATTGTATCGGCATCAAATTTTGAAAGCTTAAGTATGGACTGAACGAGGAAATTTATATTGGCAGTTTCCCTTTTTATATCTCTTATAAAGTCCTCTCTTAGAGTCTCGTCCATATCCGGTTCTTCTATAAGATTATCAAGTATAACCAGAATTGATGTAATCGGTGTTTTAAGCTGATGCGATATATCCTCGAGAGATTTTTTGAGGTTTCGCTTATCCTTTAAGGAATTATCCGCACTTTCCTTAAGCATAACTGTCGTCTTATAGACCTCATTTTTAAGGATAGAAAGCTCATCCTCCGACATATCATCTATATGGAGCTCATAATTTTTCCTGTTAATCTCCTCAATATATCTGGTTATCTCGGATATTTCTTTATCCTTTCTTCGATTAAAAATTAAAAATTCGACCAAAAGAAAGACTCCAAACGATATGACAATTAAAATATTTATCCAAAAAAATCTTTGATGCACCTCATCATTTTGCAAAATTGCAGAGTCCTTTTCGATATCCAAAATGTATCTTTTTAAAAACTCTCCGCTTGATTTATCGCTGTTAAGTATCTCTATAATCTCGGTATCACTTACATCAGGATATTTTTCTTTTACCGCTTCGATAATTGCTTCAAGCTTTTCATTGTAATTTTTTGTATATGTCCTGTATTCATAGACATTAAAAACTACAGCCATAGCTGTAAACAGCAAAAATATGACTGCAGTTATACGTAAATATCTTTTTAGCTTTACCTTATTTTTCATCATCGATTCTATATCCTACACCCTTTACGGTTGTTATAATATCTGTTCCGAGCTTTTCTCTTATCCTTTTAAAATAAACCGTCACAGTATGATCATCCACATCATTTCCGGTCCATTCCCAAATCTTATCAAGTATTACATTTCTCGTCACAACCTTATTTAAATCAAGGAATAAAAGATTTAAAAGCTTTAACTCAAGCGGTGACAGCTCTATGATATCATCACCACGCGAAACCGTCATCTTATCCATATCAAAGGTTATATCCTTGACGGTTACCTTATCCGTCTTCTTGTGCCTTAAAAGAATTTTATTGATTCTTGCAAGAAGCTCCTTAGTGGAAAACGGCTTTGTCACATAGTCCTCTGCACCTATATCAAGACCTCTTACGATACACTCCTCATCATCCTCTGCGGTAAGAAAAATCGTAGGTATATCATGTGCCTTGATATGCTTTTCATATAAATCAAAGCCGTTACCGTCCGGCAGGGTTATATCAAGGATAATCAGATCAATGCCTGATTTATTATCCTCGATATACGTACACGCTGTCTTGAAAGAGGTTCTGAACTTAAACTCATACCCCTTCTTTTCAATTGCATACGAAAGACCCTTTATAATTGTATCGTTATCTTCTACCAGTAAAACAGTCATAATAACCTCATCAAAAATACATAATTATTATACAGAACAGGTGCCATGACACAATTTAGGTGCTAAGCAAATCGTGAGCGACAGCGAGATTTGCGTGTACCTAAATTGTGTCATGGTACCTAAATGATATATCAGATGTTTTCATTCCTTATGGTTTCAATTGTGTTTTGTTTATTTATCTTACTCATTGAATATCTCATTATACCTGCTATAAGCAAGAACACTACAAGTACAGCCATAATTACTGCCATGTAAGGAACCGCAAATTCAAGTCCCTCATCCCTGCCAAGCTTTGTGTATATAATATATGATAACAAAAGTCCTAAAGGAAGTCCATACAATAAAGATTTTGTTCCCATAAATGCACTTTCGAGCCTTATCATATGATTAAATTCCTTTGTGGTCATACCAACTGACTTAAGCATTGCAAATTCCTTTTTCCTAAGCTCCATGTTGGTTGTTATGGTATTAAATATATTGGTTATACCTATAAGCGAGATAACTATTATGAAACCATACAGGAATATCGCTACAAGTAAGAATAAATTTCTCATCTGTCTTGCGCTTTCCGCAACATTATCTATATATACACTATAATCTGCATCCTTAAACACTTTTTCAATATCATCCTGAAGCTTATCCGGCTTATCCGAGCTGTAAACTGCTGCAAGATCCGGAATATCCATCCCAACGCTGTTATAATACTCCTCTGATATTATTATAAAAGCTGAATACTCATTTACACAGAAAGGAAATGTATCTGCCAAATATCCTATATCCAAATTTATTTCCTTATCTCCAAAAAGTGTACCGCTTAAAGAATCACCTTTAGCTGCTTTAAATTCTCTTGCTCTGTATTTATGCTCCTTTCCATCCTCATCATAAGTCATTATCTTGATATTGTCTGCAAGAATTCCCTTATCATATACATCCTCATACTTAAGTCCAAGGGAATCAATATAGCTTCTGTAGGTCTTATCATCCGGTACAATTACCTCAACATATATATCAGCCTCTTCCCCATCATACCACTCATCATATCTCAAAAGTTCCTTATATTTATCCGAATATTTTAAGCTCGAATCATGTAGGGTTGTTTCTCTGTAAAATGCACATTCCTTTATATTATCGAAATTAGAGGTACTGTAAAGCTTTTCATAAATCTCTTTATCGTCCGTAAATTGACCACCGCCTGTATAATGAGTATAAATGTTGACAGATACATCGTATTCACGTATATCAACCTGATGTCTGACCAGATTAAATGCCATCTTCATAAAGGATGAAAGTGCCACAAATATTATAACCGAAACAGTTATGGAAATGATGGTTGTACGGTACTTCTTTTTATTTCTCTTAAGGTTCTTATATGAAATCTCACCGCCCATACCAAATATCTTTTTGATAGGTTTAGGGCTCTTCAGTTTCTTGGCCTTAACCTTGATATCACCACTGTTTCTAATCGATACAATAGGTGAAACCCTTGAAGCCTTAAATGCACTTCTGAAGGCGGAAAGGTATATGGTAATCGCTCCAAGCATTATGGAAATAACTATCGCTATAACAGATGGGGAAAATACCAAAAAGCCCGTATTTCCAAAAAGCTCATCCACCATAAGCAGATTACTTACCTTAATAAGTATAAATGAAGCAAGCTCGCCGCAAAGTATACCAAGAGGAATACCTATCAATCCAAGTATAAGTGCCTCATACATAACATTTTTTCTGATCTGCTTTTTGGTTGCGCCGACACTTCTAAGCATGCCATATTCTCTGATTTTTTCAGTTATTGATATATCAAAGGAATTCTTGATGCAAAATACCGATGTAACAATTATTATAATGCAGACTATAACTACCACGATACCGAAGCTGCCAAGAGTTTCCATGCTTAACGGATTATCTTCAAGTTCTATAAGATAGGGGTTAAAATCATATGAGTATCTTATATCCTTTAACAGTTCAAAGATCTGTTGGTATTCCTCTTCGGAATTAAAATCACCGGTCTCATATTTTTCATATATTACGGCATCTATGCCCAATATACCTGCTGTAATCTTATATGCATCCTTTAAAACCTTTTTCTTATAACGTACGTAAACCTGGACCTTGCCCTTCATATCCTCTTCATCTATATGCGTTATAAATGTATAGCCCGGTGCTTCATAGTCCTCCATACTTGGTCTTTCACATATACCGACTACAGTATAGGTTTTTGTTTCTGTGTCTACAATGCTTTCGCTGTAGTCCTTATATTCATCATATATTTCATCATCTGATACCTCGTCGGATGAATTTTCATTTTCTTTTGTATCTTCATCCGTTCCATCTTCCGAATCATCCTCTGTCATATACTCAAGCTCTGAACTTGTGATATAAGGATTATACTGTGTAAGCTCATTACCTTCACTATCCATTCTCTTTCCGACATCAAGAGTTATGGTATCACCTACGGAAAGACTGACTCTTCCGTTTGTCTTTAAATGTGTTGGTATAACAATCTCATTTTCATTTTCCGGAAATCTTCCCTCGACCAGATTGATTCCAAGCTTTTTTTCGGATTCATCTGTAAAGCCCATCACAAATGCGTAAGGCTTATATTCATTTTTTGAATCGGAAAGCACTGCATATCCTACATTTTCAACCAGATAGGTATCTTCAACACTTCTGTTGTTTTTGATATTAACAACTTCCTCGTAAGGCACATCTCTAAAGCTTACGTGATAATCTCCCTTTTGCCTTTTCTCATATTTAATCATTGAATCGATAAAGCTTTGAAACATGGTTGCAACAGCTGTTATGAGTGCAACCGAAAGCATAATACCGATTATCGTAACAATCGTTCTTTTTTTATTTAACTTTAAATCCTTTATTGTCAGCTTTTTAAGTACATTCATATCCTATACCTCGCTTAACCTTCCATCTTCTATCCTGATAATCCTGTCTGCCATCTTGGCAATCTCCATGTTATGTGTAATCATTACAATAGTTTGTGCTCTCTCCTTATTGGACTTCTTAAGCAGTGCAACTATCTCATCACTTGACTTTGAATCAAGATTTCCTGTCGGCTCATCCGCAAGGATAATCGACGGATTGGTTATAAGCGCACGACCTATTGAAGTTCTCTGCTGCTGTCCTCCTGAAAGTTCATGAGGCAGATGCTTTCTTCTGTCCGTAAGTCCCAAAAGCTTAAGCAGCTCGTCAAGATTCTTCTTATCTACATCCTTATTATCAAGTGAAAGAGGAAGAGTTATATTTTCCTCGACATTGAGTATAGGTATAAGATTATAAAACTGATATATAAGTCCTACCTGTCTTCTTCTAAAAATTGCCAGCTTGTCATCATCAAGCTCGGATATATCCTTTCCGTCTATAATGACCTTCCCCGAAGTCGGTCTGTCTACACCACCGATAAGATGTAAAAGTGTTGACTTACCACTTCCCGATGCTCCCACTATCGCTACAAACTCACCCTTTTCTACCGAAAAAGAAGCATGATCAAGCGCCACAACCTCGGCCTCATCCTTTCCGTATATCTTTGTTAAATCCTCTACTCTCAAAATTTCCATACTGAAACTCCCTTCTTAAACCCAGTGACAAAAAGCGCAATCCCTGCCACATCCTCATCATCTTAAACGCATTATACAACACCCAAAGTTACAACAAAGTTACACTGAAAAAAATGTCTTGCGCTCTTTTTACATAATGAAAGCGCGAGACGGCGCAGGGTGTCCGGTGGACACCCGCTATGCGCGGACTGTCGCTGGCGTCCGGTGGACGCCGTTTAGCGAAGAAGCGGAGAAGATCGAACCTTCGAGCCTATAGAACTTGTTATACAAGAAAAGAGCGCGAGACGGTGCTGCGTGCCGGTGGCACGCGTTTAGCACGGACCGAGTCGGCAGACGAGAAGATCGAACCTTCGAGCCCCAAGGGGGCTCGTTATGCAAGAAAAAAGGATACCTTCGAAGTAAGGTATCCTTTTTTCTTGCATAAAAAGAGCGCGAGACGGGGATCGAACCCGCGACCCCCTCCTTGGCAAGGAGGTGCTCCACCGCTGAGCCACTCGCGCATTTGCTTGCCGTTTCATAACGACAAGACATATATTAACATAATGTTTTGCCTGTGTCAACAAATTTTTCAAAAAAATCCCATATAAAATCGTCGACATAATTCCCTTATATTTTCAAAATAATACGTTTAAAAATCAGGAATTCAAATCAATATAAGTGGTAATCAGTTCATGTATCTTATCCTTATCGCCCTCACCGATACTTTCATTGAGCACCATGATAAAATCACCGTCTTCACCAATATATGCTTTACTGTTAATTACTTCTACAATCTCCTTCACTTTATCCGGATTATCATCATTTACAAACTTATCCAGCTTTTTAAGAAGTTCAATATCAACAAAGTCACTTTCACGAGCATCCAAAGAAGCCTCTGCTGCACCTACAATATCCGCTGAATCAGCTTCATCCACAAGCTTCACCGAATCCGCAATATCCGATACATCTGCCAAAACTTTATCATCAGCTTCCTTTTTAGACTTCTCTTCCTCTGTCTTAACCTCATCTACTTCATCAACAAAGTCAAAATACTCTCCTATGTTATTCATAAGTCCGTCAAGGTGCTCGAGAAGCTTATCGTAATTATTGTTTAAATAAGTCTTGTTATCTGCATTGATAGCAGCCTCAATCCTTGCTGCCTCCTGAGAAAATGCATATGCACCCACATTGTAGCTGGAAGCCTTAAGGGTATGAATTCTTTGCTTGAACCATCTCGTATCAGATACTCCATGTGCTTCTATTATATCCTTAAGGTTACTGTTTTTCCTATAAAACGATCGCAGTATCTTATTGAACACATCTATGCTTCCGCCTATTTTTTCTATAGCTTTTTTAATATTTATATCCTCTTCAAGCTTGGATAAGCCGTCGGCATACTTTGAATTTTTAATATTTTCAACTACATTACTTGACTTTTCCTTAATCTTATCCTCCGGCAGACAATCTCTTAAAATAGCAGCCACCCTTCTTATATCCATAGGCTTAAGAAGCGTTCCCGTAAATCCGTTTTCCAAAAGTATGTCACTGTTATCGGAAACCGCATCATAATCGAGCGAAATAATAGGTAAAAGCAGATATTTTTCGCCATCAAGACTTCTTATCTCCTTCATGGTATCAGTACCGTTCATAATAGGCATAGCAAGATCCATAAATACAACATCATAGTCATTATTCATAACCATATCAATAGCTGCTATACCGGAATCAGCAGTATCTATCAGCATTTCAAAGCTTTCGAGAGTCTTAACCGAAACCTCACGGCTTACAAGCTCATCATCAACAACAAGTGCCTTTACCTCCGGAAGCCACATCTTATCCGCTATCTCCTGGGATACTATATCATCAATTCTTTCTCTTTCGTTATCTATCAAGGCTGCATCCGCTATACGCTGATTCAATGAAAGGGTAAAGTTTGAGCCTGCACCGTACACACTTTCAACAGATATATCTCCATCCAAAAGCCTTGAATATCCCTTTGCTATCGCAAGACCTATTCCATCGCCCTTGCTTATATTATTTTTCCTGTTATCAACTATACTGTACACCTCAAAGATATCCGAAAGACGCTCTTCCTGGATACCGATTCCCGTATCGGAAATCGTATAGCTCATGCTGACCTCTTTATCATTATACTCATAAGCATCAACGGAAATTGTTATGGAACCTTCTTTTGTATACTGAATAGCATTATCCAAAAATATCTTTAAAATGCTTTCAATCTTATCCTCATCGCCAATCAGATTATCTGAAATATTATCTCCAATTTCAACAAAAAGCTTGATATTTTCGGAATCTATTTTTTCCTTTGCATATTCGGAAAGATTAAACACTATAGATGATACCGAATATATCTCATTGGCAGTCTCAATCCTTCCTCCTTCAATTTTAGCAAGCAAAATGATATCATCAACCTTGTCAAGGATGCCGTTACCTATATCGTATATATCCTGTACATTTTCTCTGTAAGCATCCTCCTTATCCATAAGCTTTATTAGCTCATCCGCTTTTGAAACCATTGCATTCACCGGTGTCTTTATCTCATTACTCATATTGGCAAGATAATCATTTTTTGCGGTACTGGTCTTAATGACCTCCTCATGCTCCTTGGAAAGCTCCTCCAAAGCCTTATTTTTATTTTTAATGCTCTTTCTCATTCTTAGGATTCCCACAACCATAAGAAGAACAACGATTAATATTCCGCTAACAATCATAATCCTTGAAACCGGATTCTCAGTAAAGCGATTTTCCTTTTCAATTGTAAATGAAATCTCATTTTCACAAGGTGTACCATCACCGTTATATGCATTTATGTGGAAGGTATAAACTCCTCCCTCAAGGTTTGTATAGACCGCCTGCATGGTATCATTTCCGGAGATATATAACGGTTCCTCGTCAAATCCCTCTAATCTATACTCGACCTGTATATCTCCTCTGTTTCTGTAACTGAAGACAGCAAAATCTATAGTGATTTTGGATGCATCACTTCCGACATTTAAACCGTTTGCAAGGTCATCAAACTCATATCTTTGACCATCGACATCCACAGCGGTAACTCTGATTTTAGGTGCAATCTGGTTATATGAAATGTTTTTTGTGTCAAGGGAGCATATTCCGGTATTACAGCATATATATAGAATACCGTTTTTATTCATAAATGATTTACTATAGGTATTGATAGTTTTATTGAGACCGTCATCAACATCAAAATATCTTCCGGAAATACCGTTAGAACCGAGCAATTCCTCCTCTGTGGTTCTTAAAACACCCATAGAGCTTATAATCCAGACAAAATCATCATTGATAATTAAATCATAGATATTATTTGAATACTCTATATTGGAAACAGACCTGTATGTATCATTGTAAAAGCCAAGACCGTTATCTGTTCCAATCCATACACCTTTTTCGCCCTCTTTTATCGATAAAATCATACCGGCATTCAAGCCGTTTTCCGAATCATATTTTTCCTTTATCTCACTGATATTTCTCTGGAATATATATAGCTCACCGCCATCTGTTCCGGCATAGATATATCCTTTTTTATCCTGGAAGATACAAAGCACATTGTCCTGCGCAAGTCCGTCCTTTTTTCCAAAGGTATGAAGCACCTCTCCGGTCTTACTGATTACAGCTATACCCTCGGTGGTTGCCGCAGCTATATTGCCATTATCAAGCTCTATACATGCATTTACGGAATTACTTGGAAGGCCTGTTCCTCTGGTGATGCTTAAAAGTGCATCCTCAATATTTTCCTCATTGAAATTATATTTTATAAGTCCATATTTTCTGTATGTACTTATCCATAGATTTCCTTCCGAATCAGTCATGATATCTCTTATACTTATGCCGTCTAATGCTTCCGTCAGAGCATTGGTTACTCTTTCACCGGTCATGCTGTATATGATAAGACCATCATCTGTACATATGTACTGGTTATTTTTATATACAAAAACTGCATTAACCATAGTTTCCTGCATACCGCTGTACATGTTATAATCCACGAACTTACTCTTGGATAAAAGTAAAACTCCCATTCTGTATGAAGCGACCCAGTAATTTCCCTCATAATCTTCGATGATGTCCGACAGATAGCTGTCGATTTCACACTCGGAAAGCTTTATAAATGTATTGCCAACGTCAAAAAAGCCTATACCGTTATCTGCACAGGTCCATATATATCCGTTGCTGTCAACAAAGATCTTATTGATTCCATAAAGCTCTGTCTCAAGCAGACTGAAATTATAGGCATTTCTTATTACGACTATATTTCTTCCCGATGTACCGGCATAAATTCTGTCATTTATTATAGTAATACAATTTAAATCATCACCGCCGGTCATCTCCTGGGTATTTATCACTTCATAATTATCATTACCGTTAAATATATAAAGGTCACTATTTCCGGATATAGCATATACCTTATCGCCATCGGTTGCCATTTTTCCGAATTCTATACCGGAAAGCTCATCCTCCATAAGCATATTAAGGGCAGCATTTCCATCCTCACCATCCGTCACAATATACATGCCCTTTGGCGTTGAGACAAAAATACTTCCGTCCCCGGTTTCACATATATCTGTTATGGTTTTTATACCGTCATAATACTCATTTTCAAGATGCTTATATTCTCCGTCCTTAAGGTAAAAAAGACCATAATTACCGGTGCCAATCCATACTCTTCCCGATGTATCCTGCATAAGGCAGTTTATAGAATATACATCTGCACTATCTGTATTCCAAAGATTTATTGCCGCAAAGCTTGAACCGTTGTATCTGTACAATCCTCCATCTGTTCCAATCCATATGTATCCCGATGAGGATTGAAGAATACAGTTAACCTCATTGTTTCCGATTCCGTTATTTTGATTATAAACAGTCTGATTATATGCCGAAAGGTATGTGTCCCTGGCATAGGTGTCACATGAATAATTAATTAAAGACACGAGAAAAAGGCATACCAAAAGGAATGCCTGAATTTTTCTCTTAAGTTTCATCTTATTAATTATCATAAGCTCATCCTTAAGCTTCTTTCAAAAAAGCCTTATAACACTTGTATGCTTCATATATATCTGCCTTTGAAGTAACCTCCCAAGGTGCATGCATATTAAGAACAGCAACGCCACAGTCAATTACCTCCATACCATACAGTGAGAGTATATATGCTATGGTTCCGCCGCCACCTACATCAACCTTTCCAAGCTCTGCAGTCTGAAAACATATATCATTGTCATCCATAATCTTTCTTATATCTGCAAGATACTCTGCATTTGCATCATTTGAACCCGACTTACCTCTTGAACCGGTAAACTTGCTAAATACTACACCTCTTCCAAGATAAGATGCGTTATTTTTATCAAATGCACTGTCAAACAACGGATCATATCCGGCATTTACATCAGATGAAAGCATCCTTGAAGCAGCTAAGCATCTTCTTAATTTTATATCACTGTAATCCCCCAGAAGATTTAGTATCTCGGCAACTGAATTCTCGAAGAATCTTGACTGCATGCCTGTCGCACCGACACTTCCTATCTCTTCCTTATCCGTAAGCAGACAGCAGGTAGTCTTTTTGACACCGTCCACCTCCAGCATAGCTTTAAGAGATGTAAATGCACAAACCCTGTCATCCTGTCCGTAAGACATAATCATGCTCCTGTCAACACCTGCTTCTCTCGATTTTCCCGCAGGAACAACCTCAAGCTCCGCTGATATAAAATCCTCTTCTTCCATATCATAATTATCTTTAATGATATTTAATACATTTTTCTTAAATGCATCCTTTTCCTCATCCTTTAAAGGTATACTGCCAAATAAGATATCGAGATTTTCACCCTCTATAACCTTATTTGCCTTCTTTTCCATCTGTTCCCCGGCAAGATGAATAAGTAAATCCGTTACACAAAATACCGGATCATCCTCTTTTTCTCCTATGGAAATGTCGATAACCTTACCATCCTTTTTAACCACAACACCATGAATAGCCAAAGGAAGCGTTACCCACTGATATTTCTTTATACCACCATAATAATGCGTATCAAGATAAGCAAAATCACCTTTTTCATACAGTGGATTTTGTTTGATATCCATACGCGGTGAATCAATATGTGCACCTAAAATATTTATTCCCTTTTCAAGAGGTAATTCACCGATATTGAACAAAGCAACGGTTTTATCCATGCATATATTATATACCTTATCTCCTGCTTTAAGTGTCTTTCCTGACTCGATCATATCCGAAAGACTGACATATCCAAATGCTTTAGCAGACTTTATAATCTGCTTAACACATTCTCTTTCGGTCTTACCGTTATCAAGAAAATCTCTATAGCCCACACTTAGTTCATCAAGTTCCTTTAAAGCCTTATCATCATAGGTTTTCCATGCATTCTTTCTTTCCATCTTACTCTTACCTCGCAAAAATCATTTTAGAATAATATTAATTACTGCCACTGCTATTTACATAATAAAAGCAATAATATCTCTTATAATTAATTCACAATATATTTTACCCTGTTTTAATGTCAGGTTATGCATAATCATATAATATATTAAACAAGTTCCTTAACAACCTTATCGATTATTTCAAAGGCTTTATCGCATTCCTCTTTTGTAACATTGAGAGGTGGAACAAGTCTTATAACCGAAGGTCTTACAGCGGTCATCAAAAGACCGTTATCGGCAGAATTATACTTAACATCGGTTGCTATATCCTTATCAAACTCAACACCAATCATAAGACCGTGACCTCTTACCTCTTTAACATGAGGAAGCTTTGCAAGTATGCCGCTAAAATATTCTCCCATCTTTGCCGAATTATCTGAAAGGTTATTATCTATAATTTCCTTAATCTGTGCATAGGATGCAGCACAGCATACAGGATTTCCTGCATAGGTACTTCCATGAGCCCCCGGTCCAAAGGTAAGTGCAAGCTTTTTGCTCGTACACATAGCACCGATAGGCATACCACCACCCATCGCCTTTGCCATACTAACACAATCCGGTTTAACTCCATAACCCATATATGCCATAAGGCTTCCTGTTCTTCCCCATCCGGTCTGAACCTCATCAAACAAAAGAAGCATATCTCTTTCATCACAAAGCTTTCTCAAGCCCTGTAAAAACTCTTTGGTTGCAGGTATTACGCCGCCTTCACCCTGAATCGGTTCAACCATAACAGCTATAGTATCCTCATCACAGGCCTCCTCAAAGGCTTTTAGATTATTATACTCGGCATAGGTTATACCCGGGATAAACGGATCGTAATTATGCTGGATTGCAGAACCCGGCTGACCTGTTGCAGCAAGCGTTGCAAGGGTTCTTCCGTGAAAGCTGTTTGATGCGGTCACAATCTTATAACGATTAGGGCCGTAATTATCCTTACCGTATTTTCTTGCAAGCTTCATCATAACCTCGTTGGCTTCAGCTCCGGAATTTTGAAAATATATTTTTTCCATGCCTATACTCTCACATATAAGCTTGGCAAGCATACCCTGCGGTATAGTATAACAATAATTGGACGCATGAATGAGCGTCTCGCACTGAGCCTTTATAGCCTCAACCACCTTAGGATTACAATGTCCTGCACTGTTTACGGCTATACCAGCCATAAAATCCAGATATTCCTTACCGGTTTCATCCACAAGATAAGCATCATGTCCGCCCTCTGCGATAAAATCAAATCTCTTAAAGGTCTCATAAAAATATGTATCATACATATTCTTTATATCATCTTTTTCCAAACCTAATTCATTTAACTTCATAATTTTTTCTCCTATCAAAATAACATATTTAATTTATAACAAGTGTGTCACAAAGACGGTTCTCTGTGACACACTCAGGATATACACCGACAGTATATAAAAATGTACTCGCATGGCACGTGTTACTTAACGCCATGCTTAGCACATTTTTATATACTGTCTATTTGGTTAAAAAAGCGTGTCACAGAGAACCGTCTCCGTGACACACCCAAGATACACTCTGTTAAAAAAATTATTTTTCATATATACTGCTGCCGATAAGGTGGTCAAGTACACTTACGAGTTTTCCGATCTCCGGCTTGCTAATCTGCTCATTTGCTCCAAGCAGATTGCCCTTTCTCTTCATATCATCATTTATAAGTGATGAGAATATTACTATAGGAAGATGCTTTAAGCCCTCGGTTTCTCTGATAAGCTTTATAAGATGATGACCATCCATAAGAGGCATTTCTATATCCGTTATGACACATTTAACACCATAGTCTACACCATTATTTTTCTTAAGCTCTGAAAGGAAGTCCCAAGCCTCCTGACCGTTATTTTTAACTGTAAGCTTGGTATATCCTGCCATGGTTAAGGAATCCTTGATAAGCTGGCACAGCATAAGTGAGTCCTCAACGATAAGAATAGGTATCTCATTTCTTTCTCTTTCCCCGAGTGCCTCAAGCTGTGATACCTTAAGGCTTGTCTCAGGACATATCTCCTCAACTATTCTCTCAAAGTCAAGGATTATCAAAAGATTGTTTTGCTTTTTGATAATACCCGTAGCCACGCCCGAACCCGGTCCGCTGACTGATGCATCCGGTTTAACAACGTCTGTCCATGAAACTCTGTTTATTCCAAGAACTGCCTCAACGTCAAAGGCAATATTGAGATTGTTAAAATTAGTTACTATAAAGAAATTGTTTTTCTTATCTTCATTCTCAAATCCAAGAGCTGCAAATAAGTCGATTACAGTAATGATATCCTCTCTTGGCATAAATATTCCTTCAATGCACGGATGTGAATTCGGAATAGGAGTAACCTCCTGATATGTAAGAATTTCACGTACCTTCTCAACGTTAATTCCATAATGGTTTCCCCTTATAACAAATTCCAAAACCTCCAGCTCATTTGTTCCGCTTTCCAATAAAATGTTTGTATCCATATGCTAACCTCCCTGCATTATATTAATCTAAATCAATTATCGTGCTGTTATTATTGCTGTCAGTAACTCTAAGCTTTAAGCTGTCATTACCTATCTCCTCCGCAACCGAATCAGATACCTGGAACAAAAGCACAACCTCTTCAAACATATTGCCTTGTACCGTTCCCTGATAGGTATACAGATCATCTATCAATATGGTAAGCATCTGCTTGGCAGATTTACTGTCATTTACTATTATACTATACTCTAAATCCTTACTGTACAAATCCACATACTGATCATCGCCGGTCTTATTTTCCATATTGAATTTAAGAACCAGAAGCTTATATCCGCTTGGTGCTTCGATGGTAATCGCTACTCCATCATGATCCATGGACGGATACTCTTCAGCTATCATATAGTATGAATACTTGACCGAAACCTCATTGATACCTGCAAAAGCGGCTATATCAAAGCTCTTATCTGCTGTTTTACCGGATAAATCCACATTATCCGTTTCAGCCTGCGTAGTTGCCGGGGCCTGCGTGGTTTCTGTTGTATCCTCCGTTACCACAGCTTCGGTAGTTACTTCCTCAGTGGCTTCAGTAACAGCTTCGGTAGTGGTTATCTCCTCACTTGATGGCTCGGCAATTTCCGTGGTAGCTGCTCTGTCTTTTTCATCCAGATAATACTTGGTATCGATATTTCTGTCATACTTGATTAAAAGCTCAGCAGCATACTCAGCTACCAGATACTGCTCCTCATCAGTAAGTTCAATAGTTTTTGTACAGCCTGTAATGCAAAATATCATTACAAAAATGCAAACTATTGCTATATTTTTTTTCATTATATTCCTCCGCACATACTAAAATGTACAACCTATAATATTTTACCACTTTTTTTTAATATCAGCAAGGCATATTAACATCTAAATCAAAATAAAATACAACTCCATCCTCCACGTTGTAAACACCGTACTCCTTGCCATGCGCCTGCATAGTTGCGGCAACTATGGATAAACCGATTCCGTTTCCGCCGTATTCCCTGCTTCTTGATTTGTCTGATTTATAAAATTTTATAAAAAGCTTATCTATATCCTCATCTGCAATCTGATTGCCCTGATTATACACACAAAGTCTTATGGAATCTTCCTTTCGTTCCAAAAATATTCTTATTGTCCCACCTTCGGATACATAATGAATTGCATTTGTAAGATAATTGGTAAAGGCCTCTTCTATCATGAATTCATCTGCCCATACAAAAACAGGCTCTTTTTCCTCAAACTGTATCCTTACATTCCCCTCATTTGTGAGAATTTTCGTAGAATTAAGGACCCCTGATATAAGCTCAACAACATCAAATCTTTCTATCTTGATATTGAAATTACCAAATTCGATTTCATTAAGAGTTATGAGCTTTTGAACCAGTTGATTCATCTTCTTGGACTCATCGATAATTACATCCGAATAAAACTCCATATTTTCCTTGTCATCAAAAAGATTGTCCTTTAAGCCCTCTGCATAACCCTGTATAAGTGCTATAGGAGTTTTTAGTTCATGGGAAATATGCGACAAAAATTCCTTACGCATATCGTCTATCTTTCGTTTTTCCTCTATATCCTTTTCCAGCTCTATATTGGCTGTTTTCAACTGTGAAATAGTATCCTCAAGTTTTGATGAAAGCTCATTCATACATTCACCGAGCTCTCCTATCTCATCCTTTGTATATACGTTAACCTTAGAATCAAAATCAAGATTAGCCATTCGTCTTGCAGAATGGCTGAGTTTCTTTATCGGTGTTGTAAATATGCTGCTTAAGAAAAGAACAAATACTGCGGAAAAGATAATAAGCACTGCCGCAATATAATTAAATACCCTTTTTACGGTATCAACAAAGGACTCAACTTCAGATATAGGACTCCTTATGATAACAGAAAAACCGTTATCCAGCTTTCCTACCAGATCATAATAGTCCGAATTAATTGTATCATCATGGTTTCTTTGGATTATATATTCTGAATTATTAAGATATCTGCCTTCTTCGGCTTCAATAACAGAATCAATAATTCGATAAAGACTCTGTATCATCTTGCCGTTATCGTTAATTGAAGTATAATAAATCCTGTTATCCTCTATGTCAATTATAAGAACTATAGCCCCTGCCGGATTTTTGATTTTACCATACAAATCATCAACTTCAATATCATCCGGTGTATTGTCATTGAAAAGTCTGTTGCAGGAATTATAGGTTGTAATCATATTGGATTTTAGTTTATTTAAAAAGATTCTTTCAATAGCAACATTACATACTATCCATGAAGCTGCCACGATAAACGAAGCAAATATTACTACCATCAAAGTAATTTTCATTCTCATAGAAATCTTCATGTCAGACTACACCTCGAATTTATATCCCATTCCCCATATTGTTTTAATATATTCACCCTTAGTTCCAAGCTTACTTCTTAATTTTTTAACATGGGTATCAATGGTTCTTGCATCACCAAAATAATCATAATTCCATACATTGTTTAAAATCTTCTCTCTGGAAAGAGCAACTCCGCGATTTACCAGGAAATAATTTAACAGTTCAAACTCCTTGTAGCTTAACTCTATAGGATTCCCGTCAACCTTAACCTGATGAGCGGATATGTTCATCTCTATGCCATCTGCAGTAAGAATTTCCTCCTTCTCTGCACTTTCACTTCTTCTGAGCACCGCACCTACTCTGGCGACAAGAATCTTTGGTGAAAATGGTTTTGTAATGTATTCGTCTATTCCAAGCTCAAAACCTCTAAGCTCATCCTTTTCATCGCTTTTTGCGGTAAGCATAATAATCGGCACGTCAGAAACTCTTCTAATCTCCTCTGCCACTCCGTAACCGTCCAGCTTTGGCATCATTACATCAAGAATAATAAGTGCTATCTCTTTGGTTGACATAAATATATCTACAGCCTGTTCACCATCTGCTGCCTCAATAACAGAATAATTGCTTTTTATCAAAAAGTCCTTAACAAGCTTTCTCATTCTGCTCTCATCATCCACAACAAGTATTTTTAAATTATCCATACAAATCGCCTCCAAAATTCGAATCAATAATTTAATTATACATAGATATTATGTTGAAAATGTGAAATCATACAATTAATTATTTGTTTCCGAATTAAAAAGCTCCTGTTCTCTCAAATCAAGCTCATATTCTCTTTGACCGAGCTCGTCCTCCCAGCTTTCAAGCCTTTCTTCCCATGCAGCATACTTATTTAATATTTTTTCTTCGGTATTAAAATATCCTATATTTTTATTGGTTGCCATAATATAAAACATACCGGCAATGATAATTGCGAGGGATATAACTGCAATCTGCAAAACCTTCTTGGTTCTTTTCAGCTTGCTGTATTCGCTTCTTAACTTTTTATATTTCTCGGATGAAATCTCCGGATGCTTTTCATTTATAACTTCAGGAACCTTTACAACATTGGTTCGTTCCACGCTGATAAGCGGAAGACTTTCATCATTTGTTTTTTCAACAAGATATTCTCTCATTTCCTGCAAAAATGCATAGCCTATAGGTGTTGAAAAATAATTCTTTGATGATAACTTCAGATAAAGTTTTTTCATCCCCTGTAAATCATCAAAAGAAATCGTCCCCTTTAATTTACATATATTAAAGTACTCTTTTTTAGCTTTATTTGCTTCCCGGATATCTTCAAAATAATATCCTTCTACAATATGTTCGTCCATAAGTAATCCCCTCTCGGCGGTTTAAAGATATGATAAACGGCAGCAGTCATTCTAACTGTTGCCGTTTCATAAATTAGTCTTTATATGCACAAATCTAAGGTGTTGCATCTGTTTCTGAAGAAACATCCTCATTAAAACTTCCGTTTATTACAATGTCATTATCCAAAGCCAAGGTTCTAAGCTGTGTCTGATACTGCAAAATCAAGTCCTCGGATTCCTTGATTAGCGAGTCTGCTTCAGTAAGATAATCCGGATTTTCTTCGTTGATTGCTGCAGCCACCTTATTCATGGCATCGAGTTGCTTTTGTGCACTCTGAAGATATAAATCCTTTAAATTCTTAACTTCATCAGTAGACACTTCTATAGCAGTAAGACTATTTATATAATTTTGCATCTGCGGAATGGCAGTGCCCTGAAGGTCAGAAGAAAACTGCTCAAGATTCACATCATCAGTTTCAAAATATGAATTATAAATTGCAATCGCATTTTCTCTGTCACCTTCTATAGCAGGAAGCTTGTTATTGACAAATTCAACGATATCATCCTTTAAAGCACTGTTTGAATTATCGTCTGCTGCTTCCTCCTTTTTCTTTCCACAGCCTGTAAAAAGACAAAGTATAAAAGTCATAATTGCAATTATATAAAATTTCTTTTTCATCATATTATCCTCCATATGTTGTATCATGACCAGTTTATTGTACCACAATTAGTTTATTCAGGCAAGTATATAGAACCTATTATTTGATTAACTTATATCTCATCTGTTTTCTTCATGCTCTATCATATACTTTTCATATAAATCCGGTCTTCTTTCTTTTGTTCTTTGCAGTGATTGTTCATAGCGCCATTTCTCGATATTTTTATGGTGTCCTGATAAAAGCACTTTAGGTACTTCCTTTCCCATAAAAACCTCCGGTCTTGTATATTGGGGATATTCCAAAAGTCCATCATAGAAGGACTCATATACCGCACTTTCCTCTCCTCCCAATACTCCGGGAACAAGCCTTGAAACAGCATCCACAATCATCATGGCAGGAAGCTCTCCGCCTGTTAAAACAAAATCTCCTATAGACACATTGTCAGTAACTATCATTTCCAGAACTCTTTCATCTATGCCCTCATAATGACCGCAAAGCAAAATAATATCCTCTTCCTTTGAAAGTTCCTCCGCCATTCTTTGATTAAACGGAGTACCCTGAGGTGTCATGTAAAGAACTCTCGGTTTCTTATCAGCAAGATTATTATTATCTATAATAGACTGATACGCTTTGTAAACCGGTTCTGCCTGCATAAGCATTCCGGCTCCTCCGCCATATGTATAGTCATCCACATGACCATATTTATTGCCTGCAAAATTTCTGATATTTACAGTATTTACACTAATTAAATTATTGTTTATAGCTCTTCCGGTTATGCTTTCCGAAAGCCCATTACTAACCATATCCGGAAAAAGAGTCATTATATGGAAATTCATCTAATCAAGCATTCCCTTCATCAATTTAACGGTAACCTTTTTATGCTCCACATCCATTTCGGGAACAAACTCCTTAATAACAGGTATAAGTACCTCTTTCTTATCCGGAAGCTTAACCACAAAAACATCATTTGCTCCTGTTTTTAATACATCCGAAAGAACTCCGAGTTTTTCACCGTTTTCTTCATAAACCTCTGCTCCGATTATATCAGATATATAAAATTCATCTTCTTTTAAAGGAACAGCATTTTCTCTTGTGACATACAAATCACAGCCCTTATATTTTTCTATATCATTAATATTGTTAAATTCCTTAAATGATAAAATCACCATATTTTTAAAGAATTTACAAGTATTTTTTTCTACCTCAATATCCTTATCCTTTGTACGTATAAAGCATTTCTTCAGCTTTTTAAATCTTTCCACATCATCTGTGGTTGGGAAAACCTTAACCTCTCCCCTTAAACCATGAGTCGATGTGATGACTCCGATTCTAAAAATATCCTCCATAAAATCTCCTTAAATAATTATGGGGTGACGCAAAGCGCACCCCATAAAGTCATAAAACAGAATTATTTAATATCTACAATTACCTTTTTGTCACCCTTAGAAGCTGCTGCCTTTACGACAGTTCTGATAGACTTTGCAATTCTACCCTGCTTTCCAATTACTTTACCCATATCATCAGGTGCAACCTTAAGTTCAATTGTAACAGTATCACCATCAGTAGTCTCACTTACAGCTACTTCATCAGGATTATCGACAAGAGATTTTGCAATAATTTCAACTAATTCCTTCATTACGATACCTCCCTCGATTACTTCTCGATACCTGCCTGCTTAAATAATTTAGCTACTGTTTCTGTTGGCTGAGCACCATTGTTAAGCCACTTCTTTGCAGCTTCTGAATCAATCTTAACAACATTTGGCTCCTGATTAGGATCGTAAGTACCTATCTCTTCGATAAATCTACCATCTCTTGGAGACCTTGAGTCAGCAACGATTACTCTATAAAAAGGATGCTTCTTATATCCCATTCTTCTTAATCTTATCTTTACTGCCATGTCATTTTCACCTCCCTTTATCTATCATGAATTATCATGAATTTATCTTTTTTGCAAAATCTATAATAAGTTATTACCTATTATCAAAATCCAAACGGAAGCTTAAAGCCTCCACGCTTTTTACCGCCCATCATACCGGACATCTGCTTCATCATCTTCTTGGACTGTTCAAACTGCTTAAGAAGCTTATTGACATCACTTATATCAACACCTGCACCGTTTGCAATTCTCTTTTTGCGGCTTGGATTGATGATTTCCGGATTGGACCTTTCCTTTGGTGTCATCGAAAGAATGATTGCCCTTGGCATATTCATAGCATTGTCATCGATATCGATGTTTTGCAGCTGTTTATTGCCACTGAAGCCCGGAAGCATCTTAAGTATGTCACCCATGCCTCCCATTTTTTCCATCTGCTCCATCTGCTCAAGGAAATCATTAAAATCAAACGATGCCTTACGGAGCTTTTGCTCCATCTCAATTGCCTTTTCCTCATCTATGGCTGCCTGAGCCTTTTCGATAAGGCTTTCCACATCGCCCATACCGAGTATACGGCTTGCCATTCTGTCAGGATAAAACATCTCAAGATCTGTAAGCTTTTCACCCATACCTGCATAAAGTATAGGTTTACCGGTAACTGCCTTTATCGAAAGGGCCGCACCGCCTCTGGTATCGCCATCAAGCTTGGTAAGAATTACACCGTCTATACCGATTTTATCATTAAATGCAGTAGCAACATTTACAGCATCCTGACCTGTCATCGCATCTACGGTAAGAATCGTATAATTAACAGTGACATTAGCCTTAATCTCGGCAAGCTCATTCATCATTTCCTCATCTACGTGAAGACGTCCTGCAGTATCTATAAATAATATGTTGTTTCCATTTTTCTCGGCGTGCTCTATAGCTGCCTTGGCAATATTTACAGGCTTGTGTCCGTCACCCATGGTAAATACCGGAACCCCAACCTTTTCACCATTTATCTCAAGCTGTTTTATAGCAGCCGGTCGGTATACATCACAGGCAACCAAAAGAGGTCTTCTTCCCTTATTTTTGTACTGTCCTGCGAGCTTGGCAACAGTTGTTGTCTTACCGGCACCCTGAAGGCCGCACATCATAATGACTGTAATCTCATTGGAAGGTAAAAGCTTAATCTCCGTAACCTCGGAACCCATAAGCTTATCCATCTCTTCCTTAACAATCTTTATAACCATCTGTCCCGGATTAAGTCCTTTAAGAACCTCCTCGCCGACAGCTCTTGCACTTACGGACTTAATAAACTGTTTTACAACCTTAAAGTTTACGTCCGCCTCAAGTAATGCACGCTTAACCTCTTTCATAGCCTCATTTACATCGTCCTCGGTAAGCATACCCTTACTTCTTAATTTCTTAAAAACATTTTGCAATTTATCGGTCAAACTGTCAAATGCCATACAAACCTCTCCAATTCAAATTTCAAATTCAAACCAAAAACATTCACCGAAACAAACTGAATCAAAATTCTTCCAATACATCCTCAACCGATGTTTCTATCTTATGTAAAAGCTTATCGACATTTTGTTCTTTGTTTATCTTACGAACTTCACTTATGCATGCTTTAACATCTGCTATCTTTTCTCTTGCAACAACAAACTTCTCAACAAGCTTTAATTTTTCTTCATAGCCTTCAAGTATCTTATCACATCTTTTAACCATGTCATAGATGCCCTGTCTTGAAATGCCGTAAACCTTTGCGATCTCCGAATACGACATATCATTCATAACTACATCCTCGTAGATATTCTTCTGATGTTCCGTCAGCAGTTCTCCGTAAAAATCATAAAGAAGCGACTGCCTTACTATTTTCTCCAAACAAAGCACCACCCGTAAAGTATTTTTTCTTTACAACAAAATGTATATTACACCTTGAGCCAAATCATGTCAAGTATTTTTTCTTGACAACTGTATTTTAAATCGTATGACTTTCACAAGCACGATTTTCAGGTACACGCATGGCACGTGCTACTTAACGCCATGCTTAGCACCTAAAATCGTGCTTGTGAAAGTCATACTTACTAATATTCTTCACCGCATATATAAGAAAAGGGTTTCATATACTTTATTAATTGAATTAAGGATTTATTTATGGATAATTTGTTTAATCAAGGTGATAATAATTTAAGCAATAAAGGGAAGTTAAAGATTCGGGTGACTACAGGTGAAAATCTTTTTCCGTTGGAAAATGCACGGATTCAAATAGCAAATACCGGTGAACCGGACAGAATACTATATGAACTTACAACCGATACCGGTGGTGTAACCGATACAATCGAGCTTGATGCACCGCCACTTTCCTACAGTCTGGCCCCTTCGGATAATCAGCCTTATTCCGAGTATAATATAAAGGTGAGCTTGGACGGATATGAAGAAAGAATTATCACAGGGATTCAGATTTTGGCAGGAGAATTCGGCATCCAATATGTCAGATTGAACAAATCCGATACAGACAATGAGCCCTACAATCCAACAGTAATTGCCGGGCATACATTATGGGAGTATTATCCTCCAAAAATTGCTGAAGATGCAATAAAACCCATCAACGAATCCGGAGAAATAGTTTTAAACAGAGTTGTTGTCCCCGAAACAATAATTGTTCATGACGGGGTTCCAACCGACAGCACCGCCACAAACTTCTATGTGTCGTATGCTGATTACATAAAAAATGTAGCATGCTGTGAGATATATTCAACCTGGCCGGCCGAAGCTATAAGGGCAAATGTTCTTGCAATTATGTCCTTTACATTAAACCGTGTATATACCGAATGGTACAGAAACAAAGGCTATAACTTTACCATAACCTCTTCGACCGCCTACGATCACAAATGGACCTATGGTAAAACTATTTATGAAAATGTATCAAATATAGTTGACAACCTGATTGGCAGCTACCTTTCCCTCACAAATGTCAGACAGCCTATACTTACACAATACTGCGATGGTGAAAGAACCACCTGTCCAAACTGGCTTAGTCAATGGGGTTCAAAAGCTTTGGCTGATGACGGACTAAAAGCCATAGATATCCTTAGGTACTACTATAGTTCAAATATTTTTATAAATACAGCTCCACGTATAGCAGGAATTCCGTCCTCATATCCGGGCTATGACCTTACCATTGGTTCCTCCGGTCAGCCTGTCATCCAAATTCAGGAACAACTCAATGAAATATCAAAAAACTATCCTGCCATACCAAAGCTCACAGTTGACGGAATATTCGGAAGTAAGACTGCTGCGTCAGTCAAAGAGTTTCAAAAAGCCTTTGACATGCCTGCTACCGGTATAGTTGACTACCCTACCTGGTACAAAATTTCAAGCATCTATGTAGCCGTATCAAAAATCGCAGGGTAATATTATAAATTTTCATTACGCGGACGTGTGCATAAATAAAAAAATCACCGGAAACAATTTCCGGTGACTTTCTTTTATTTTAGTTATAGTCTATATTTTCGTATGAATTAATCTGAAGATACCAATTATCCTTTATATTGATAAACTCCATGTAGGTGGTTATCATAAAGCTTGAACCCTTTACATACTGAGAACTGTCCCCTTCAACGGTAACCTTTAAGTCAACCATCATACTATAGCCTTCTTTGATTCTTGCTGTCACTCCTGTTTCAAGCTTGATTGAATCCTGTAAACTTTCTATGTCTGCCGTAGCCATTTGAGTTAAATCTCTTACATTATAACTATTAATATGAAGAATACCTAAGTTTTCAAGATAATCTTTGGCTTGTGAACCAGTTTTGTCAATATACGGAGGTATTATAAGCTCCATCTTTTCAACATCATCTTCATTAATTGCTTCTACAAAATAATCTAATGCCTGATTATAACTCTTAGCTTTATCAGTCATTAAAACATTTGTTATCAGATAATATATTCCATATGCAACTGCACAAAGCAATACTATTCTAAAAATATATTTTCCTAATTTGCTCTTTTTCTTAATATTCAAATCTCCCACATTTGTTCTGGATAAAGATATAGGAATTGAACCATATGGTGAACTGGTATCATCAAAGTCATCATAAGCATCATCACCTTCACGCAATAAGTCAGTCAAGCCGGAACCTGTGCTTATTGATTTACCCATCGGATTTCCGCTTTTTTTGCTTCCACCCGGACTGGATTTTAATGAAAAGCCACTGGTGTCGGCTATAGGACATCCACATTCAGGACATTCGGATGCATGTTCGTCAACGCTTGTTCCACACATTGGACATTTTTTCATAATTAAATATCCCCCTTTTAATTATAATAGTTTTTCTCATTAGTTATCATCTTCGTCATCATCGTCGTTATCAAATCCCGAATCCCCACTGATAAACTCTCTGCTGCTTACTCTCTTTCTGTCTCTTTCATCTTCCACATAAGTAGAAATAAGTTCTTTTACTTCCTTTGGCTTTTTGATATTTTTTATTTCAAATGTTTTAAGTGTTCTGTCAGAAGAATGACAGGTTATCGTTCCAAGATTGAACAATCTCTGCCAGAAGCTTCTTTCTACGGATACATCGGTAATTCTATAAAGTCTAACCTCATCCTCCTTAACATTTAAAAATCCTGTTTCCATAAAAAATCTGTCCTCGGACAAGCCATATTTGGTAAAAGTCCAAGGAAGACCAAATATAATACGTTTACGGTCTTTCCAAACTGTATTAACCATGACCTACCTCCATACTGTTTTAATAATGATATTGTTCCCTTTTTTTGCTACTTAATTAAATATATTCATTATTGTCTATAGTATATATTAAAAAACCAAAATATTCAAGTTTTTAGACAAAAAAGATGCTGTTTTATGATTAAAATCATAAAACAGCATCTTGTAATCATATTAAGTTTTACCAATCTGTTGCAATATCTACCTGTGTAGGATTTCCATTTGCAAAGGATCCTGTATCAAGAACAATACCCTCACCTAATGAAGTATCTACTGTTGTTCCGTAAGGATGAACCTCCTGATTAGCAGCGACAATTACATATTCACCATACATCTTTACTCCATCATCTCTAACCCAGTAATCTCCTTCTATGCCGGCATTCTGTGCATTATTTACAACATTATTCATATTTAAATTATAATAAGTTTCCTTTTGATCGCCATAATAATTTACACCGCCGGAAGCTGTAAGACCATCCTCAGTATAATAGTTATATTGTGGCTGTGCAACAGCAACAGGTGTACTTGTCACGCCTGTTTTTTCGAGCATTCTTTCTTCTTCTTTTGCAAGATAATCTTTTCTTTGTTCCTCAAAGCTAATTTTATTTTCAGCCGTTTCTATATATTTTTTTCCGCTGAAACATAATTCCTTGTAAGTATCATAGCAAAACTCCAAATCAAAAATCGAATTATTATTTTGCTCCGCATCTGCGTAACTTAAATTAACAGAATCGCCATTTATCTCTATTTGGCTTTCAATACTATAAAACGCTCCTGTTTTCGGAAGATCCTTAAATGCAAGTGAATCAGTACCAACGACACTGCCCCAGACACCCATACCGAGCATCAAAGCGAGTGCACCAAAAAACTTTGGCTTTGAAAATATTTTTTTCATAATAAATTCTCCTTAATATTTAATATGAACAACCATTGTTCTTATTAAATATATGCTTATAAAAGCTAAAATATTACAAAAATGTTACTAAATATTACCGAAATATTACAACAAAAAAATGCAGATGTCAAGTATCTGCATTAAAAAAGCAGTCGATAGGGGAATCGAACCCCTGTTTTCGCCGTGAGAGGGCGACGTCTTAGCCGCTTGACCAATCGACCATCCTTATTCAAACATCGGTTAGTATATCAGATAGTTTAAAAAAAAGCAACCTTTTTTTTAAACTTTTTTTATATCCATCATTTCTACAGCATTATATCAACCATTTTATTTATATGTGTCTTACAATAATCCTCGCTAAATTCCTTATTTACATATATATATCTTTCCGTATGTCCTTTAAGAATAAATCTGACTTTTCCTCCCATTTCAATAGTCTCATATTCCTCTGCAAGAACCATAACCTTTTCTCCTTTAAACATATCCTCATATGCTTTTTTGTGTCTTTCGACCATAGAAAGAAGTCTGTCACTTCTTTCATTTTTTACATTTTCAGGAATCTGGTTATCCATTTCGGCAGCAACAGTTCCCTTTCTCTTTGAATATTTAAAAATATGCATTTCATATAAATTTAGTTTTTCAAGATTATCAAATGTAATTTCGAATTCTTCCTCTGTCTCACCCGGAAAGCCTACTATTATATCAGTCGTAATTGCCGGTCTGTCATAATAATCTCTTATAAGCTTACATTTTTCCATATATTCTTCAATAGTGTATTTTCTGTTCATCCTCTTAAGTGTATCATTGCAGGCACTTTGTAAGGACAAATGAAAATGCGGACATATTTTTTCTTCTTTACTTATAGCCTCCAGAAAATCCTTTGTTATGACGCGCGGTTCCAGAGAGCCCATTCTGACACGAGCTATCCCGTCTATCCCTGCGACAGCCAAAAGCAGTTCTTTTAAGCCATTACCGGCATCGTCCTTATATGAAGGAAGATTAATGCCTGTTACAACCACTTCTTTTATACCGTTATCTGCAAGACCCGTTATCTCGCTGACAACCTCCTCAAGAGCCTTACTTCTTATCCTTCCTCTTGTATATGGAATTATGCAGTAAGTGCAAAAATTATTGCATCCATCCTGTACCTTTACATATGCCCTTGTATGCTCTGTAGGCTTGTATAAAACCAGACTCTCATACTCATTGGTTTTATTTATATCTATATAATTATCAATAATCTCTTCTCCTGCAAAGTACTCTTCCAGAATTCTTGCAATATCCTTTTTTCTGTTGTTACTTACTATGAGGTCTACAGCTTTATCAACAGAAAGTACCTCTTTACCTGACTGAACATAACAGCCGCAGGCTACACAAACCGCTTTAGGACTTATTTTCTTTGCCCTGTGTATTATCTGTCTGGATTTTCTTTCCGCCATATTGGTTACGGCACAGGTATTTACAATAACGATATCAGCAGGTTCCTCAAAGGAAACACAAATTGCTCCTTCATTTCTTAAAATATCCTCCATACTATCGGACTCGTACTGATTAACCTTGCAGCCAAGCGTATATATTGTAAATTTTTTTCCCTTCAAAGTTCCTGACATTTTACCAAAAATCTCCCAGTTAATATTGACTTTTACTCCTCAAACTTATATTATAGTATCATATACGAGTTGTAATTGTAAATTAAAATAATAAATGAGGAGGATTAGATATGTTAGCAGTAAAGATATCACTCAATTCTATTGATAAGGTTAAGAGCTTTGTAAATGATATCAGCGGATTTAATGCTGAATTCGACCTTGTTTCAGGAAGATATGTAATAGATGCAAAGTCAATAATGGGTATCTTCAGTTTGGATATCTCCAAACCTATCGAGCTTCATATTCATACTGAGGATGAAGAAGAAGATATTATGGCAGCAATCAAACCGTATCTTGCAGAATAAATTATAAATTATCGATAAGAAGTGTGTCATGGGGCGTAAGCCTTGTCACATATATCAGACTGTATGAGAAAAATGCGCAAAGCATGGCGTTAAGTAACACGTGCCATGCGTGCGCATTTTTTCATACAGTAAAAAATATATAGTAAATCTGACAAGGTGCCTGTCACATTATTCCATGTATATAATCATACCGGGACCGAGATTATCTGTCGGTCTTGCTGTAAAACCATTGTCTATATAAAATTTTTCTCTGCCTTTTGCACACATAAGACAAAGCATCATGGTTGTATCATTTTCCCTTAGTCCGTCAACATATTCCTTTAATCTTTTTATCAAAAGACTACCTACTCCCTTTTTTTGTGCTTCAGGAACCACTATTAAATCCTGTATGTAACATATAACCGCTCCATCTCCGACTATGCGTCCCATACCAATCATATTGCCGTCTTCATCAACTGCCTTAACATTAAAGAGACAATTATCAAGTGCCTTTTTTGCCTGATTTAAAGAAAGTCTTTTCCAGCCAACCTTTGCTCTTATCTCAAGATATTCATCTACCGTTATTTCATTTTCTATCAAAGCTATCATAATCTTACCGCAACGTCCTTATCATTAAGATATCTCTTTAAATCCATAATCTCGAGCTCTTTATAATGAAAAAGTGAGGCAGCAAGAGCTGCATCTGCCTTTCCAACTGTAAGCGCTTCATAAAAATGTTCCTTTGTTCCGGCTCCTCCCGAAGCAATTACGGGAATTGAAACATTTTCCGAGACAAGCCTTGTAAGCTCTATATCATAACCTGCTTTAGTTCCGTCGCAGTCCATACTTGTAAGAAGTATCTCTCCGGCTCCAAGCTTATCCATCTTAATCGCCCATTCGATTGCATCTATACCGGTATCTATACGACCGCCATGCTTATATATGGTCCAACCCGAGCCATCCTCTCTTCTTCTGGCATCTATCGCAACAACTACACACTGACTGCCAAACTTATCAGCGGCATCACTTACAAGCTCCGGATTATCAATAGCTGCCGAATTAACAGAAACCTTATCTGCACCCTCTCTTAGAATTGCCTTAAAATCATCTACGGTTCTTATACCTCCGCCAACCGTAAAAGGAATAAATACATTTTCTGCAACTCTTCTAACCATATCAACAACTATATTTCTTGAATCCGAGGATGCTGTTATATCAAGAAAAACCAATTCATCAGCTCCGGCCTTATCATAAGCCGCACCAACTGACACAGGATCCCCGGCATCCTTTAAATTAACAAAATTAATTCCCTTGACTACACGACCGTTATTTACGTCGAGACAAGGGATAATTCTTTTAGTATGCATATTTTTCCTCCATAGCCATATACACTGCATATAAAGCCTTTAACTGATATATATAATTAAAGGTCGATAAAATTCTTTAATATCTTTAAGCCTACTTCAGAGCTTTTTTCCGGATGGAACTGACATGCAAAGACATTTTCATGCTCAACAGATGCATGAATATGTGCAGAATACTCTGTGGTTGCCACCACATCCTCCAAATTATCTGCTTCGAGATAATAAGAATGTACAAAATATACATAAGCGTTATCAGGCACACCCTTAAAAAGCTTTGCATCCTTTCTTATATCAAGTGAATTCCATCCGATATGAGGAACTTTTAAGCCCTCCTTATCAGGAATTCTTTTTATCCTGCCTTCTAATATGCCAAGGCCTGCGGCACCCGGACTTTCCTCACTTTCCTTATATAAAAGCTGAAGTCCAAGACAGATACCAAGAAATGGTTTTCCCGAATCCACCACATCATATATCACATCACAAAGCTTATATTCACTTAGCTTATTCATAGCATCTCCAAAGCTTCCTACTCCGGGTAAAATCACCTTATCACTCGATAAAATAATATCTTTATCTCTGGTAATAATCCCCTCTTCACCAAGATATGCTACTGCTTTTTCAACACTTTTTATATTTCCGGCATCATAATCCAAAATAGCTATCATTTTTACTCACCTGTAATTACGTTTGCACTATACTGTGACAAAGCATCTATATATTCCTGTCCGTCATAACTCATGATTTGATATGCCGTATCCTCAGTTATACCAAATGTTGTCCCCAATGCGTTTATGATATTGCTTCTACACAAATTAATATCATCTACAATTTCAAGCTCAACTGCCTCATCATAATGCTCATCATACTTTTCCAGACCTCTTATAAGAGAATCAAGTGCCTTATCCGGACGGTTAAGCTTCATATTATTTTCATAGGACTCATAGAGTCTTTGGACATACATAACTGTATAAATTCTATCCTTAAGCTCCTGATCTTTTTCCTTTACTTCGACACCGGCTACCTCATCATATGCAAGCCTGTATCTTTGTCTGTCAAAATAATCAGCAGCCTTTCTGATTACCTTCTTATAATTAAATAAATTTGTTCCAAATATAACCACTACCGCAAGCACGGCAAATGCAGCAAAGATAATTCCGGTAAGCACCTTTGACACAGGCTTTCCGTTTTCAGCCGCTTCAATCTTAGCTTCTTCTTCAGCCGCCTCAGCCTTTGCCTTCTTCTTTTCGAGCTTCTCTGATTTTTTCTTATCATCTGTGGACTTTTTAAGCTCGAGCTTTTCGGCCTTCTTTTCTTTATTTTCTTCTTTTTTCTTAGCCTTTTCTTCCTTCTTGGCTGCCTTTTTGGCCTTAAGCTTTTCTTCCTCTTCTAATTCATCAGCATCCGGCTCCCCAAAAAGTATCTGTGAAAGGGTTTTCTTTTCCTTGTTCTCATCCTTAGCCTTTGTCTTATCCTTGGTTTTTTTAGCCTTTTTGGCTTTTTTACCTGCTTCGGATTTAACCTCAGATATATCAGCTATATCATCAAGCGAACCAAATTCATCCAGGTCTCCCAGTGCATCTCCTGTACCGGAATCACCAAATGCCTCTCCAAGATCTGCCAAATCTCCCAGTGCATCTCCTAAAGAATCAGAACCTGTATCTGCGACATTATCCTCTACCTTACTCTCATCCTCTATACCAAGTGCTGAAAACAGGTCATCTAAATCCATTTCGTCAACCGAAAGATTTTCTGTAGTCTCACCCTGACCTGAATTTGCTTCCATAAAAGGCTCAGGTGCCGGCTCAGGTATAGGTTCAGGTTCCGGTATCGGTTCAGGCTCAGGAATCGGAGCAGGCTCAGGAATCGGAGCAGGCTCAGGAATCGGAGCAAGCTCAGGAATCGGAGCAGGCTCAGGAATCGGAGCAGGCTCAGGTTCTGGTACAGCCTCCGGATTTGATTCAACATAAGACATGAACTCCGGTTCAGGTTCACTCTTTGCTTCATCTAACATAGAATCGAAATCCATGTCCGACAGACCATCCTCAGCTTCATCAACATCATCCGTTTCATCAAGCAATGCATCCAAAGAAAAATCCTCATCTAACGTTTCTTTAGCCTTTTTCTTTGGCTTACTGTCAAGATTGGTAATATCTATATCATCAAAATCTATATCATCAAAATCCAAATCACCCAAATCAAGATTATCCAAATCATCAAATTCATCAAAGGATAAATTTGAAAGATCCGACATATCAACATTGATGCCTGAATCCCTTTCAACCGACTCATCTATTTTTGAATTATTTTTTTTGCCATCAGACGAAACTGTATTAAGCAGTTCATCAAGATAGTTCTCGTCCATGAACGCCTCCAATAAACAATTAAACAAAAATATACAGAGTATATTTTACCACAATATAATTTAATAGACAAGAAATTGTTTCTATATTATCTTGCTTTTTTTTACCATTTGTTATATTATATCTACGTTAAGGCAACAATTAATTTATAGGGGGTATAATATTATGAAGTCAGCATTTTATGTAGAGTACTACGGAAAGCAGATTGATCAGGCTGCACTTATTAAGGAGGCTAAATCCATCTGGACCAAAAGCGGTAAAAAGGCTGCTGATTTAAAATCCTTAAATCTTTATATTAAGCCGGAAGAAAATACTGCTTACTATGTTTTCAATGATGATGAAACAGGAAGCTTTGTTATCGAATAAAAAAATGAGGCATATGCCTCATTTTTTTATGGTTTAATTTTATATTCCAATCTCAATTTATCGGCTATAAGTGCTATAAACTCCGAATTAGTCGGTTTTCCTTTGCCGGCACTTACCGTATAGCCAAACATCGCCTCTATCTTATCTACATTTCCTCTTCCCCATGCAACTTCTATTGCATGTCTTATTGCTCTTTCCACACTGCTTGATGTAGTTTTATATTTCTTTGCTATAGAAGGATATAACAGCTTTGTAACAAAATTAAGTGCACTCAAATCATCAATAGCCATTATGATTCCTTCCCGTATATACTGATATCCCTTTATATTGGCAGGAATTCCTATTTCTCTTATTATATCGGTCACATCATTTTCTATCATATTTAAGGACACTGCTTTTTTTATTTCTTCAACATCATCTATATCATCGGTATAATATTCTTCCTCATCATCAAATTCTTTCACATAATCGGCTTTTTTCTCGTCATCATATTCCGACTCCTCATCATCCTTAAAATAATCCAAACCGTTTTCAATTATAAGCTTTCTTGTATTATTAAAATGTGCTTCTTTATTTTTCATATTGACCATCTGTTCTAACCTTTGTGATAATATTAACGGATCACAAGGTTTCATTATGTAATAATCAGCACCTAATCCAAAGGCCATATTTATTATTCTTGGCGAGCTGACAGACGTTAAGAAAATAATCTTTACTGCCTTTAAATCTTCATCTGCTTTAATCTGCTCAATTACTTCAAATCCATCTACCTTATATTTAAAAGCATCCATAAGTAAAACATCCGGCTTATTTGACTTTACCATTCCATATATGTCGCTTCCATTATCATCAGCATATATAACATTTGCATTCTTTATTTTCTTTTTCAGCTGCTCTGACACCGATTCATATCCTGAATCCGCAATTAAAATATTAACCTTTGAATCGTTCATCAATCCATCTCCTAACCAGTTAAATTATTCTATTATTTCTTGTTTGCATTATCCTCTATAAAAATCATGTGCGCAAAAAAACCAAATGAGATAATATATTTTTTTGCGCTAATAGTCAATACTTTTTTTTCGCATTTTCCGCATTTCATTCGACAATTATAAATTTTACGCACTCTTCACTTTTTTATCTAATCTGATTTTATCTGCAATCAATGCAATAAACTCCGAATTAGTTGGTTTAATCTTGCCGGTTCCTATAGAATAGCTGAATAACTCGTTTATGGTATCAGCCTTTCCTCTGCTACAGGCAACCTCAATTGCATGCCTTATGGCTCTTTCTACTCTTGAAGGTGTTGTATTGTACATCTTTGCAATCGTCGGATACAGCTGCTTGGTAATTGAATTAAGCATTTCTATATCATTTACAGACATTATTATCGAAGTTCTAAGATATTGATACCCCTTTATATGTGCCGGAACTCCAATCTCATGAATCATATCTGTCACCATTATTTCCAGTCTGTTTCGCTCGTTATCTTCATTTTCCTCTTTTGTAATAACAGAGATATCTTTAGACTTGGATCTTGTGATACTTAATATTTCCTTATATAAGTCATAATCAACAACTCTCTCATCCACAACATTTACCAATATGTTATTAAATTTACCCTTGCAGGCAGACTCGATAAATTTAATCTGACTTATATTAGCCTTAACTATAAACTTAAGATTTCTGTCCCCCAATTTGTTTATCTCTTCCATTACTGCAATTCCATCATAATTGGGTAAAAGCAAATCAATTATTACTACATCAGGCGAATTGTTTTTAATAGATGAAACAGCTACCTTGCCATCATTAACCACACCTACAATTTCAATATCATTTTTTCCATCTAATTTTTTTCTTATGTCCTGAACACTTTTTGAATCATGCTTGACAATTAAAACTCTGGTTTTCATAACATCCTTCCTTTCAACATTTGTTATTATCTGTGATTATAAATCTTTTTTTGGCAAGGACAACCCCTTAAAAAACGCAAGTTTTGACAGTATATTCCGACAACATTTTTAGTCATTTTTTTCAAGCATATATTCTATAAAAACGCCGTAGCCTTTTGTCGAATCATTTAGAAAAACGTGTGTTATTGCACCTACAAGTCGATTATTCTGTATAATGGGAGTTCCACTCATACCTTGTACTATTCCTTCTGTGATATTGATCAGTCTGGGATCTGTAATCTCAAGCTCAATACTTTTATTTCCATATTTTATATCATAATTAACATTGGTTATATTTACCTCGTAATACTCCGGAGTTCCTCTTACAGCTGATAAAATATAAGCCGGCCCGATATTAACATCTTCTTTTTTTGCTATTCCAATCCAATCCTGTCCAAGACTTGAATAGTCAAAATTTTTAGTAAGATATCCCGATATACCATACTCCGTATTGCCGGTAACCCTGCCAATTACATTTACTGAAGAATAATCTATGATTCCCTCGAGTCTGCCGGGATTATTACCGTCAGGCTTAACAATATTTACCAGATTGGTATTATATATAGCTCCATCCGAAATCTTAAAAATAATACCTGTATCATTATCATTTATGCTGTGTCCCAAAGCACCAAAAGAATCTTCATCCACAAAGGTAAGAGTTCCTATACCGGAAATGTCATCCTTAACCCAAAGTCCAAGCTTATATTTTCCCTCTGCAGTTTTTACGGGCGTTATGTCAAAATATTTTTTCTCATTATCTCTTATAACTCCGACACTGATATTATTTCCTTTGCTTTCATCAACGGCATCAACCAGACTCTTTTTATCTTCAATTACATTTCCATTTATTTCAACAACATAGTCACCTGTAAATAAAATATCATTACAGGGTGAATAAATTTCTCCGTCTTCTCCTGTTACAACTCCGGTATCAACTACCATAACTCCTTCTGTCTTAACATATATGCCTATAGGCAGCCCTGAAGGTATAACACTTTTTCCTTCAAAGCATGTTTGGTCATCCGTATTGACATTATCTGCATTTGCCATAGATACATTATTTATATCAATACGTTCCGATATGGTTTTATCGTCGATATAATAATCCTTTATCACTATATTCAATAATGAAAGTACAAATATCAATGCCAGCAAAAGCAAGGCTCTGTATGAATCCTTATTTATCTTTTTCATAACAATTCTCCTCTTTATACAATAAAAAAGTACATAGGATTTCCCATGTACTTTTAGTATTTATTATATGAATTTTTATAATCAGTATAATTTTGTTCTGTCTGCCAATCCTTTCATCTCGGCTGCACTTTGTTTTATGGCATCTGTTATTTCATCGCCGCCGATAATTCGTGCAAGCTCGTCAATTTCTTCTGCCTTTTTGAGCTTCCTGATTTTAGTAATTGTTTTATTATTTTCCACTTCTTTTTCAATTACATAATGATGATCGGCCATAGCAGCTATCTGCGGAAGATGCGTTATACATATAACCTGATGATTACGGCTTATAAGCGACATTTTTTCCGCCACCTTTACGGCAGTTTTTCCGCTTATACCAACGTCTATCTCATCAAATATAAGTGTCGGTGTATCATCCTCATTTGCAAGACAGGATTTAACAGCAAGCATAACTCTTGAAAGCTCACCACCCGATGCAATTTCATATAGAGGCTTCATCGGCTCGCCTACATTGGTTGATATGATAAAATACGCCTCGTCATTTCCATTTTCATAAAAACCATCAAGCTTTTCAAAGCTCATATCAAAGGAAACCGTCATAAAATTAAGCTCCTTTAACGAAGCTTCTATCATGGTACAAAGCTTTTTTGCATATTTTTTTCTTGCAGCAGTAAGCTCATCAGATTTGCAGGAAAGCTTAGCTTCTATATCCTTTAGGCTGTTTTCCAATTCTAAAAGTCTTTCATCATAACGAAGAAGATCCTCATACTCTCTTTTCAAATCCTCCAAAGCCGAGATTATATCACTTATAGCCGAGCCATATTTTGCCTTTAAAGAATTGATGAGATTAAGTCTTTCTTCAGCCTGCTTAAATTCTCCCTCATCAAATTCCATACTCTTCATATAATCCGAAAAGTCCCTGTTAAAATCATTTAATAATCCGTCTATATCAGAAAGAGTATTATATGTATCATTTAAATCATTATCCAGTTCGGTAAGCCTTTTCATGGTTGCAAGAGCATGAGCTATCTCATTGGCTGCAGACTTAGTATCATCATAACCGGTTATTTTATATATCTCATCGGCTGCACTAAGAATATCCTTTGAATTAACAGCTTTTTTATAATAAGCTTCAAGCTCATAATCCTCGCCCTCTTTTAAAGAGGCAGATTCAATTTCATTAATTCTGTATGAAATGAAATCCTTCTTCTTAAGGCGTTCATCATAAGATATATCCATATCGGCAAGCCTTTTTTTAATTTCAGAATATTCTTTAAATAATAATCCTACTTCATCTTTATATGAGGATATTTCCTCACCGCCAAATTTATCAAGGATTTCCAGATGCTTATTTTTCTTAAGCAGCGTCTGTTGTTCATGTTGAGCGTGCAGATCAATTAAAAGACCTGCTGTTTCCTTTATCTTAGCTTGTGTCACCGAGATATCATTTATTCTGTTAATGGTTCTGCCGGCTTTATTTACACGTCTCGATATAAGAAGCTGATTATCCTCATCAGGATAAATCTCCATATCCAAAAGCTTATCCTTTATCTCCTCTTTATCCACTTCGAAGATAAGCTCTACAAGTCCGTCTTCTTCCTCATTTCTTAACAGATCCTTATTGAACCTTTCTCCAAGACAGATACCCAGTGAACCGATTATTATGGATTTTCCTGCACCCGTTTCGCCTGTAAGTATATTAAGACCATCCTCAAAGCCTATATCAATATCATCAATTAAAGCAATATTTTTAATGTGCAAATTTAATAACATCATTTATTTCTCCAATTACCTTTTCGGCCATATTTTTATCCCTTATGGCAATAAATAAGGTATCATCACCTGCTATACAGCCCATAATCTCTCTTATATTAAGTCTGTCAACAGATGCTCCGACAGCCATAGCCATACCGGCAACAGTTTTAATTACAATAATATTTTCAGAATGCTCCATAGATATAAGGCTGTTTTTCAAAACCTGTATATAGGATGCATCATCATTTGCTTCCACATCCTTTGGATTATTCTTTATTGCATATTTTTTGCCGCCCTCATAGCTTATCTTTTTTAAATTAAGCTCTCTTATATCTCTCGATACAGTAGCCTGTGTTGTATTAAAACCCTCCTTGTTAAGAAGGGTAAGCAGTTCTTCCTGAGTTTCTACATTATGTGTAGAAATAATGTTTTTTATAACCTCCTGACGATTACGCTTCATAAACCTAACCTCCGATTTTATCTCTTAAAACACGGTAAAAATTCATATCATAAAGCTTAACTAATTCTATTTCCTTTTTTGATTTCTTAACAATAATAGTATCTCCGGCTGAAAGCTCTTCATTATTGCTTCCGTCAAAGGAAACAATTGCTTCGGTTTCCTGAGTCTTCCTTTTTTTAACTATTTCAATTCTTATAACATCCTCACTGTCAAAAACTATACTTTTAGATGTGAGTGAATGAGGTGAAATAGGTGTTACAACTATAGCCTTTGATTTAGGACTTACTAAAGGTCCGCCGGCAGAAAGATTATAACCGGTTGAACCTGTAGGCGTTGAAACAATCACTCCATCTGCCTCATAGGTATCTAAAAGCTCATCATTTACATATATATTCAATCCTATAATACGAGAAAAACCGGCTCTCGTTATAACCACATCATTTAATGATTTAAAGCTTCTGCCCTTCAAGTTACCCTCAATCATCATACGCTTTTCCACATTGAAATCTCCTGACAGAAGTCTGTCTAAGGCATCATAAAGATTAGAAACCTCAACCTCCGTTAAAAAGCCTATGGTACCAAGATTGATTCCAAGCAGCGGTATATCATGATCACCTAATCCTGCTGCCGCACGAAGCATGGTTCCATCGCCACCGATTACGATAACAGCCTTTGCATCAGCTATATACTCTTCTTTTATCACGATGCCGTCATAATCATTTATCACATCACTTACAATATTGGCATAAGCACCCTTCTCTTTTAAATATTCAACTGTTTTTTTACTTAATGCCAAATCAATATCTTTATCATTATTGGCAAGTACAAGATATTTATTCATAACTTATTACCTATAAACTTTCTCAATCTGAAATTTAATCAATTTCAATTATTAACTTTCCTTTTTATCCAGTGTTTCGTGTGACAAATTTACGACCTTTTCTATATCAATATCTTCACTTTTTAAAATATTATTTTCAACCTTATCCTTAAAGCTTTTATCCTTTGTAAGATAAAGCAGATATTCAATATTTCCTTCCGGTCCTTTAACAGGCGAAAAATCAAGCATAAGCGGATGAAGCTCTATAGAATCGGCATAATTTATCACCATATCTATAACCTCAAAATGAACCTTTTTATCCCTGACTACTCCTTTTTTTCCGACCTTTTCACGGCCTGCTTCAAACTGCGGTTTAATCAGACAGACTATACAGCCATCCTCCTTCAGCAGTTCCTTTACCGGAAGCAAAACCTTTGTAAGGGAAATAAATGAAACATCTATGGACGCAAAATCAAGCTCTTCATCTATATCTGTCGGCTTGACATATCTAATATTGGTTTTTTCCATACATACAACACGCTCGTCATTTCTAAGCTTCCAGTCAAGCTGTCCATGACCTACATCTACGGAAAAAACCTTAACAGCACCGTTTTGAAGCATGCAGTCTGTAAATCCGCCTGTTGATGAACCGACATCCATACACACCTTACCGTCAAGCTCTATATCAAAATTAGTCATAGCCTTTTCAAGCTTAAGTCCGCCCCGGCTTACATACTTTAACGTGCTTCCCTTAACTTCGATAACCGCATTTTCAGGAAATGTAGTTCCCGCCTTATCCTCTTTTTCTCCGTCTACATAAACTATGCCTGACATAATGATAGCCTTAGCCTTTTCACGCGATGCGGCAAGACCTTTTTGAACAAGCAAAATATCAAGTCTTTCCTTCTTAATCTTATCCTGCATATCCGTTACCCCGGTGCTTAATCCTTTCATAGACCTTCTTTGCACTTATACCGAGCATATCCCTAAGCTCCGGTATCTTACCATGAGGCACTGTCTCCTGTTTAATAGAAGCATCTATATGAACAATTTCCTTACCCTTATCCAACTCATTATCAACTATAGCTGCCGCAACAAGCTCACCATAACCACCCTTGCTTATATTTTCCTCCATAGTGATTATAGTACTGTGCTTCTCACAGACATTTTTAAGCATATCCATATCGACATCGGAAACAAATCTGACGTTGATAAGTGTAGGAGTCCTGCCATCCGACTTAAGCATATCATAAAGCTTGGCAGCCTCTTCAAACATATTGCCACACGAAAGGATAGCTATATCACTGCCCTCATATATAACCTCACTTTTACCTGCTTCAAGCTTTGCATTAAACTCCGCATAGCCCTTATATGCTGTTCCTCTAGCATACTTAATCGCTACAGGGCCATCATAATCATATGCAAAATCAAGCATTGACTCAAATTCATATCTGTTTTTCGGTGCCATAACCAGCATACCCGGCATGTGCGAAAGATATGAAATATCATATATACCCTGATGGGTTTCTCCATCCTGACCAACAAGTCCTGAACGGTCTATGGCAAAAACCACATGGAGCTTTTGCATACAGACATCATGCAATATCTGATCATAGGCTCTTTGCAAAAACGAAGAATAAACCGCAACAAATGGAACGAGCCCTGCCTTTGCCATGCCTGCCGCAAAGGTTACAGCATGCTGTTCTGCTATGCCCACATCAAAGCATCTGTCAGGATACTTTTCAGCGAATTTAAATACACCGGTTCCGATAGACATAGCAGCTGTAACCGCTACCACATCCTCATGTGCATCCCCGAGTGAAACCAGCTTATGCTTAAATATATCCGTATAAGTTTTATGGTTTTTCTTTTCTATCAAATGTCCGGTTTCCTTATCAAACGCAGATATACCATGAAAATAATCCGGATGTCTTTCCGCAAACCTGTAGCCCTTTCCCTTTTTGGTTTTTACATGTATAATTATCGGTTTATTGAGCTTAAAAGCCTGCTTAAACACGGAAACCATATTTTCTATATCATGTCCGTCAACAGGACCTACATATGTGACACCGAGCTCGTCAAAAACTGAACCGGATACAAAGAACTGCTTTATATTGTCCTTGGAACGTTTAAGGATTCTTGCCACCTTGGTACCTGTTCTGGTTGCAAGCAGGCTTTGCTCAACCCCTGATTTAAAGCCGTTATATGCATCACCAAGTCTTATACTGTTTAAGTACCTGGACATTCCGCCTACATTTTTATCTATAGACATTTCATTGTCATTTAAAATAATTACGCAACCGGTTTTTATCTGTGACAGACTGTTAATAGCCTCAAATGCCATGCCACCTGTCATAGATCCGTCACCGATTATCGCAGCAACCTTATAGTTTTCCTTCTTTAAATCTCTTGCAACTGCATATCCAAGCGCCGCAGAGATACTGGTTGAGCTGTGACCGGTATCAAAGGCATCCGCTTCACTCTCACAGGCCTTGGGAAAACCGCTTATTCCACCATATTCTCTTAAGTGATCAAACTCCTCTTTTCTTCCTGTCAGAAGCTTGTGGGTATAAGCCTGATGTCCCACATCAAATATAAGTTTGTCCGAAGGAAAATCCATACAAAGATGTAGTGCCATGGTAAGCTCCACCGCACCCAGATTAGAAGCAAGATGACCGCCCTTCTCACTGACCTTATCAATCAAAAATTCCCTGATTTCGGCAGCGAGACGGTTATAATCCTCTTTATCAATATTTTTTATATCATTTGCCTTATTAATACTATCTAAAAGCGCCATTTTATCTATCCCTGTCAATAAGTGCATTGATAAGACTGCAAAGCTCCTCCCTTGCAGAATCATTTTTTACTGCTATTCCTCTTATAATAGCATTTGCCTTATCTGACATTTCCTTTACATACTTCTTTGATTCCTCTATCCCATGAATGGTTGCATAAGTATATTTATCATTTTTTTCATCACTGTGAACCGGCTTTCCGATTACTGCCTCATCACCCTTTATGTCAAGAATATCATCCTGAACCTGAAAAGCCATACCCACCGCACGGGCAGCCTCCTCAAGCTTTGATACCAACGTATCATCTGCACCTGCAAGTGCTGCTCCTACCATCATAGAGCTTTCAATAAGTGCCGAGGTTTTATTGAGATAAATAAACTCCAGCTTATCATCAGAAAGCTCTTTCCCTGTCATAACAACATCCAGAGACTGACCACCGAGCATACCGTATACTCCGGCTTTAGATGCCAGAATTGCAAATGCCTTTTCAATTCCCGCATCCCCGGGTTTAATTGAGAATGCCTTTGCTGCCGTTTCATATGCATAATTAAGAAGCCCATCACCTGCAAGTATAGCAACATCTTCTCCATACTTAACATGTACAGTAGGCTTTCCCCTTCTTAATTCATCATTATCAAGTGCCGGCAAATCATCATGTATAAGTGATGATGTATGAATCATCTCTATAGCTGCCATAAAAGGTCCGATAACGCTTTCATCATATGTATCTAAAGATTCAGAAAGCATGTCAAAACAAAGCTTCATCATCATTGGACGAATCCTCTTGCCGCCAGCCAAAAACGCATAATCCATAGCCGAAAGCACATCCTGCTGGTATCCCTTTGCAGTAGGGATATACTTATAAATTATATTTTCAATATCCGATACACTATTACTCATCAAATATGTATCTCCTTTTTTCATAAAGAACCTTATTCTTCATTTATAATCTGTATCTGTTTTTCAACTCCCTCAAGATTTTCCTTGCAGGCATTTACAAGCTTAACTCCCTCACTATAAAGTGAAAGAGACTCCTTAAGACTTGTATCGGGATTTTCCAAAAGCTTGTTTATTTCTTCAAGTCTGGCAAATGCCTCCTCTATAACAAGCTTGTCCTTTTCATTTTCTTTTTTTTCATTATCCTTTACTTTACTCATCGCTATCACCCTCAACCTTTTTTACAACTGTACTTATCCGGCCGTTGTTAATAGTTATATCAATCTCATCATTTTCTTTTATTTTACTGACATCAGAAACCGGTCTGCCTTTTTTTTCTATATATCCGAAACCGCCGATAAGCTTTGCCGTAGGCGAAAGACCGTTGAGCCTTACACTTAACAGCTCATATCTGTGTTTATATCTGTTAAACTTATCCTCCATCGTTTTTTTAAGTCTGTCATAAAGCTCTGAAAGATACTGGTTCTGATTATCAAGTTTTGTCTTCGGATTAAGTCTTAAAAGCATCTCCTGTTGTTTTTCAAGCTTAAGCTTGTACATGGAAAGCTTAGACCTCATAAGGTTATCAAGAGATCCTTTATATCCTTTTATCTGATTGACGGTAGTCATAACATCCGGCAATGCAAGCTCGCATGCCGCAGACGGAGTCGGTGCCCTAAGGTCAGCAGCATAATCCGAAAGCGTAATGTCAATCTCATGTCCTACTCCGGATATAATCGGAGTTTTAGCCTCATATATAGCCCTTACAACCTTTTCCTCATTAAATGCCCAAAGATCCTCTATAGAACCACCGCCACGACCGACAATTATCGTATCCATACCCATAGCATCAAGCTTCTTTATACCCTGTACTATTGTGTCGGCAGCACCCTCACCCTGAACCTTAGCCGAATATAAGAAAAGCTCCACATAAGGATTTCTTCTTCGTGCTATATTTAAAATATCCTGTATGGCAGCTCCCGTTTTAGCTGTTACAATACCAACTTTTTTAGGGAATTTCGGAATAGGCTTTTTTAAATCCGGATCAAACAGTCCTTCTTCATTGAGTTTATATTTAAGACGTTCAAACTCGGCATGTAAATCACCTACACCCTCAAGCTTGACAGAGGATGCATAAAGCTGATACTTTCCGTCTCTCTCGTAAACACCTATACTTCCCGTTACCAAAACCTTTTGACCATCTTCCATTTTAAACGAAAGACCCTTTGCTATATTACCCTTAAACATAACAGCAGGTATGGTACCGGTCTCATCCTTTAACGAAAAATAAATGTGTCCCAGGCTATGGTACTTACAGTTAGAAACCTCACCTTTAATCGTGAGACTTTTCAGTACATAATCCTGGGTTATAATATTTTTTATATAATTATTTATTTGTCCTACACTGTAAATCTTCATAATGTTCAATCATTTAATTTGGTCAAAACACCATTGACAAAGCTTCCCGCTTCTTCTCCACAGTAAATCTTGGATAGCTCTACTGCCTCACTAACTGCTACATTTAGAGGTATATCTTCATCATACTTTATCTCATAAACAGCCAGACGAAGTATGGCAAGCTCAGCCTTACCGATTCGCTCAATACTCCAGCCTACCGAAATATCACTGATTACAGCATCAATTTCACCGATAAGAGATATGATTTTCTTAGTCTTATCGGTGATATATGCTTCATCTTCCCCGGATAGATCATCTATCCCCTCAAGGGAAAAATCAATCTGCTCCTGCATCTCATGAATATCATTAAATTCAAGCTTAAACAAGATCTTAAATATGTTTTCTCTGAGACTTCTTCTAGTCATAATTAAACCTGCTTTCCCCTATGTAAACTAGTCAAGCTTTATCCCTGAAACAACAACGTTTACAACAGTAACATTAAGACCGGTCATATTTTCAATAGACTGCTTAACTCTTGCCTGAACCTCTTTAGAAACTTTAGCGATATTGTTGCCATATTCAAGCTCCACAGAAACATCAGCTTCAACATTTCCGTCAACTATAGTAACCTCTACACCCTTTGCAAGCTTCTTTTTACCAAGCTTACTTACAACCTCCTTAGAGATTCCTCCTGTGAGTCTTGCAACGCCGTCAACCTCTATTGCTGCGATACCTGCTATAGATGCAACAACATCATCTGCTATATTAATCTTTCCGATATTTTCAATCTTTTTTTCCTCCACGATAATTGCCTCCTATCAAAAAATATTTATCTAATTATACCCAATATTTTATGATATTGCAACAAAATCACATATAGAATTATCAGTTTTATTATTCTACTCTGCCATAGAGGTTATAACGATCTGATCGACACTGCAGCCTGTTTTTCTTACAACGATATCCTCTATCTGTGCTCTTTCAATGTCTGTAAGCTCTGTATTGCTGACAACCACGTCTACAGAGTTATCGCTTATTGACACAATTGCGTTGTCAAAGCCCTTTGCCATAAGCAGGGTTTCTGCATCCGCTTCCTTTTCCATATCCTCTGTAAGCTTAACATATGCCGATGTTGCTTCCTGAACCACTGCTTCCTCCATACTGTCGCTGTTAATTATCTCAAGATAATATTCCTTACTCTTTGAACGTGCCTGTTCTCTGTTAAGCTTGATATTTACAAGGCTTCCGGACACATCCGCAGAGGTAAAAACAGCCTCTCCTATATCCTCTTCGTCCGAATTAAGCTCGATATTTTCCTCACCCTCTACATCATAAAGTGTAAGCTCGCCTTCTGCCACATCAACCACGATATCCTCCTGTCCGTTTTCCGCGAAAACCTCCTCCGTAGCCTCTTTACCGTTATCCTTACTCTTTTTTCCAAGATTGACATCATTACCGGAAAAATTTATGTAACCGGCCACACCCAGCAACACTGTCAAAGCTGCTATAACCACCTGATTTTTCTTAAAAGCCTTTTTCATAATAAAACCTACCTCCTGATTAATTTCTTATTGATACATCCTACTTTTTAATCAATACAGCTACCTTATGCGCAGGCAGATTAAAAAGTGCGCATACTGCAAATGCTATATCCGCCGCCTCATCACTCCTTACAGCTGCAACTATCAAAACGCCATCCACCTGATATTCATCCTCATATGAGGAATTACCATAAAAATCTCCCGAATCATCACGACCTTTCATGGTAACCATGATACTCATAGTACCTTCACCATAAGATTTTTCCAAAATACCTTTAAGCTTATCCTCATAATAAGCAGCCATACTTCCGTAAGTATCAGAAGCATCTTTTTGATAATCCGAAGAAGCATCATAACTGCTGCCCTTAACCTCCGTATCGGAGGTATCCGGATAGATGCTTTTGTTTTTTACAGGCATAACTATAATAAGCAAAAGCACACCTATTAAAATAAATGTAATTAATTTGTTTGATTTACCCTTGAAAATATTAAATAAAGAATTAAGCTCCATCATTTCACCGTCTTACTATATGTATACTCTCAAAATCAGATTTATAGACATCATTAATTAAACTTTTTAAATAATTTTCATCTTCATTACTACCCACATAAACAGTTATGGAAAGTACATTATTATTTTCATCCGTTACAACCGATACATCATAAACAGCTATCCCCTCCTCCTTACATCCTTCCTTTATCGCTTCACTCAATCCAAGCTCATAATATGTATAATAGGCACCAGGCTCATTATAATTTTCCCGATTAAACGAAAGGTAACTGTCAAAGCTTTCCATAAGAGTGTCCGCATACGAATCATCAAAATTAAAAATCATAAGAACAGGTTTGGACAGTATAATAACCAAAATAAGTCCCATATAAAGAGAGATATATCTCTCATAACTCTTTCCCGGGACAAGCTTCATTACAAGCCCTGACAGGATAAGATAAATAACCAGCCCTTTCATCCACGCACTAATCAATAATACATTCCCCCGAATTTAAATTAAAAATAATTCTGAAACCTTACTAATATCCTCCCGAATTGGTTGCATAAGCCATAATAGCGATAGTAAGTACAAACAGGGTTACAGCAGAAAAAATGCATAAAAGTAAAAGCTTTATCCCCTGTGCCAAACCTTCCAGACCTTCTATATAACGTTTTTCTCCAATGGGCTGGAGTATCACCGCAGTGACCCTTATAATCAGCATAACAAATAAGGTTTTTAATACCGGCGCACAGACAATCAACCCTATCAGAATTATCCCCGCTATACCTATACTGTTTTTTACGACAACTCCGGCTCCCAAAAAGGTTCCTGTAAGAACCGAAATCATAGTACCTGAAGGAAGTGCGGAAACCACCTTACTTACAGCATTTTTCCCAAGCATATCAATATGCGGTTCAATCAGACTTTTAATGATATTAAGCCCTGCTATAAAAAAAATAATTGTCTTTAAAATCCAATTAACCAGACTTTCTATCAGCTTTGTAAGCTTTGAAAAATAGTCCTCTTTGTTAATATTATTTACAAGCGTTACAATAACAAAAAACCTTATCATCGGAAGTATAATATTTAGGATAACAGACTCGACAAGCCATATACCAATCATGATAATCTCATACATAGTTGCAGCAGAGGATGCATGTCCAACAAAATTAATCGCAATAGCAAAAAACGGAATAATTAATTTGACAAGATTAAGTAAAAGCCTGATAGAATCACTAACCATATCAAGAGTTATCATAAATGACGTAAGCAAGATTGCAGTAATTATCAGATATGTAATATAAAAACCATTTTCACTTATAAAACCGTTACCCATCGATCCGGATACATTGACAAAAACAGAGCCGATTAAAACAACTGTTATAAGCATGATCATCAGGCTTTTATTATCAGCTATCTGCCCAATTAAGGCATTTTTAATAATTATCTTAAACCTGTCTGCTATTTTCTTTGTGTCATCCTTTGATATATCCTTAATCATGTCCTTCACACTCAGTGACAGATTGATACCGCTTTTCTTTAACTCCTTGTCCAAGGTATCTAATTCAAGCCTATCATATATGTTGTCATATGCCGCGTCATCACTGTATGTAAATTGGTCATTATAATCTTGTTCATATCGTTCATTATCATCACTATCAGGTTCTTCTTCATAATTGGCATTTTCTTTATTAATTTCATTTTTTTCCGTATTTGACTCAAAAAAATAATATCCGGGATTTGACCGGACATCGTAACTGTTAAACCCATTAATCCCTGATGATAATAATAAAAAGGCCAGTCCTACAAATCCAAGTCTCATGCTCTCACCTCATCATACTGATAATGATATCTATAACCTGCGATAAAACAGGCATTGAAACCATGAGCATCGTAAGCTTACCCATAAGCTCAATCTGAGATGCAACCGCACCATATCCGGCATCCTTACTTATCCCTGCAGCAAATTCACACAGATAAGCAATCCCAAGCAGCTTTAACAAAATTAAAATATAGGTCTTATCTATATCTACATTTACAGCTATATTTTTGATACGGAAAACAATTATTTTCATTCTTTCAACACATATGGCTATAATTGAAAGACATAGTCCGAGACTTATAATACTGCTTATCTCCGGGCTCTTATTTTTAAGGCTCACCGCCAGCATAACCGCTATAATAATAAGAGCCATCAGACCACCGATATTCATACAGCTTTCACCTCTTTTTATATGTATAAATACTCAAAAATTAAACAGACTGTTTATATCATTAAAAAGCTGATATATGTAAGGAACCACCCACGACAAAACTATAATAAGCCCGGTCAGACTGACCAGATACGCCTGGTCATCCCGCCCCGAATGCTTTAAAACCTGATTTAACAGTGCTACCACTATTCCTACTGCCGCTATCTTAAATATAAGTGAAATCGTCATATTATAATCCCCTTATACCAAAACTATTACAACCAAAATGCCGATAACGGCACCTGATATAACCGAAATTCTCATCTTGTCTTTCAAATCAGAATTAAAATCATTTATCTTATCATGGATATTATCAATTTCAAGCTTAAGTCCCATTTTATGAGCCTCAATATCAAGATATCCCAAAGTTTGTCCTATATGAGATATATCCTCCAAATCCTCCTTGGAAAAACATGAGGATGAAGTAAGAAGCGCGAGCGAATCCATCCAAATATCTGAGAAACTGCTTTCGTCCCTATCATCACCATCATCTATACTAAAATCATTTAAAGTATTATAATCATAATCTATGTTGCTTTTGTCTTTGTTATCATTTAATCTCTTTACAAGATATAAAAGCCAGGACTTAAAGGGCTCGTCTGATTTATTTGCTGCATTTAATAATGCTACACTTAAAATCGAATGCCTGTATCTTATCTCACTTTCGATATATATAAGAATTCTCTCAAATGCCTTGAGGTTTTCTCTCCTTTTATACATTTTCAAGGCATAGCTTATACCCAGAATGAGCGAGCCTCCGACAACCATACATACACCGGCTAATTTGCACGCAAATATGACTTTAGCAATAGCTCATTTCCCCTCTCATCAAATATATTACTTACTCTACCTATATTATGCCTTTCATCATATTTATCACCGGCTTTTGCCATACTGTGTCTGCCACCCAGAACAATGTATCTTTCAAAGTTTTTTTCATCCACAAGCTTCCTTAAAACCGGCTTGGTTCTTATATCGTCAACGGAATATCCGTGTACTGTTGCAAGTATGCTGCAGCCACAGTTAATGACATAAGAGATAACATCAATGTCTTCCCTTCCTCCTATCTCATCTACAGCTATAACCTTTGGATTCATGGAACGAAGCATCATAAGCATCCCCTCGGCTTTTGGACACGCATCAAGTATATCAGTCCTTATTCCAACATCATTTTGAGGAACACCCATGTAACAGGCAGCAATCTCCGAACGTTCATCCACTACACCGACATTCATTCCCTTGCAAAGACTGCTACCATCAGAAATGCACCGTATCATATCCCTTAAAAGAGTAGTTTTACCTCCTCCCGGCGGAGATATAATAAGCGTATGAAGAACCCTTCCTTCATTATAGATATAAGGCAAGACCTCATTTGCGCAGCCATTTATCTGATGAGCTATTCTTATATTTATAAAAGAAATGTGCTTGACACTCTTTACACTTTTATTATCCATAACAGCCTGTCCCATCAGACCAACCCTGTGACCTCCGCAAATCGTTATAAAACCCTGTCTGACCTCGTCCTCATAAGCATAAAGTGAATAATTTGAAATCATATCCAATGCATAGCGTATATCCTCTGCATTTACTCTGTATGCGAGCTTTCGATTAACCGTAAAATTTCTCTTTTCACACAAAAAATACTCTCCATCAACAAAAACAAAAATAAGCGGTTCGTTAATCCTTAATCTAATCTCCGTAAGCTTTGAAAAATCTATATTAATATCTTTTATAAGACACTTAATTGATGGCGATAAAAGTTTAAAAACCTCGTTTATCATTTCCTTCACATACCTCCTTTAAATTAAATATATGTAATAAACAAAAAATTATTACATTATAAAAAACAGTTGAAAAAAAGCTGTATTTATATTAGAATATGTTATATGCGATTTTAAGGAGGAAAATTATGGTTTCAGCAGGAGATTTTAAGAACGGTATAACAATTGAATTAGAAGGTAATATATACCAGATAATTGAATTTCAGCATGTAAAGCCCGGCAAGGGAGCAGCTTTCGTAAGAACAAAGCTTAAAAATATAAAAAGTGGCGGTGTTGTAGAAAAGACATTCCGTCCTACTGAAAAATTTGAAAATGCTCATATCGACAGAAAGGATATGCAGTACTTATATCAGGATGGCGATTTATACTACTTCATGGATAGTGAAACCTATGATCAGATAGCTATAAACGCTGACGTAATCGGAGATGCCCTTAAGTTTGTTAAGGAAAATGAAAATTGTAAGATTGCTTCACACAACGGTTCAGTATTTGCAGTTGAGCCACCTATATCAGTAGACTTACTTGTTACCGAATGTGAGCCTGGTGTTAAAGGTGATACTGCTACAGGTGCTACAAAGCCTTGTACAGTTGAAACAGGTGCTACTCTTAACGTACCACTCTTTATCAATCAGGGTGATATGATAAGAATTGACACAAGAACAGGCGAATATTCATCAAGAGCATAATATTTCAAAGTATAATAAGGAGATGGCTTTCGTTAATATATTTTATGGTACACGCAAATCTCGCTGACGCTCACGATTTGCTTAGCACCAAAAATATATTAACGAAAGCCATCTCCTTGTTTTATGGTGATTATCCTGTATGAAAAAATGCGCACACATGGCACGTGTCACTTAACGCCATGCTTTGCGCATTTTTTATATAGGATAAGGACATGACAAGATGACTATCCATATAACACACCTATATGCATAATAACTCTTTAGGAGATGCAGCAAGATTACGACAGCCATCTTCGGTTACGACTACAAGATCTTCTATCCTTACACCGAATTCACCCGGTATATAGATTCCCGGTTCTACGGTAACTGTTATACCGGGTTCAAGTATATCGTGGCATTTTGGTGAGAGTCGAGGTTCTTCATGTATGAAGAGACCTACGCTATGACCTAAACCATGTCCGAAATAATCTCCATATCCTTCACTTGCTATGATATCTCTTGCACATTTGTCTATTTCAGAGCAGACTGCTCCCGGTTTTATAAGCTTAAGGGCTGCAAGCTGAGCCTTGAGAACAGTTTCATATACATGTATTTGTTTTTCACTTGGTTCCTTACCTATTAAGACAGTTCTTGTCATATCAGAGCAATATCCCTGATATACACAACCAAAGTCCATAGTAAGGAAATCGCCCTCTTCTATGATTTTATCAGTAGGCACAGCATGTGGGAGTGACGAATTTTTACCTGAAGCCGCTATTGTATCAAAGCTTAATCCCGAAGCTCCATGACTTCTCATATAGTTTTCCAGCAAAAGTGCAACCTCAACCTCTGTCATACCCGGCTTAATAATATCCCTAACATAAGCAAATGCCATATCCCCTATATGTTCTGCCATAGCAATCTTTTCAATCTCAGGTTCAGATTTAACCCGTCTTAAATTATTTATCTTGTCATCTAAAGGCATTAAACCGATTTTATCATCAAGTTCATCCAAAAATTGCTTAAACTGCTTGTAAGATATTTCTTCATTTTCAAAACCGACCCGGATCGTATTTCCTTTACACACAGTGTTTGCACAGGTTTTACACGAGCTTTCCACAGCATCCGGTGTACAATTATTATCCGCATCATAATTTATTGACGGAAAAAATTCTTCGACAAGCAGCCGGTTTATACACTTCGCATAGCCGTCTGATTTTATATCCACACATTCAAAATCCGGTGCTTCTAAAGACACCTGCTCCGTATATCTTGAATCTGTCAAAATACGCTTATGCTTTAAAGTAATAAGTGCCATTCCAGTATGACCACTGTATCCTGACAAATAATGAATATTATATCCATCTGTAAGAATTAAAGCGTTCATCCTGAATTTTTTCATAAGATTATAAATTCTGTCCATACTACTAAACCTCTTTAATTTATTGATATACTTATTATACCCCATAAAAATATATAATCAATAAAAAATCCCCTTTATGATTTCTCATAAAGGGGATATCTGTTTTTAAACTTTATACTTTATCAATCATATCCAAAAATATGTTGATATTATTTTGAGTCATTTCGAACAAGTATGGTAACAGCTTAATCTTGATACGCTGGTAAGCAATATTGCCCTTTGAGTCAGTAGCCTCAATTACTATATAAGTATATTCCTGATTGTACGGCTCAAAGTACTCTGCTTTAAGCTGTAATGCCGCTAATTCTTTACCAACATCATATATAGTTCCGGACTTAAGTGGATTACCATCTTTATCCTTGGTCATATCAGCAATCAGGATATGGAACTTATCATTTACATAAGCATCCTTATTACCCGTTGCAGTTAAGTAATCCAAATCGTAGTAAATTCTTACTCTCTCAAGCTTATTACCCGGTTCGCTTGTATCTACTGTTGCGCTAAAGCTAAACTCAGGCCATGCATCAACATCTTTAACTTCAATTATATAATCAGTACCATCCTTAGCCTTCTTTTTCTCAGTCTTATAATCATAAACCGTAATACCCGGCTGGTTAACTGAATTCTTAACCGAGTTAACAATTATATTGATATAAAGTCTACGTTCATCATTGTTATCCTTGTAAACACCTGTTACCTTTGAATGTCCGGCACCACAGTAGTTTACATTTCCGTATGAATAGATGAAGTAGTTATCCATACCATCATTTCTTGATGCCGCATACATGGAAGAAGCTGAAGCTGCTTTACCATTAACTGCACCATTGTTACCACCTGCAAGTGAGTACCAAACCGTCATCTTGGTAGCATCAAGCTCAAGTGCATAATGCTGTGCATGTGTAGGTGATATATTAAGGTCATCACTAAGTGTAAATGGATACTGTGTTACTATACCCTTATTATTCTGACTTGCCTTATCGGTACCATACTTGTTAGATGCCTTTAATTCAGGAACAAAGTTTGCATTACTACTCTTCATGTAAACTGTAGCAATTTCCCAATACTGCTGTCCGTATTTATAAGGTGAACCACCACTTGCACCGTTGGTACCGTAATCAGTTGTTGCAAATGAGTCTGTATATACAACATCTGTCAAATATCTGCCAGGATTAAATCCACTAAATCCTGCTTTCATATCATTGACCCATGAAGCATACCTTCCGGTATCCGTCGTAGGCTTGTATGAAAGGTTTGTCATAAAGTATCTGTCAGAATCAGATGATGAATATGGCAGATAATACATACCGGTTGCTGCACTTGATCCAAGTGAAAGTCCTCTGTTTCTGTTCATACCGAAGTAATCTCTAAGAGTAGAGGTAAGTACATGAGAACCGGAATTTCTTGATGCTGTCAATGTATCATGGAATAAGAGTAAGCTTCCATCATTAGACATATAATCTATAAGGTCTGCAAGTGCGGTTGGATCAGTCATATCATCACCTGCAAAGTCATCTGAAGGTCCGATAATTATCATATCATAGCATCCAAGTAACCAGTTATCCGGATAAGCATATCTGTTATATTCTTTATATTGCTTATGATAAGTTACTTCAATCTCTTTCAGATCTCTGTAGTCAAAATATGCATTTGCTACAGCCAACTGTTCAGCATTCCATGGATAAGTATATCTAAAGGTTCCTCCACTTGATACTGCCGAAAAGATATCTGAATATCTTCTTGTCCTTAAAACTATATTTAAATCTTCAGCATATCCGCCTGAATTACTTGCTATTGCAGTCTGAAGTGCTGATTCAAGTGCAGGGATAGCTGTCTCTGTATCAGCTTTAGCATTTACATAATTCTGATATGCACCGTTTGCCAACTCCTGATACTCTCTTCTGGTTATAAATTTAAGCTTTGCATCATCAGTTGTAAGCGCTGCCCATTCATTATAATCAGGATCTGAAGCATCAATTGTAAAGGCATTAATCTTAGCCGTCTTATCAGCAGCACTCATATTTGAGAAGTCATAAGCTGCAGCTATATTTCTTGAATATTCCTCAAACTCACCTCTAAGCATGATATCAAGATCGAAATCGTAAAGATCTCCTACATCATCAGCAAGGTTAGTTGACCAATCATCAACACCTGTATAATAGGTTGCACCTGAACCAAAGCCTGTTCCCATTGTCATATTACTGTCATACTTTGGAAGACCGAAAATATGCTCATGCTGTCCAAGATATGGATCATTGCTGGTTGTGTGACCTGTACTAGGAGTTGTATTGGTACTTTCATTATAAGCACCTGTACCACTATATCTTATATCAATCGGACTTGTGCTGTTTGCAAGAGGATAATACTCAAGCCTCTGGTATGCCTGCTGACATATTGGACAGAAGTAAAGTGCATTAGAACCTTGCGCACCTTCACCGTGTGTAGATACAATCTTTGTGCCTGCCCAGTTAGTTTCTTCCACAGCTGCACCCGGCATAATCTGAAGAACTCTTACAGTCTGCTTTTTGCCTGTACTGTTCTTTATATATGAAACTCCGGTTGTATAAGCTGTCATACCTGATGTCTTATCAGTAACCTCAAGCTTCCAATATATAGGTCCAAAGAACTTATCTGAAAGCGTACACTTAACACTATTTTTAGTAATAGTTATATCGCCCTGATCACTGGAAATTTCTGTTTCAAACACGCAGTCTCCGTCATCATCTACTAGAAGCTTTGTTGTATAATCAGATGAGCCTTCAACTTCATATGAGAAATTAAGCTTACCCTCACTAAGTCTTGTGCTTGCATCATAATAATTATACTCTACAGGCATTGAAGTAACAACCAGCTTAGGTCTTGAGGTTGAACCCTTAACAAGACTGTTAACCTTATCATAATCTGTAAATGTAGCATCATTAGAAGTATTAGTTATGCCCCATAATACAGTATTCTTTGGATCAGAAGCTTTAGCCGGTGTGGTACTTCCGTCTGTTGTCTTCCTTGCATAACATGTATCAAGGAACTTCCTCATATTACAATCAGGATCGATAGAATTTTGAAGATATTCATTTCCATCCGGATTATTAATAACCGCATTGTAAGCCTCTGTTACACTCTTTTCAACGATAACCGGCATACCTGCTGCAACGTAATTATTAAGTTCTTCCAATCTGTCATATGATATATCATTACCATTTAAAAGTGAGAATGATGACTGATATGAACCATTTAAGTATACCTCTGCTGCCGGGCTTCCTGATTTAACATCTCCACCCGAATAACCAAGAGAGGAAACCGAAACCGCAACCATATCACCGTTATGAGTGTACATTGTATATATAGGGAAATATTTATAGTTTTCAAGTGCTGCACCTGTAGTACTCATATATCCCCAGTTCATAAGTCCTGCAAGGTTTCTCCAATTCTGAGGCTCCTTAAGTGCTGATTTGTTACCACCAACATATATAAGGTCGTAGGTTCCAAGAATTGGCTCCTTGCTGGCTGCAAGCTCCTCTGTTGACATATGAACTATCTGAATCTTACTTGCATCTATACCTACTGCATCAGCTATCTTTTTCTTGCTGATTTCCCAATCATAGTACTCTACATTGATATTGCCATTTTCATCTCTTGAAAGTGTATCCTTGTCAACATCATTAAGCACGTTGGCAGGTATAGTATAATACTTTCCACCCTGTCTTGATGCCAAATCCTCATCTATAGGATAACAAGGCTGGATTTCAAGTACCGTATACATATTTGAAGAACTTCCCTTACCACCTATACCTCTGTAAGTAGATTTGTTGATAAGACTTGCTATAGCACCGGCACCTGTCTCACCGCCTGCCATAATTGTATCAAGCTCTTTCTTGCTTGTGACCATTACATTATCATATCTTGCTATATTATCAGTTGTAGCAACCATATAATAAAGTTCTAAATAATTAGTTGCCTGAACATCATCAACTGTAGTACCTGTAGTTGTTGAAGTTGTAGACTTAAGGCCTGCAGGATAAACAATACTTACGCTTGCATACATTGCTCCTGAGAACTTGTTATATACATCGGTTGAAATATTACCGGTAACTGTATCATCAATTAATATAAAATCATACTTTCCAAGCTCGATAGTACCTGCTTCAATATCGGCAATTGTAGCTTCATCTAACTGAATTACATCAGGAGTCGTATACTTACCATTGTATATTGAATTTGTAACTATCGTTCCTTTAACATCATAAAGCTTTGAAGTTGAACCTGCAGGTAATGCGAAATCATCAGTTTCACCATCCACATGATATCCTGCAGGACTGAACTCATTCAAGGAAGAAGGCAAAAGTTCAGTCTTCATTGTGCTTGTGCTTGTACCTGTGCTGCTTATAACAAGGAACTTAGCCATCTGCTTTGTGTCCAGAACATTAGTATTGCCATCTGCATCCTTTACAAGATTGCCATCTGCATCCTTTTCTTCCTTGATAAGAGTAGTCCACTTTCCCTTTGAATTTTGAGTTCTGCCATTTATACCAAGGTACATGGAACCATTCTGATGTGTAAGGAATTGTGCTGTAGTCTGTTTATCTTTATCCCATCCGAAAGTATAATAATATATACCTGATGAAAAAACATCTGTAGCAAGAGTTGCCATTGTCTCCTGAGTGGTAGTATTACCACCGCTGTTGCTGCCTGACTTACTCTCACTGTTAATTATGATAGGCTTATAATCACCAACAGCGTAGGTATGAAGAATATCATACAAACTCTCAGCCAAATCATTTCCTGAACCAAATGGTGTGGTTCCCTGATTTACATATATAAGATCTGCATTTGATATTGCAATAAGCTCATCTGTACTGGCATTTGTAATACTCTTTACCTGATAAGACGTATACTTAACCATTCCGGTCTTCATAGCCTCACCAAGAGTTGAATACCCATTGATTACATAATTTTCAAAGCCTTTATTTTCCACAAAATCCTTAAGACCTGAAGGAGTAGTATCCGAATATATCTCAATAATATTATAATATGGATCAACATCCGGATCAGTGGTATTTGAATTAGCAATTATATAATCAATGTTGGTCTTAGTACCTACATCTGCTGCTGTATCAGCTGCTTTTAATAAGCTTTCATCCTCTATCTCCTCATCCGCATGAGAGAAGGATAAGAAAGTTACGGCAATAGCCATAAAAAGCAGTGCAACTAATGCAGTTACTTTGAGTTTCATGTTTCTTTTCATTTCGCTTTTACCAACCTTTCTTATTTATTCTCTAAAACATCTGAGTTTCTGAGTTTAACCATACCATTTGTTGTATATTCCATATTCTTATCATGGAAGTAAAGGTTCAAACCAATGGCACCATTCTTTGAGTCAACTGTTGCTACACAGCCTGTAACTTTAGATGTACCTATAGTCACATAATTGAAAACATTTGTAAACAACCACTTTTCTTTATCAGTTCCACTAATTACATCATTTTTTCCGGTCTGAAGTGCGTACTGTCTTTCATAATACATATTCTCACCATCAAATGTAAAGGTATTTCTGAGCATATCATTTGCATCATACACACCATCTTCAATCTTATTGATTTTGACCTTATTTCCGATATGCAACGCATCATTTACTTCAACTCCGGTTGTTGCCGCCGTATATGATGGGTCTATAGCTGTTATCTTATCAATAGGTACAGAGATATCTATAATCATCTTAATTACATATATCTTTGTATCCTTATCCGCCGGACTCATATCCGAGAAAATTACTATATTAGCCTCACTGACCCCAGCATCCGTAAGCTCTTTTTTGGTTGCCGTATCAGGAACATAATATTTGGCTGTAAATGTTCCTCCGGCTGCATCACCCGGTTTAGCATTTTCAAAATCCACATCTGCACTGCATTGGTAACCGTATATTACTACCCTTTTTGCCTGCATAATCACGTCTGAAAGCTTATCGTACGTTGATTGTGCAGAGTTTTGAATGCTTATATTCGCCTTTGACTTTCTGAAGCTTAGTACACTGCTTCCCATAAGTGCACTTACAGCTGTCATAATAAAAGCAAGCATTGCTAGAGCAATAACCAATTCTATAAGGGTGAAACCGTTATTGCTTTTAATTTTTTTCGTCAACGTTCATCACTCCTTATCTATTTTGATATATAGCTTCCATTCTTGTTAACAGAAACTGAAACAATCTTACTATTTGTACTAGCCTTCAAGAATTCATATCGACCAAAGCCAAGCACACATTCTCCTTTTTTATTGAAGGCGATGACATAAGAATCTGCACTTTTATCATTTCCGTCGATATCATAATAGTTAATCTTAACATATGAAGATAAACATACTCCCTTACCAGAGCTCTCATTTAAAGAACTGATATATGCATCACTTGTAGGTAAGCTTACATAAGTATATTCGCCTGTAGCATTTTTTTCACATATACATTTCTGAAGATAATACTTTCTTCCATCCTTGTAAATTCTAAGACCTATGGAGTATTTTCCTTCATCAACATCAATGACGCCATTACTATTTTTATCTACGCCATTATTCTTAGATAAACTTATTACCTCAGTAAGTGCATTTTCGAAAGAGCTGGCTGCTTCCTTAGCCTTTGCACTATGCATAATTGTTATAGTAACAAACGAGGCAACCGTCATAATAAGTATTATGGCTAAAACAATGATTAACTCTGTTAAAGAAAAACCACTATTATCTTTAATGCTTTTTTTAATTCTCTCTTTAATTTCAACCATCAGCACCACCCCTATTCTACGTTCTTCATCCAGTTGTTAAATCTTACAACATCTGAATAGTCAATAGTGTCAATAGTCTTTGCATCAGTATCTTCTATTTCTTCGATAATCTCTGATCCTTCATATCCTTTGAAGAGCTTAAGGAATTCCTGGCAATCATTATCACCTGATAACTGGCATTCTCTAAGTACTGCTCTACAAATCTCAGCACTCGCATTGATAGTCTGCATATGATTTGAAATGTATATCTTACCACCGGATACTATCAAGCCCTCAAAGCCAGTAACATTTTCACCAAATATTACATCACCCTTTGTCAATATAATTCCCTTAACAACTCCTGTTTCATCTACAATTACGTTTTCATTAGAAGCGGTAACATAATATCCTGACGAAAGATCAAGCTTTCTTACAGAATTAATCTTATCAAAGTTAAGGTACTTATTGATAGGTGTAATTGAAGCCTCGCTAAACTTACCTGTTGTATCAGTTACAAGGTCATCAATATAAGTCTTTTCAAGTGAATCGGAGTCAGCAAAATGTCCTAAATTCCACTTCACATAATTATACTCTTTCTCAAGTCCATCTGAATAATCAGTTGCATCTGGACTTGTGGCTGTTACGTTGTAAGCTGTAGAAAACAATGATGAAAGATCTGCTGTATCCTTTACAGCTATATTGAATTCTGCACCTTCCTTTGTAGTTATTGCACCACTTGAATACATTACAGAATCAGACTTCGGTAATATAATATCACCTGCATCAAATCCATCATAATCTGTTATATCAGTAAGATAATCCTTTATTACGCTGTTAGGATCATTTAACTCTGCAACATAATCCTCGATAAAGCTTGCTGCATATGCTTCTGCTGATGGATACTTTGCAACAAAGTTATCACAATAAGTAGCACCAAGTGTACTTACTGCAACAGGATTTCTTCCACTTGAATAATAGCCCGCACTACCACTTGCTATATATCTGTAAGCTCTTTCAAAATCATAATAGTAATATTTCTTTCCTGATACTTCCTGCATAATACAAGGTATAGCATATTTATCATTTGCATCTACAAATCTTGCTGCCGGGAAGTACTCTTCAAACAAATCACTTCCTCTTAAAGCAGGATGTAAGTCTGCATCATATGCTCTCTTACCCCAATCATCAGATAAGGCTACATTTCCGTCCATTGCAACAGCCGGTGTAGGAATACCTGTATACTGGATTGGTATATATGCGACCTGATTTGACTTAAATGATAAACTTTCACCTGTCTTATAATCTCTTATAAATACAGTATCTACAGTTCCGTTAGAATTTGTAATTTTATTTGCAGGATTAAACTCAATAGTCTGTACATTTGTCAATGTATTTCCCGCTGAATCAGTTACTGTATCATCATCTTCTGCTACATCCACTTTCTTAGAAAGCTCGATATATGAACGTCCTGCAAGATAAATAGAAGTAACATCCTTGAAGTCTAATGTAGACTTCTCACCATTTACTATAATTGCACTACTGTTATAATGTCCTCTGTTTTCAGTTGAAAGAACAGGATTACCATTTGAATCGGTAACAAGACTATTATTATTGTACTGAAGGAATTCTCTCTGGAAATTCTCCAAATCAACAGTAGGTACAAAGGTTCTTTTATCCTTTGAAGTACTATCGCCATATCCATAGTACTTACCACGAAGCTTAAATGTAGAACCAACTGAATTAATTTCAGTATCGTCTCTTACGTACATATTTGCACGGATATCAGCCTTTGAGCCGTTGTAAGAATATACAACATTTCCGTTATCATCTTTTTTGTCAGTAGGTACCTTTGCACTGTAACCACCGAGTATAAAGTTATCCGCCCAAACCTCAGCTTCCGAAACGGCCATTCCACTCTTACCATATATGGAAAGGAAACCATTGTCCATAACAGATACAGAACCCGGTACTATAACAATATCGGCAAGAATAGATACTTTTGAACCATCTATAAACAAGCCCGAGTACATACTTCTTTTATTTACGCCGTCAAAATACTGTCTACTGTTTATATCACTTTCACCATTAGTAATATTCATAATGGTAGATACTTGATTATAGTATGTATTATTTACAGTATTATTATTGTCATAGACTCTTGATGTAACACTTCCGTGCTGATAACTGATTTCAACTTTTTCACCGGATTCAGCATCAGTATATTCATTTTTAAACACCTGATCCTCATCCTTTGGAGTTGTCTCAGTGTCACCACTGTAAGTTTTATAAGTACTCTTGTTATAATCCTTATTATAATAATCAGCTGCAGCATAGATATTTCCTGCTATAGTTACAGGCATCGTAGAATCTATTTCAACACCCATATCTGCCACAAGTGAGAAATCAAATATATTAGGACTTCCTCCACTTGTTGAATTGAATAATACCGTAAAATCAGGATTACCGATTTCTATGTCGGTTGAAATTGTCTGTGTATACTCACCAACAGCCTTTTTATATTGTACTGTTCTTGTAAGTGTTACATTTTTTATTGTTATAAGTTCTGTCTTACCATTTGCATCCTTTTTCTCTACAACATCAAGTCTGGTCGGATCAAGATGAATATTCGGATCAGAAATGTATTTGCTCAAGGATGCAGCAATATTTGCTTTTTGGAAATATGCATTGGAACTGACATTTTCCATAAATTTATCTTTGAACATCTTTTCTGCTTCTTCATCAGACCTCTTCAGATATGTCTGGGTTGCAAGATCAAAATATACCATATTTTCTACAGTGTAAACATATGCATCCTGCATGTTCTTAAGTGTTTCAGAACCTACACCTGCATATACTTCATTCATCGCCTGCTCAACATAATAGAAGTTATCTCTTGCATTTACATCCTGCATTCTGAGTCTGTAAGCATATCCTGCTGCTGTAAGCAAAGCTCCGACAATTATACCTATAAATGCCATAGAAACAACAACCATTATGGTACTGGAGCCGTTATTTTTTAGTTTTTTAAATAAGTTTCTTATCTTTTTCAACTAATTTTCCCCCTTTGCTCCTGTAAACGTAACCGCGTTGCTTCCCGCCTCATCATCAACCGGCGTCAATATAACATTTATAGTATATAATCTGCTCTGGAATCTCTCATCTTCAGATAAATACTTTAATCCCGTATATGCCCTTCTGGAAGATGATGATTTTTTTGCTTTTACATCGGTAAATTTATCATTGATAACCGCTGTATCAAAATTTGATTTGTCAATATTAGTATAAATATTAGAAGTCACCGGTTCTCCTTCAGTTTCCTCTGTTCCGTCATCTTTTTTACCTTTATAGCTATTTAAACTACATAAATGAATTGTTACCGGAGTAACCGTATCACTCTTAGTATAGAACTTGTATAAAGTTTCTCCTGTAGAATTACTGGAGACATTTACACCTGATGTCTCCATCATCTGATCCTTATATGGTTTGTATAGATAGATTTTTGCACCCTCCACATAATTATCAACCATAAAATATTCATCTTCTGAATAAAAAACATAGCTTGAATCAGACTCAGCAGCATATGGCTGGTACTCAATATATGTAGCCGGGCATTCATCCATATAAAACTTTTGTGAATAAACATTGTAACTTAAAGTTTTATCTAAAACACTATTGTAATAGTAAACATCTACACTTACAACATAATAATCTTTGCCTGTTGAAGCATCATTTTCCTGATTAATATAAACCTTTGTAAGCTTGATGTTTTCTTTTAAGCTGTAATTCTGGTTGATTACACTATCGTTTGCAGTATGTCCCAGTGCCTGTGCCCACGCTTCAGGGTTGGTCTCTCTTAAGTTTTCCATAGCAAGTGAGAAAAACGCTTTTTGCACCTGAGAATCAAAGTTTGACACAGTACCCGGTACTATAGCCACCTTTGAACTATCCATATCCTGCATATTTCCAAGATTTACATCATTTGGATTTTTAACCAAGTCAGTAGTATCGCAAACCACACCGGAAATATAGCCACTTTCATCATATTTAACCGCATGGCCCTCACTATTTAAAGTAAATCCGCTAGGTGCTGTAGCTGTGTCTGCCATCTTATAACCAAATCCTGTACCGTCTGAGCAACCCTTTAAAGCCGTATCCAAATCATCCAAGATTACAACTCTGGTATACTCCTTTTGTTCCGGACCCATCTTAACATTACTCAGAGTATACTTATATGCATGATACTTAACAGTCTTTCCTGTATCGGAGCCATCTGCTGTGTAAACTTTACATTCAACATCTTCAGGCTTTACAGATGGTGTTCCATACTTGGTTTCAAGTTCATCCATGGAAGACTTTTGAAAGTCTTCCATAAGATATACTGCATCATCCGTAACGTACTGCTGTTGTTTTGCCATACGAGCGGTTTTGAATGTCTGACTAATCTGAGCTACTATCGGCACTAAAAGTAACGACAATATGGCAATGGCTATGACAATTTCAATTATAGAAAAACCCTTATTGTTTTTTCTTGCCATAAATCCTCATCCTCTCTTAATTAACCCTTACAGTTCCACCTTTGCTGCCCATTGTAAATCTTGGTGATGAGCTGTCATCTCCGTCTACTTTTACATCAACAGCTATATCAGTATCATTTGATACATTGAGCTTGATACCATTCTTATCACCTGAATCTACTCTTTCAGATGAACCAACGTAAATTCCAAAGCTTGTTGCATCATCTGATATATCTACTGTTATATCGTCACCACCAAGTGAAATTGTAGCAACCTTTTTGCCACCATTATCTTCAATCTTAACATCTACAGTTGTAACATCATTCTCACCATAAGAAATCTTTGAGCTTCCTGCTGCTACAACAATTCCGTCACCTGCATCATTGGCTGCATTGTTAAGAGTTATCTTAACATCATTTGAGCTTGCAGTTACATTTGAAGTTGAACCTGTTGCTGCCGGTGCAGCTGCGCCGCTTCCTCCTAAGAAGATATTGCTGACACCATTTGATACATCAGTTGTAACTGTATCAGCCTGTCTGTCACCGCCCTTAACACAATATGCATTAAGAAGGATTGTACCTGAATATATATCATCAGTTGAATTATAAGAGATATTTACAGATGATACATTCATTCTATATTTATATGTCATTATATAATCCATAAGATCTTTAATTCCTTCATATGAGCCTTCATATGATATAGGAAATGCTGCTCTGTAACAATCATAAGAGCCTGTTGTGTTTGCAGCAACTTCTTCACCTGTTTCAACAACTGCAGGTGCTGCACCGCCAAGTGTATAGAAAAGTTCCTCTTTTCCAAGTCCAACAGACTGAATATCCATCTGAAGATTTCCCTGGTCCTTTTCAATACCCTTCATAAACATTACTGATATTTCCTGATCAAGTGTTGCAGGGAAAATCTCAATCGCCTCATCAAACTTCTCATTGTATTCCTTTGTTAAAGCAATATATTCATCTCTGTGGACTTCCTGTGCCTTAAGCTCATCATATCTTGCCTGTAATGTTGAAATCTCGCTATCTAAAGTAGATTTGTCATCCATATTAGGTTTATATACATACATATACACTCCGCCTAAAACCACAACAGCGAGAAGTATTAAGATAATTCTGATATTATTCTGTGTCATGTTCATCAACCCCCTTTACTATTCTGCTTCTTCAGTTGCTTCTTCAGTTGCTTCTTCTGATACAACACCAAGCTCATCCGCTGTTCTGGTATCAACATATATTGCAGTTGCAGTGAAATTATATGTAACTTCGCCAGAATCAGAAATTGCTTTTGAAACACTCGATACATATGCATCTGCAATACAATCAATCGTCTTAAGCTGCATAATAAAGTCTGCAACTCCATCCCAACTGGTCGATACTGCCGGTATAACTATACCATCAGCAGAGCTTGTGAAGCTTGTAATAATAACATTTGTAGGAATCTTTGATTCAAGCTGGCTTATGAACACTCTTGCATTTTCATTTAAGCTATATGTTGTATTGTACATTGTAGCAGCATCTACATATCTTGCCTCGGCAGCATTCATCTCATTTACAACCTGCTCTATGTCACTTATTCGTGCAATATCCTGCTCTAACTGCTCTTTCTTTGACTGGGCATCATTTTTAGCCTTAATTGACATAAATGCCATAACCGCTGCCGCAATAACTGCTACTACAAAAACTGCTGCACAAGCAATTGTAGCACCGTTTCCACTTCCATCGCCTTTTGCCTTAGCTGCATCAAGCGGCACGAAATCCATAGGTGCAAAAGCAGCTCCAATAGGAGTAACCAGATATACAGGGTTGTAAACCTTTAAATCTATACTTGGATCAAACTTGATATTGTACAAGCTGTCCATGATTCTTGTATTTACATTTAACTGAACTTTAAAGAGACCGTCTATACCTCTTATAAGTGCTCCATCACCTGTAAGGAATACATCCTCGATAGGCTTATCAGGATTCTTTGATGCATAGAAGTCCATTACACGTCCGATATTGTTAATCAAATATCTAAATGCACCGGTTGTTTCATTGTCATCAAAATCAACAGTTATAAGTCTGTCGTTTTGAAGAAGTGTCATAGCTGTGGTAGCATCTACGCCCTTCTCATCCATAACAACATTTACAACAGGGTTTGTACCATGAGGTACAGTTCTTTGAAGAAGGAGGTTGTCACCCTGTACTATATTAAGTACTGTTGACTCACTTCCTAACTGGATTACCATTGTGGTAGCACTTGCAGTAGTCTGAGTCTTGATAAGCTGAAGCATAGCATTACCTATGTAATCAAGAGATACTACATTGAGTCCTGCTCTTGTTCCAAGATCATAATAAGACTTAACCATCTGAGAAGGTGCTGCAACAGCAAGAACTCTCAACTGTTTGTTACCCTCTGCATCTGTAACTGTTTCAAGTACTGAGTGAGAAACCACGTAATCCTCTATATTTACAGGGAAATACTCTGATGAGTTTGCGTTTATGATTCCTCTGATTTTATTCTCTTTTACAAACGGAATAACTACTTCTCTGTTTACAATCTTAGTAGATGATAATACAAAGATTGCATTTCTGTTAGATATTCCTCTGGCTGCAAGCTGATCTCTTATAGCTGCAGCAATCTTATCAGGCTCCTTGATAACTCCGTCTTCGTAAGCATCCTCAGGAGTTTCAAAGATGATAACATTGTGAATGTAGGTCTGCTTCTTAGCTGAAGCAGTCAATTCAATAATTGTAATACTTTCATTTGTGATATCAATAGATAACACCTTACCGTTTTTTGCCATTCGTTATAGCCTCCCTCGCTAATCAGTGATTTTAAATTATAAGGACTTAAAAGCCCACATACTCAGGTACCAGCTTACAAGCTGTTCACCCCATATCATTGCTATATAAATTCCTGCTGAAAGATAAGGTCCAAAGGACATATATCTGTCAGCTTTCTTAATAGCCATCATCGTAAGATGTATAACTGATGCCAGTACACACCCCAACAAAAATGCTAAAATATTAAGCTTCCAGCCCAATAGTAAGCCGGTTGCTGCCATGAGTTTCATATCTCCTCCTCCCATACCTCTTCCTTTGGTAATAAGAATAAGAAGAAACAAAAAACCGCTGACCGCAAAAAAACCGATTACATACTGGCTCCAATGACTTAAGTCTGTTAAAAGCCTAATCAGTCCCAAAATAAATACAAAAATATTAAATCCCACGGGTATCTCCCGTGTACGAGCATCTATGACGCTCAATGACAATAAAGCAGAAGTGCACAAACAATAAAGGATTGTTTCAATGGTAAACCCATGGCAAAGATAGATAATTATGTAAAGAATGCCATTTGCTCCTTCTACAATCGGATATTGGCAAGATATATGTGCCTTACAATATCTGCACTTTCCACCCAAAAACAAATAACTAAATAATGGAAATAAGTCATACCACGCAAGTGTATGACCGCAACTCATACAATGCGAGCGTTTGAAGGTTATACTTTCCTTAATAGGTGTCCTAAGTATAAGGACATTAAGAAAGCTTCCTATGACTATGCCATATAGTCCAAAAACTACAGAAAAAAGGATTTTTTCTCCAATTTCTATATCTATATTCATATTCAGTTTGTCCTTTCAACGTAAGCCTCGCTTAAATAAGTATTTTTATACAGCTAAATTCCACCTGGCGAATCAGGTGGAATTATAGCTGAATAATGATTTAAATCTTACTGATAGTACTTGCTAAGATCTGGTGCAAGCTGATAGAAGAAGGTTAAGGTGTCATCAGCAAGACCAACTACTACAGTACCACCATCTGAACATAATACATAGAAGCAAGTTGGCTTATGAGTATCATCAGCAGCCTTCTTGTACTTAATCTTTGGAGTCTTCTCACCGATGTTCTTACCAATCTCAGTAATAGCATCAGCATTAGCAGTTGCAACACTTGAAGAACCACTTAATTCAATAGTTACTCCACCGCCGCTTCCGCCGGTTGCAATGCCAGTAGCAACCTTAACTGCTCCACTGTACTTGATAGAATTACCATCGACATCAGCCCTAGTAGCTGAAGTACCGGTAGTAAGAATCTCGTAAGTAGTTTCGTTTGCCATTGCAGTTTCAACAGCTGTCTTAATAGTCTTAGCTGCTGATACATCGTTTGACTTTCTTGACTTATCAATGTATCTGATAAGTGCTGGAGCTATAGCACCTGCAAGTATAGCCATGATAGCTATAACGATGATAAGCTCAACCAATGAGAAACCTTTGTTGTTCATTTTCTTCATAAATCATTCTCCTTTTCTTTTTTATTTTTAAATTATATATGATATTATATCGTCATCCTCGCCTGACGATGAATATCCGTTTTAATAATTATCAATTGCATCGTACATACCAAGCATAGGCGAGTAAATTGCAATTACTATACCACCAACTACAACAGCCATAAGTACGATAACCATAGGTTCCATAGCAGCTGTAAGAGCATCAGTTGCATTTTCCACTTCCATCTCATAGTAATCAGCAACCTTATCCATCATATCTTCGATATTACCGGTCTCCTCGCCTATCTTAATCATCTGCGGAAGCATAGGTGGGAAAAGTTCCATATCTCTTATCGGCTTAGAAAGCGGTAAACCTTTTGCAACCTGAACCTTAGCATCAAGCAGACCTTCTCTTATGATTTTATTGTTCTGCATCTTAGCTACCTGCTCAATTGCATCAAGGAGAGGTATACCTGAAGCCATAAGTGTACTAAGGGTTCTTGAAAAACTTGCTGCAGCAGACTTTATGGTTAGATTACCAAAAAGCGGAGCCTTAATAGCTATATTTGCATAAACTGTAGAACCAACTTCTGTCTTTCCAAAAAACTTTATTGCAAGTACTACAGCAGCAACAATCAGTATAACGAAATACCACTTATGTACCATAAAATCACTCAAATTAACCAACATCTGTGTAGCCTTCGGAAGTTCAGCGCCCATATCTGCAAACATATCTGCAAACTGCGGTATAACTGTGCAAAGAAGAACTACAACTACCGCCAATACTACTATAAGAATTATAATAGGATAAGTCATAGCGCCTTTAATCTTGGACTTTAATTTGTTATTCTTCTCAAAGTGTGTTGTAAGTCTTTCAAACGCAACTTCAAGATTACCTGACATCTCACCTGCTGCCGTCATATTGACAAGTATAGGTGGGAATATCTTAGGATTAAGTTTAAACGCATCTGCAAGAGTACCACCCTTTTGAACATATGCCTGAGCATCTCTCAAGCCTTGTTGAAGAGTTTTGTTATCCATCTGCTCTGCCATCATGTCAAGTGCAGTGATAACCGTAACACCCGCATTAAGAACTGATACAAACTGCTTACAAAAAACAGCCAAATCCTTATCTTTAACTTTCTTTCCTCTTTTAGCGCCTTTAGCACCTTTTTCCTTAATGTCCTGTATCATATATCCTTCGGACTTAAGTTTCTCTCTGGCTTTATCCTCGCCAGCAGCTTCAACGGTCAGGCTTTTGCTCTTGCCGTTTTGATCCATGACCTTACATATATACTGTGCCATTCTTACTCCTCCGACCCTTGTTATAAATTATGAATAAATTATTAACAATATGTATCTAAATGTAGTATATAATATTATGTCTACTTTTTCAACATATTTTAAATATTTTTTTATTTTTTTGTTAATATTGCACAAAAGATTACATCTGTTTCTTCATTGCAACCTGATCCTGTGCATAAATAAGTGCATTATCTCTTGTAATCACGCCGCCTCTGTAGAGTTCCATAATGAAATCATCCATGGTAACCATTCCGGCCTGTCTGCTTGTCTGAATAGTCGACTGTATCTGGTGGGTCTTGGCTTCTCTTATAAGGCTTCGTATAGCCGGGTTAGCGAGCATAACCTCGAAAGCAGCTACTCGTCCGTTACCGTCTGCGGTCGGTATAAGCGACTGGGAGATAACGCCTTCAAGAACCATAGAAAGCTGAATTCTTGTCTGTTGCTGCTGATGTGGTGGAAATACATCGACGATACGGTCGATAGTCGAAGCAGCACCGATTGTATGGAGTGTCGAGAAAACCAAGTGACCGGTCTCAGCTGCAGTTATGGCAGTTGATATAGTCTCAAGGTCACGCATCTCTCCTACAAGGATTATATCAGGATCCTCACGAAGAGCAGCTCTTAAGGCATTTGCATAGCTTAATGTATCCATACCTATCTCTCGCTGATTTACAACTGACTTTTTATGTTTATGTACATACTCGATAGGATCCTCAAGTGTAATAATATGGTCGGTAAGATTTTCATTTGCCTTATTGATTATAGAAGCAAGCGTTGTTGACTTACCTGAACCTGTAGGTCCTGTTACGAGTACAAGTCCTCTTTTCTTCTTATATAATTGTACAACCGAATCAGGTATACCGAGCATATCCGGTCTTGGAATCTGAGTATCAACCTTTCTGTATGCAGCTGCCATATTTCCTCTGTCCATAAATACATTAACACGGAAACGTCCGGTTTCTGCTGCCGCAAATGAGAAGTCGACCTCTCCTCTTTCCTTAAGTATTGCCTTGTGTCTTTCATGCATAGTGGATCCGATTGCTTCTGCTGCGTCAGCAGGTGAAAGCGGCGGAACCTCAACTTCAGTAAGCTTACCATTTATACGAAGCTTTGGAGGTATTCCACAAGCAAGATGTACATCGGATGCATTTTGTTCTACTGCAAATGCAAGCAGTTCCTTCATATCTAACATTATATAGTCTCCTTTAAAATATATATTTTAGTACTCATCACCGGTCTCGTAAGTAATCTTCTTCATCTCTGCCAATGAAGTGATTCCTGCAAGCACGTGTTTAGCCGCACCCATCTTAAGTGTAAGCATACCTTCAGCAAGGGCCTGTTTTTCTATTACATCGGCTGTTGAGCCTCTTGCGATAACCGCCTGAAGTTCTTTTGATACAGGCATCATCTCATATACACCGATACGTCCCGAATATCCCGTATCTCCGCAAAGCGGACATCCAACCGGCTCATAAACTACAGTATCATCGTCAGGCTCTACACCAAGAATAACCTTTTCATCATCTTCGGCAAGTCTTGGCTGCTTGCAAGAATTGCAAAGTCTTCTTACAAGTCTTTGTGCGATAACTCCAACAAGCGCGTCACCGGCAACATAAGGCTCAATACCCATATCTATGATACGTGTAACCGTAGATGCGGCAGAGTTTGTATGGAGTGTGGATACTACCAAGTGTCCTGTGATGGCAGCCTGTACGGCAATCTGTGCAGTCTCACCATCACGAATCTCTCCTATCATTATTATATCCGGGTCCTGACGGAGGATAGAACGAAGTGCGGCAGCAAATGTAAGTTCTGCCTTAACATTAACCTGTACCTGATTGATTCCGTCGATATTTGCCTCGACAGGATCTTCTACAGTTATTATATTAACGTCTTCGGTATTAAGCTCACTCAAGGATGTATAAAGTGTAGTTGACTTACCAGAACCTGTTGGTCCTGTAACAAGGATAATTCCATGTGGGTTACTCAAAATACCATCAAACACTTTAAGTTCCTGTGGTCCGAATCCAAGTGCGCTCTTAGGCTTTGTAAGACCATCCTTGGAGGTAAGTCTCATAACTGTTTTCTCACCATATACTGTAGGAAGAATAGAAACACGGACATCAAACTCTCTCTTATCTACTACTATTGTAATACGACCGTCCTGAGGCTTTCTCTTTTCTGCGATATCCATACCACCTATAATCTTGATACGGGCACTGATTGCTGAAAGGAGTGTATAATCATAAGACATAACCTGTTTTAATGCACCGTCTATACGATATCTGACACGAACACTCGAC
>CACWQH010000002.1:0-37878 GCA_902762955.1 uncultured Lachnospiraceae bacterium
CTGTTCTGAAACTTTGTTAAAGGATTTTTAAAATCCTCCGAAAATCTTTTTTAAAAGAATCTTCGGGGTTAACATGTTATTAATTTTTCAAAGGTTCATCTTGTTCAAGTCGACTGCTTATCTAAAGGATAAGTTTAAACGGAGAAGGAGGGATTTGAACCCTCGCGCCGCTATTAACGACCTACTCCCTTTCCAGGGGAGCCCCTTCAGCCGCTTGGGTACTTCTCCAAACAGCGCCTGAACAACACATCTTAAAGATGTAAGCGGAGAGAGAGGGATTCGAACCCTCGCGCCCTTGCGGACAAACGGTTTTCAAGACCGCCTCGTTATGACCACTTCGATATCTCTCCATAACATTTTTTCTATATATTTTTCGCAATTAAAAGTCGCTGTTTCTTTCAGCGACTTGATTATCTTATCAAAATAACATTACATTGTCAACTGATTTTTTCATTTTTTTTGAAGAAATTTTCAACAAAATTTTTTGCTATATTTATATCCTCCGGAGTGGTGATTTTAATGTTTTCATAAGCCCCATTTATAATCTTTGAACGAACACCATTATATTGTTCAACAAGCATTGTGTCATCGGTTATATTGTGGTTTTCATCCTTAAGCATCTTATCATATGCTTCCTTAATCAGCTTAAATCTAAATCCCTGAGGTGTCTGTATCTGCCACAACGTCTTCCTGTCCGGTGTTTCTATACCGAATCCATTTTCATCTACAACCTTTATCGTATCCTTAACCGGCACACCGACGGTACAAGCACCGCACTCTTTAACGGTATCTATTACATCGTCAATCATCTTATCCGTCACAAACGGTCTGGCTCCATCGTGAATCAAAATCACATCATCATTTACACCATTCGCCAAATCAGTATCTATTTCCTTACCGTCACCGCTACATTTATTATATTCAGCAAGCTTAACTATGCCATTATAAACTGAATTATATCTTTCCTTTCCACCGGCTATAACGTCCGTCACCTTGTCAAAGCCATATCTTTCTACAATTTCTTTTTGGCAAAATTCTATGTCCGTTTCTCTGGTAACGAGAATAATCCTGCTTATATGTTCATTATTCTGAAATGTATATAATGAATAATATAATACTTCCCTGTCATTCAATTTTATATACTGCTTGGCAACGTCCAGGTTCATTCTGCTTCCGCTGCCGCCCGCAAGTACAATCGCAACTGCCATGTTGTTTCTCCTTCAAAAGCAATATAATCTATTGTTATGTGCGCAACAATTTCTAATAGAGGTTAAATATTTAAGTAATGATTCCAATTCGCTATCCATAATTTTAAATGTTTTTGAAATGTTTTGTCGATCATTTTGTTTCATATTAAAATAAAATTTACTTATCTGTCCAAATGTCAAGATATTATTTAATACCCATAAAGGAATATATCCATAGTTATTAAGATAATGATTTATACTTGGATCTGATCCTCTAGAAGCAATTTGATGCTGTATATCAGAAAGTAATGCCATGATATTTTTATGTGCATCTTTTTTATTTGAATCAAAATTCTTGTATAGAAGATAATTATCATGTCCATATTTTTGAGGAAACTCATACGCAATAAGGCATTTTATATTTCGTTCAATCTTAAGAATATATCTCAAAAAAATCTCCCTGAGGCTTTGGTCAAAAATGAACAACGAATATATTTCATTTATAGTAGTACCTTTCTTATATTCATCCTTTGAAGCATCTTTTAAAAACAAATTTTTGTATCCATTTATAAGATTATAATATCCTTCATGTTGTAATCGAATTTTAGCAAATTTTCTATCTTCTGATGTATTTATCTCTATTCCTCGTTTAATCAATAATTCAATTAATTCATTGTGATTTTTAAAGATTTTATCGGACATATTAAATCCTCCTAAATAAAAAGACCCCGGGCCCGAAGGACACCGGAGTTCACTCCATAATAATATATTCAAAACCAAAAATATTATTCTAATTTTTTACCATAGTAGCAAAAAAAACTCATAGTGTCAATAAATTTATTTTTATAAAATTCCATTTCCATTATTATAGAACAACGCATAATATATTTCAATATTAATTTACCTATTATAAATAATTATATGTTATGAAAACTTTTATTCTTAATCTGCACTCTTTACTCATCAAATCGTAAGATATTTCTTCGGTACCGGCAATTCATCATACATATCATTAAATAATCTATTCAGAAATTCTTTATTATCTATATCTTCAACCAAAAACATTTCCCTTGCACCCTCGTACGGAAATTCAAGCGGTGCATCCGGCATAAGCTTTTTTGATGACTTTGTCTGCTTGAAGCCATTTACTCCTTCCTCCAATAAGAGAAAAATCATTTTCTATAAATTATCTCAATATCGCCATCAACAAAACCGACTCCTACTCCACTATATTTCAATAGTATTGCCGAATTTGTCCCCTGTTCCAAATACCTGTTTAAGTTATTAACAGCTGATTCAAGAGCCTTTTCCCAATCTCCCTCTTCTAACCACACATATAAATTTTCTCCGGAAGAAAAAGATTCATAGCAAGCCCAATCTTCTTCATCAAATCTTTCTGTTCCTGTTATCTGTATGGCATATTTATCTTTTTCCGCTTCTTCATATAAGTTGAAATTAATCGCAACCGTTTTTTCCGGAAATTCATTTTCCAATACTTCATTAACCCATTTTTCAAATTCATCATAATTAAACATAATACTCTCCCACATCCACATTTTGTGATAATGTCATATACTCTTCATCGGCAGATTAGGCTCCGCATTCAAATCCCAGCCATGTCTGATTCCGGCCATGTACTCGTGATATCCGGCAACGCCTATCATCGCTGCGTTGTCGGTACAGAATATCGGGGACGGATTATAAAATGCAAATCCGTTTTCCTCACAGGCTTCTCTCATAGCTTCTCTTAAGGATGAATTGGAAGCTACTCCTCCTGCCAAAGCTACACTTTTACAGCCATACGCTTTTGCCGCATTTATTGAATTATCCACCAGTACATCTATAACCGCTTTTTGGAAAGAGGCTGCCACATCTGCATTGTTTACCTCTATGCCCTTCATCTGACAACCGTTCAGATAGTTAAGTACTGCCGACTTAAGGCCGCTAAATGAAAAGTCATACGAATCCTCCATATGTGCCCTCGGGAATTCTATCGCATGAGGATTACCTTTCTTGGAAAGCTTGTCTATCTTTGGTCCGCCCGGATAACCAAGACCGATTGCACGTGCAACCTTGTCAAAGGCTTCGCCTGCCGCATCATCTCTGGTTCTTCCGACGATTTCATATTTGTTGTAATCAAGCACGTGCACAAGATGGGAATGTCCGCCTGATGCTACCATACACATATAAGGTGGTTTCAGGTCGGGATTTTCAATATAGTTTGCTGCTATGTGTCCCTCTATATGATGCACTCCCACCAAAGGTTTTTTCTTGGCATAAGCAATTGCCTTTGCAGCACTTACTCCAACTAAAAGAGCCCCGACAAGACCGGGGCCATAGGTTACTGCTACTGCATCTATATCATCCCAGCTAACGTCTGCTTCCTTTATGGCAGCTCTTATTACCTGATTTACTTTTTCAACATGTTTTCTGGAAGCAATTTCAGGAACCACTCCACCGTATAATTTGTGAAGCTCTATCTGTGAATATATTATATTTGATTTTACCTTTCTTCCATCCTCCACAACTGCTGCCGCAGTTTCATCGCAGGAGGATTCTATTGCAAGTATATTTATGCTCATTTTCCGTGCCTTTCAACCATTATTCTTTATACGTTAATATCGGACAGTATATTCATATTACACACTTATCTTTCGCTTATTTGTATTACTCATATCTTGCGCTCATCCCTCTTTAATCCGTACTACTCATATCCGGTGCGCCCCATGCGTATATCTTCCAATCATCATTTTCCTTAATCAAAACATAGACCACATACATATAGGACTTTGATTCTGAGGTATCAAGTGTAAGGGTCACCTCAAGTGCCGCCATCTCTCTGCCGTCCCGTTTATAATACTTCACCTGACTTGCCTCCGGCAGCTCATAGACCTTATAGTTAAAGCCTTCCTCTTTCATCTTGGTTATATTTTTCTTCAGGTTTACAAGATTATCATTTTCAGTATTAAACGCAAGTATCTCCTGTGAATATAGGTTCCTTACCTGCTGATTTAAAATCACCAGATCATCATCCGAAACTCCATCCCCATACATAAGCTTGAAAAATCTGCAATGCATTTTTACTACATCACGTGGAGTCTTTGGATAATTACTTATGAAGTCATAGGTTTCAAGCTCATCTGTTTCTGTCTTGGTTGCTTCTTCCTTTCTTTTGGATGACCTGTTGCCCAGATGATTAAAATATATCAAAACAACTGCCACAAGAAAGATAGCCACTACTACAAATTTTACTGTTTCAAGAGAACCTTTTTTCTTTTTCATACAAAGCCTCCTTATCCATCAGAAATTCAAACCCTTAATCAACGCCCAAAAGCTTTTACGCAAATCACCTAAACCTCTTTTTATCATCAAATGTTTTAATCCTCAAACTTAAGTTCCTTCTCCATTCTGTCCTTTCCCATAACCGCTCTTGGGAAAATGTCTTTAACCATATCCTCAAATTCTGCAGGTCTGTTAGTAGCCGGACTATAATGCGTAAGCCACATTTCCTTTACGTCTGCCATCTTGGCAAGATTAGCAGCCTCCCGCATAGTCATATGCTTGTGCTCCTTTGCATTGGCAAGCTTATCATCCTCACCATACATACCCTCACATATAAATAAATCTGCACCCTTGGCATATTCTGCAATAGAAGGTATCGGTCTTGTGTCTGTACAATAAGTACATTTAAGACCCTTTCTCGCCTCACCCATAACCATATCACTCGTATATTCTTTTCCCTCGTAGGTTATGGCCTCTCCCTTCTGAAGCAGGCTCCAGTAATTAACAGGTAGTCCCAAGGCCTTTGCCTTTTCAACGTCAAACTTACCGGCTCTGTCAAGCAGTATACTGTAGCCATAGCAGGTCACTCTGTGATTTACCTTAAAGGCTTCTATCTTAAGACCACACATTTCTATGATTTCGCTTTCCTTTTCAAGCTCTATAAATTTTATATCAAACGGAAGCTCCGGTGCGATAATTCTGAGAGAATTAACCACCTTTTCAAGTCCCTTTGGCCCTATCATGGTAAGCGGCTTGGTTCTTTCGGCGTTACCCATAGTTAAAAGGAGTCCCGGAAGTCCGCTTATATGATCAGCGTGAAAATGTGTTATACATATAACATCTATCGGTTTAAAGCTTAAGCCCTTTATCCTTATTGAATTTTGTGTTCCTTCGCCACAGTCTATAAGTATGCTGCTTCCGTTATATCTCACCATAAGTGATGTAAGATATCTGTATGGAAGCGGCATCATACCACCTGTTCCAAGCAAGCATATATCCAGCATGTCTCACCTCATAATTAAACTATCAAAATAATTTGCACTCATAAATCATCTAATCAGCATCCGACAATTTACACTCATATATTATCGCGTCCTCAACCGGTGAATTATAATACTCTTTTCTGACCGAAATATTATCGTACCCAAGTGCCTCATAAAGTCTTCTTGCCTTTATGTTACTCTGTCTGACCTCAAGGATACTTCTCACACAGCTTGGACTTATATAATCAAAATACTCCTTCATAAGCGCCCTTCCGATGCCCTTTCGCTGCATCTCCTGTGACACCGCAATTCTTAAGAGCTCTGACTCATCTATAATTACATTTGCCATAAGGTAACCGGCAAATATATAATCCTCTTCATCCACATAATTATCCTTATCGATAGCTATATGTGTATCATTGACCTTGTCGTAATCCGGTCCTCCCATAATAACCTTTATCCGGATATCTCCGTCAAGCCAAAATGCCACAAATAAAACATTGTAATCCTGTTCTATAGAATCCGTTATGCTTTCGGAAGACCATGCATCCGAAAATGTCCTGCTTTCTATATCAGCAATATTTTCAATCAAACTATCTACGTCCATCTTTCTCCTCTCGTTCACGTTCTGCCTGAGACTTTCTAAGATAAACCGGTTTTACATCATCGGCGTTTTCCACCTTTCCTTCTTTCATATAAATCATGCCAAGCGCTGCGACACTTCCTGCTCTCTGTCTGTTTAAATGTGCCGGCGCAAAGTAAGCTTTGTTTTTTATCTTTTCCTCTATACGCTCTTTAAAAACAGGAATTCCGTCTCCTACAAATATAACATCCCTATCCAGGTCATTTATGATATCAATCAAGTCATTGATATCCATGGCATCCTGTTCCTTAAGAGTAATCATTTCCTCATCCTTAAACTCATATAATGCCGTATAGACCTGACTTCTTCTCGCATCAAGTATCGGACATATAAGCTTGTCGCTGCCCCACAGATTATACGCAAGTGCATGGCAGGTAGGCACTGCAACTACAGGCTTGTCAAGTGCAAGTCCAAGTCCCTTAACCGTCGACATCCCTATCCTAAGTCCCGTAAATGAGCCCGGTCCGGCTGCAACAGCAATCCCGTCAACACTGTCCAAATCAAGCTCCGTCATGCTGACCACTGCATCAAACATAGGAAGAAGAGTCTGCGAATGTGTCTTTTTATAATTTACCGAGTACTCCGCAACAAGTATATCATCACAAGCGATAGCTACACTCGCCACCATACCCGAGCTGTCAAAACCCAAAATCTTCATATCAATTCAATTCCTTTATCAAAGTACAACAGGGTGCCTGACCCATCTGTCAAACCCACCTTATGTTGCATTATATTTATATTATATATCCTCTATCGTAATATTTCTATAGTCGAAACCCTTTTCAACATCTTTTGTGATGGTCACCTTTTTATAATGCGGCGGCAGAATGTCCTCTATAAGCTCGGCCCATTCTATAAAGCATACACCATCACCATCTATCTTATCATAGTATCCTATCTCGTCCATTTCATCCGAATCACCTATCCTGTAAACATCAAAATGGTAAAACGGAAGTCTGCCCTCATGATACTCCTTAAGTATCGTAAATGTCGGGCTGCTTATAGGCTCTTCTATGCCAAGTCCCTTTCCAAAGCCCTGCGAAAGAACCGTCTTGCCGGTACCCAAATCACCATACAGGCAGTAAACCTCTCCCGGCTTGGAAGCCTCCGCCAACCTTACACCTATATCAAAAGTTTCCTCTCTTTTAAAACTATCCATTTTATTATCCAATCTTATATAAATTATATTCCTTTACCGGTCTGGTATATTTTTAAGTTACTGCTTAGACGCGGCCTGTATTCTGCCGTGAACTGAACCGCAGTAGAAAGAATCCTTCCCTTATCCTTGCCAAGCTCTGAGGTAGGGATTACAAATGCAGACATCGGCCCTGTATATATGGCAATCATACTTTTGGTAAGCATGATTCTTGTGATATCACTCCATTTTACATCCTGACTAAGCTCTCCCTGACTTATGGTTATGCCTTCACTTCCGAAGGTGTAATCAAGCGGTGTCTTGTAGGACGGACTGGTTTTTAACTGTTTTTTTGTTTTCAGTGCAAGTGAAAGCGGATTTAACACAGTAAATGCAAGCGCCACAATTAAAAATATCACCTTATTGATTATCGAAAGCTTGTCCCATCCAAGCACAAGAATCACAATAGAACCGAGACTCAAAAAAAGTCCCAAAACTCCCATGATATTTCTGTAATTTGTATTTAATACATAGCTGTATAAAGCCTTAAATGTCATATTAACTGACTTGGTTTTTGTTTCTGTCATTTCTTTATCCTCACAGCTCAAGCTCTATCTTCTTATGCTTATTTTCATAAGCCCTGTAAGAAACTCCTGCCATACCAAACATTTTTTTTGCGGCTATGGTACTATCCGTATCCTGATATTTGTCCGAAAGATATATAACCTCGGTTATGCCTGACTGGATAATTGCCTTTGCACATTCATTGCACGGAAAAAGCGTAGTATAGCATCTCGCTCCTTTGAGATTGCCCGAACCGCGATAATTAAGTATTGCATTTAACTCCGCATGGCATACATAAATGTATTTGCTGTCAAGTGCTGCTCCCTCTCTGTTCCAAGGCATATCATCATCATCGCAGCCTGCCGGCATTCCATTATAGCCCATAGACAAAATTCTGTTATCACTGCCGACTATGCATGCTCCAACCTGTGTTCCCGGGTCTTTGCTCCGCTCCGCTGACATTATGGCAATTCCCATAAAATATTGATCCCATGTAATATAATCGTCTCTTTTCATACCGGCTCCTTCTCATTGCATAAAAGCTTTAAACCTTCAAAATAATCATATATATAAGCAAATACAGTTGTACGCTATGCACAACTGTATTCACAAATAACCGATTTAGTTATCTCCAAGATTGAATTTCTCATGGATTGCATTCATAGCTCTTTCAAGATTCTTTTCATTGATAAGGACTGTTACTCTTATCTCTGAAGTTGAAATCATTCTGATGTTAATGTTTTCATCATAGAGTGCCTCAAACATCTTAGCGGCAACTCCGGCATTGGTCTGCATACCTGCACCAACGATAGAAACCTTAGCAACCTCTTTATTTACATCAATGCTCTCGTACTCGCTGAAGTTCTCGCTTATTATCTTAGCTGCCTCATCAGCACTATCCTCATTGGTTGTAAAGCTTATATCCTTTGTTCCGTGTCTTCCTACAGACTGAAGTATCATATCTATATTTATATTGTGTTTTGCAAGGCTGTTAAATAATTTAAATGCAACACCCGGCTCATCCTTTAATCCTATAATTGCAATTCTTGCTGTATCAGAATCTCCTGCTACTCCGCTAACAAGCATCTTTTCCATCTTTGAACCCTCCTTAACGACTGTTCCCTCTGTAGTATTTAAACTTGAACGTACTACAAGCTGTACGCCGAATTTCTTTGCTAATTCTACTGAACGATTGTGAAGCACGCCTGCACCGAGTGTTGCAAGCTCGAGCATCTCATCGTAGGTTACCACATCCAGCTTTCTTGCTGTAGGAACCTTACGCGGATCTGCTGTATATACTCCGTCAACGTCTGTATATATCTCACATGCATCTGCATTAAGTGCCGCTGCCAGTGCAACTGCAGTAGTATCTGAACCTCCTCTTCCGAGAGTGGTATAATCATCATATTTATTGACACCCTGGAAGCCTGTAACTATTACTATCTTTCTATGCTCTAATTCATGTCTTATACGCTCACTGTCTATCCTTTTGATTCTTGCATTTCCGTATACCGAGGTTGTATGCATGGCAACCTGAAATGCATTTAAGGATATAGCCGGAACTCCAAGCTTATTCATTGCCATCGCCATAAGTGCAACGGACATCTGCTCACCTATTGTGAAAAGCATATCCATTTCTCTTTTTGGTGGAATCTCATTGATATCCTTTGCCATGGTGATAAGCTCATCAGTATATTTGCCCATTGCAGACAGTACAACTACAACGTCATTCCCCTTCTGGTAATCCTCTATACACCTTCTGGCAACATTAAAAATTCTCTCCTTGTCAGCGACTGAAGTACCGCCGAACTTTTTTACTATCAGCATATCGTCCTCCTACATTGCCTTTTATTATAATGTTGTTCTTATTCTTTGGATAAGGTCAAACGAACGAATCTTTTTATCGAAATCGCCCTGCTTCATGGATGAAGTTAAAAATGCAACCTCACCGAGAACCTTATCACTATTAATATATGTTACTTCTCCAAAAACATCTTCAATATGTGTCTTTGAATTTGTATCCTTTACTCTTACAAAAAATCTGCATTCGAAATCTTTTATATCACCAAGAGTAATCTTATCCTTTTCCCAGATAGTCATTATATTGGTGCCCTGATGCTTAACCGCATCAACAACATCGGCAACTACCGCACTGGCAGTAGGAAGCTTCCCCGCTCCGCGGCCGTAAAACATGGTATCACCAAGTACGTTACCATGTATAAATATTCCGTTAAATACTCCGTTTACATTCATAAGCGGATGCTCTTTATCAAGCATAAACGGTGCAACCATAGAATAGATTACATCATCCTTAACCTTTGTCATACCAAGAAGCTTGATAACCGTATCCGTTTCCTTGGCATATTCTATATCGGCATTGGTAATCTTACTGATTCCCTCTGTGTATATATCCTCATAATCCACCTGTCTGCCATAAGCAAGAGAGGTAAGAATAGCTATCTTTCTGCATGCATCATGACCTTCTACATCAGCTTCCGGATTTCTCTCTGCATAACCCTTTTGCTGAGCCTGTCTTAATACAGTATCAAAATCCTCTCCTTCATCGGTCATCTTGGAAAGTATATAATTAGTAGTACCGTTTAATATACCGATTATCTCCGTTATCTTGTCCGCTGTAAGAGACTGGTTGATAGGTCGTATAATAGGTATTCCTCCACCGACACTGGCTTCAAATAAAAAGTTCGTGTTGTGCTCCTTGGCTATCTCAAGAAGCTCTGCGCCATGCTTTGCAACAAGCTCTTTATTGGAGGTACATACGCTCTTTCCGGCAAGAAGTGCATCCTTTGTGAACTGATATGCAGGATTAATTCCTCCCATTACCTCAACAACAATCTTTACTTCAGGATCATTTAAAATAACATTGTAATCATGAACAAGTATCTTCTCTACAGGATCTCCCGGAAAATCTCTCAAATCAAGGACATACTTAATGTTGATTTCCTGACCTGCTCTTATATTTATACTGTCATGATTTTTTTCTATAACCTCCACTACTCCGGAGCCTACTGTTCCGTATCCAAGTACCGCTATATTTATCATCTTTTATATCTCCTCTATATCTCCGCTTTCCTCTTCTCCCGGATTTTCTTCAAGAAGCTCTGCAAGCTCTTCGAAAACCTCATCGTCTATAAGCTTATCAACTGATATACATAAGATAATATCAGCCTTCTTATCTCCCGGTAATCCTACCCTTATAACACTTTCAAGATACCCGGTGTTATCATTTTTAACAACACCCGGAACCTTCTTTATATCTTCAGGCTCAACAGGAACTATTCCAAGTACATCATCTACCTCAAGTCCAAGCTTTATCCCATGTGTTTCGCATATTAAAAGCTGAACATTATTGCCCTTTTCGGACTCATCCAGTTCAAATCTTTCTTTTAAATTAAAGATAGGAACGATTTCATTTCTAAGATGAATTATACCCTTTATGAATTCTGCACTTGTTGGTATTCCGACAACACTGTAGTCACTTTCAATGCCATTTATTTTAGCCAGATTAACACTATACCTCTTATTGTTCAGTAAAAAAATAATGTACTTTTCTTCCATGCCTTTATTCCTCCTTAAAGATTTCCGTATTGACTAATTCTCATATTTAGACGTTTTTATCCATTTTAAATAAGCATTAATAAATAAGTTTATATCACCGTTTAAAACTGCATCTGCATTGGCAGTTTCACAGTTTGTTCTGTGATCCTTAACGAGCTTATACGGCTGTAGGAAATATGTCCTTATCTGACTTCCCCAACCATTTTCGGTAAGCTCTCCCCTTATATCGGAAATCTTATCAAGATTTTCCTGCTTTTTAATCATATAAAGCTTAGCCTTGAGCATCTTCATAGCCTTATCCTTATTGCTGTGCTGCGAACGTTCATTCTGACACTGCACAACTACTCCGGTAGGAAGATGCGTTATTCTTACAGCAGAGGAGGTCTTATTGATATGCTGACCGCCTGCGCCGCTGGCACGATATGTATCGATCTTTAAATCATCATCATTTATTTCAACAACTATATCATCATTTATTTCCGGCATTACATCTACGGCCGCAAAGGTTGTCTGTCTCTTTCCTGCTGCATTAAACGGAGACATCCTGATTAGTCTGTGAACCCCCTTTTCGGACTTTGCATAACCATAAGCATCATATCCGTTTATCTGAAATGTGATTGATTTGTAGCCAACCTCATCTCCATCAAGGAAGTCCAAAACCTCTACATCAAAGCCCATCTTTTCAGCCCATCTGTTGTACATCCTGTAAAGCATGGATACCCAGTCACAGCTTTCTGTACCACCGGCTCCGGCGTTGATATTAATCACCGCATTATTTTCGTCAAACTCATCTGATAAAAGAGTAGCTATTCGAAGTGTCTCAAAGCTGTTCTTAAATTCTTCAAAGGTATCTGTTATCTCGCCAACCAGACTTTCGTCATTATCCTCTTCAGCCATCTCGATAAGCGTTTCAATGTCATCTGCCTGATTTTTAATACCCTCAAATTCTTCAAGAGATTTTTTCAATCCCTTAAGCTCCTTCATAACCTTTTGGCTTTCATCGTTATCATTCCAAAAGTCGGGACTTTCCATCTTTGCTTCTAACTCTTTTATTCGGATTTCTTTGTGGGCGATGTCAAAGTGAATCCCTCAATTCTTCCAGCGGGTTCCTATATTCTTTTAATTTAAGTCTCAAATTATCAAGCTCGACCACCCTATCACCACCTTAATAAATTATATAATATATCTATTAATCAAATTTTTATAATCTGTATATCCAAATTAATAAGCATCTGATTTATTATGCGTTTCTTCCGCAGCACATCTTATATTTCTTTCCGCTTCCGCAAGGACACGGATCATTTCTTCCGATCTTGGCAGTTGCTCTTCTTACAGGTCCCTTCTTGGCAGAATCATCTCTGTTTGTACCTGTAACCTTGGCTACCTCTTCACGCTCAACCTTCTGCTCAATCTTAACATGCATGAGCATCTTAACTGTATCCTCCTGGATAGCGGCAGTCATTTCATTGAACATATCATAGCCTGCAAATTTATATTCTACCAACGGATCTCTGCTGCCGTAAGACTGAAGTGATATACCCTGTCTTAACTGAGTCATATCATCGATATGTGACATCCATTTTTTATCTATAACCTTAAGAAGGATAACTCGCTCTATCTCTCTTATATGCTCCGGCTCAGGGAATTCAGCTTCCTTAGCCTCATATATCTTGACAGCCTCTTCCTTAAGTCTTTGCTTAAACTTTTTAACATCTCCGGATTTCTTTTCCTCATCGGTAAGAACTATTTTTTCGTAAGGAACAATCGGGATAAGGAGTCTGTTTAATTCCTCTATCTCCCATGCATCCGGTGAAAGGTCTGCGGCACAGGTTTTATCGATGTATTTTTCAACCGTATCCTGCATGAATTTAAGAACTACATCACGCATGTTTTCGCCATCAAGAACTCTTCTTCTTTCTGCATATATAACCTCTCTTTGCTCATTATTGACCTGGTCATATTCAAGAAGATTTTTTCTTATGGCAAAGTTATTGGACTCAATTTTCTTTTGAGCCTTTTCTATAAAGTTTGTAATTGTCTTATGCTGTATCTCCTCACCCTCAGGAATCTTAAGTGCATCATATACCGACTTAACCTTTTCTGAACCGAAAAGTCTCATAAGGTCATCATCAAGTGAGAGATAAAATTTAGATTCACCCGGATCTCCCTGACGTCCTGAACGACCTCTTAACTGATTATCTATACGTCTTGACTCATGTCTTTCAGTACCTATAATCTTAAGACCTCCGAGCTCTGCCACACCTTCACCAAGCTTTATATCGGTACCACGACCTGCCATGTTGGTAGCTATGGTAACAGCACCCATCTGACCTGCATCTGCAACTATCTCTGCCTCAAGCTCATGGAACTTTGCATTCAAGACCTTGTGCTGTATGCCTCTCTTGGAAAGCATCCTTGATAATTCCTCTGATGCTTCAATGGTGATAGTACCAACCAAAACAGGCTGTCCCTTTTCATGAGACTCTGCAACGGCATCAACGATAGCATTAAGCTTTTCTCTCTTAGTCTTAAATACCGAATCCTGATGATCTATTCTCTTTATAGGAAGATTGGTAGGAACCTCAACAACGTCCATACCGTAAATCTCTCTAAACTCATTTTCCTCTGTAAGAGCGGTACCTGTCATACCGGCCTTCTTCTTATATTTATTGAAGAAGTTCTGGAAGGTTATGGTTGCAAGAGTTCTGGTTTCTCTCTTTACCTTAACATTTTCCTTTGCCTCTATAGCCTGATGAAGTCCATCAGAAAAACGTCTACCCGGCATAATACGTCCGGTAAACTCATCAACTATAAGTACCTCATCATCCTTTACAACATAATCCTTATCCTTAAACATAAGGGCATGTGCACGAAGTGCCATAATCATATTGTGCTGGATATCTATATTTTCAGCATCCGAATAGTTTTCTATATGGAAGAATTGCTCAACCTCTTTGACACCCTGCGCGGTAAGAACAACCTGCTTGTCCTTTTCATCAACGAGGTAATCACCATCCTCCTCTATTTCATTTCCCATGATTGCATCCATCTTGCTTATCTCCATGGATGCGGTTCCTCTTTTAAGTCTTCTTGCAAGGTAATCACACATCTTATAAAGATCTGTGGACTTACCGCTCTGACCTGATATGATAAGTGGTGTTCTCGCCTCATCTATAAGTACGGAGTCAACCTCATCGACGATTGCATAATGCAAATCTCTTTGAACAAGCTGCTCCTTGTAGATAACCATATTATCTCTTAAGTAATCAAAACCAAGCTCATTGTTTGTAACATAAGTTATATCACAATTATAAGCCTCACGTCTTGCATCATTCTTATCTCCGTTAAGTATAACTCCAACCTTTAAACCTAAAAATTCATGAACCTGCCCCATCCACTCAGCATCACGCTTTGCAAGATAATCGTTTACGGTAACTATATGAACACCCTTTCCTTCAAGTGCATTTAAATATGCAGGAAGTGTTGATACAAGAGTTTTACCTTCACCTGTTCTCATCTCAGGTATACGTCCCTGGTGAAGAAGTATACCACCGATAAGCTGCACTCTGTAGTGCTTCATACCAAGAACTCTTGCTGCTGCCTCTCTTACAACCGCAAAGGCTTCTACCAGTAAATCATCTAATGTCTCACCCTTCTCAAGACGTTCCTTAAACTCTGTAGTCTTTGCCTTAAGTTTCTCATCGCTTAAACCCTGCATGGTCTCGTCAAGAGCTTCTATTTTATCAACAATAGGATATATCTTTTTTAATTCCTTTTCGCTATGTGTTCCAAATACCTTTTCTATAAGGTTCATTTTAATTTACCTCCAAACTGGCACAACATAGTTATTGCACCGTAAACCTAAATATAACATTATTCAAGTATTTAGGCAAGTTTTTTTTATAAATCCTAATATCTTTGCGATATAAAATCGAGTAGGGAAGATGAAATCGCACCCTACTCGTGCGCGAGCCACCGTTCAGCTTTAGCTGAGATATACATTTCGGCGGCTCTGTGCATAAAAAAAGAGTGGTTACAAAATGCAACCACCCTTTTATATTCTTATTTAAAATTCCGGCTCTATAAGTCCGTATGTATTACCCTTTCTCTTATATACTACGTTAACCTCTTCCGTCTCAGCATTTCTGAATACGAAGAAATTATGTCCCAAAAGTTCCATCTGTACACATGCATCTTCCGGATACATAGGCTTAACTGCAAATCTCTTGCTTCTGATAATCTTAACCTCTTCTTCGTCAGCATCCTCCTCTGAAAAGAAATCATTTCTGATATAATTTGCATTCTGCTCTTTATCAACTATCTTCTTCTTGTAACGTGTAACCTGACGCTCTATAACCTCAACAACAAGGTCAATTGATACATACATATCATCACTGGCCTGTTCTGCTCTTATGATATGTCCCTTCATAGGAATAGTAACCTCAATCTTTTGTCTTTCCTTTTCAACAGATAAAGTTACCTGAGCATCAGTATCATCAGTGAAGAATTTTTCCAATCTGCCAAGCTTGTCATAAATCGCAGTCTTTAAACCCTCTGTAACCTCAATATTTTTTCCACTAATTATGTAATTCATGTGCCCCACTCCTCGTCTATAATATATTTCCAAATAACAAGCAGGAATATCCTCAATAACGTCTAAATACTATACAGCCTGTCCCTGTTTGTTAAATGAATGTATCAAAAAAACACTTCTATGATACATTGAAATAATTATATCATAGAAGTGCTATTTTTTAAAGCTAAATTTTAATAAACTCTTATTGCCTTACATGGCGTGCTGTAATACATATTTGAAACTATAATTCCGGTCTTTTCCGTACTTGCATGAACAACCTGTCCGCCACCTATATAAAGAGCAGCATGTCCGATAGTTGTTCCTCCGTTTTTATAAAAGATTATATCTCCGGGAGCTACTTCAGATAAGCTTACCTCTGTTCCGCAGTTAGCCTGTGCTGAAGATGAATGCGGAAGGTATACACCAAAGTTAGCATATACACTCATTGTAAAACCTGAACAGTCAGTTCCATCAGTAAGACTTGATCCACCGTAAACATATGGATTACCAACAAACTGAAGTGCAAAATTACAAACATTCTGAGCATTCGGATTTACTGCAGGTGCAGGTGATAAGGCAGGAGCTTCTGTTGCAGCCGCAGTTGTTGGTGCTGCAGTAGTTGAAGCTGCCGTTGTTTGTGCAGCCGTTGTCTGACTGTCATTATTTTTTGCTGTCTGAGTTGTAGCTGCTGTTGTTGAATCCTCCTTAGCTGTCTCAGTTGTATTTTCCTCAACATTTACCGCAACAGCCTTGCTTGTCCTATATGAAATGCTTATGTATTCGTTCTTAACATATCCACTAAGTCCCGCATCGACTTCAACCTTAGTCCATGCATCTCCCTGACTTACAATTCCATACTCTTCGCCGCCTGTCAAAAGTGTAAGACATTCACTGTCCTCGCTATCGCTCTGTCTTAAACGAAGTGTAGTTGCATTTACTACAGCAACCTTCTGGAGATTATTTTCAGCATATGTTTTTGCATCGTTTCCAAAAGCTAAAAATTCATTTTTTATGTATCCGTCACAGTTTCCTGATTTAATATGAGACCATTCCGAACCCTTTTCAACAATTGTTACAAGTCCGCCGTTATTTATGATACCAACTTTATTGGAATTAACATCGGCATCCTTTCTAATATTAACCTGTCCACCGGTTGTAACGATTGCCTTATTGGAAAAATCAATATAAAGACCACTTGCTGCTTTAGTCTCCTGCTTTTCTTTTTCCTCACTATCTTTATCTTCATCAGCATCTGCCAATTTTATTCCAAGTATCTCATCAAGCGCTGAAGTAGAATTAAAAGCTATATATCTGTCAAGTGCCGAAGAAATACTTACATTAGAATCACTATACAAAACTTCCGGAACAACATCCGGCTCATCTACTACCGTTTCTAAGGCTTCATTATTGTCAATCACATCATTTTCAGCTGCTTTTACATCAGCAAAACCGTAAAAGCAAACACCGAGTCCCATTGCAGCAGCAAAAGCAACGTACTTTTTTAATGTTTTCTTCATTAAAACGCCTCCATCTGTTTTTTATTTATACTAATAGATAATTCAAATACAAAATGTTACAAAAATGTTACAATAATTATCTATAGTATATCAAGTTAACATAATGTTGTCAACCATAATTTAGTAAAAAAGCCCATTTTATATAATAATCGGCATTTTTTCGCAAATCTTTACATTTTTTTAGGAATAAAAAAATGGAGCATATTAAATGCTCCATAAATCAATCACAATATCACACTATAAACGAATATCAATATTACCGCCTATATTAGGGTTGATTGAACGCTCCATCATCTGCGTAATCATATCACCATTGGTTTCAACTGAATCCAATGATTTCTTAAGCATAGCAATATCTATAGCATTCATATTCTTTGTATCTGTAATTTGAAAACCTATACCTGAATTACCAAGAGAACTAATATTCATATCCTGCACTCCTTATATATAAACAAAAACCGCAAACTTATCCAATAATAGTATTTTTATCATTATACTATCTAAATCATTTTTCCGCAAGTGGTTTTTTAATTTTTTACCATTTATTTTTTACTGAATTTCATTCCCGGTTTAGGTACGTCTTACACACAGCTTCAGTTATTGCAACTGCCAGCTCATCCTGATACTTTTCATCTACAAGCTTACGTGTTTCTTCGGGACAGCTTAAAAAACCACATTCTATTATAACTGCCGGACAGGCACTTTTCCTCAATATGTAATAGTCATCATTTGCTTTAATCTTCCTGTTGTTTTCCTTATCCACAGTCTGTTTAATCTCGGTTTGAATTCCCTCTGCAAGCTTTCTGCTTTCATCTGAGCCACTATAGTAAAAAACCTGAGCCCCCTTTACATTTGTATCCTTGTAGCTGTTTTGATGTATGCTTATCAGAAGATCTGCACCGCTTCCGTTAACAAGCTCCATACGGTTTATCATATCTGATTTTTTCTTATTTGTGGCTCCTGTCTCTGCAAGACATATATCGCTGTCTCTTGTAAGGATAACCTTTATCCCCTTTCCCTCGAGTCTTTGTTTTAGCTTTAACGCAATCGCAAGGTTGACATCCTTTTCCATTATGCCATCCTTGCTCACCTTTCCGGGATCATTACCTCCGTGTCCGGCATCTATTACTACAACCATCTCCTCATCTTTTGTTTCGGCACCGCTAAAATACACAAAGCAGTTTATCAGCATAAGTGAAAAAAATACCAGCATTCCAAGAAACGTCCTTTTTTTACGTTTTTTGAAATGCTGATTAATTATATCTACATTATTCCTTTTCAATTAAAAGCACCTCAATAATCATATATTATCAGATTATGCTTTTAATTATTTAAATATTACACGAGGATATCCGCCGCAGTCATCAATCCGGATATTATAATCATTCCAGATTATGTTCCATCTGCATCTTTTGCCTTTCTTCCTTCATAGCTTCAATTATGGTATTTCTGGCTTCAATTGCATCGTTCTTTGTCGCAGGCTCCACATCCTTTAACACATAATCAATGCCCATCTGCTCATACTTTGTCTTACCCATATCATGGTAAGGAAGAACGTCCAATGCCTTAATATGTTTAAAGTGAGCAAGAAATGTTCCGAGTCTTTTTAGATATTCGGGAATAAGCGTAATTCCCGGAACAACCACATGTCTTATCCATATTTCCTTTTCCTGCTCGTCTAAAAACTTAAGGAAGTCAAATATATTATCACAAGGCTGCTTGGTAAGTTCGAGATGTTCCTTTGGGTCTATATGTTTTATATCAAGCATGATAAGATCTGTCGATTTCATAAGTCTTTCATACTTGGCAAGAGTTTCGGGGTTATCCCTTCTAAACATTATTCCGGAGGTATCAAGGCATGTATGGATTCCCTTTTCTTTAGCCTTTTCAAAAAGCTCGATAAGAAAATCTATCTGAACCAAAGGCTCACCACCTGTTACGGTTATTCCGCCCTTTTTATAAAATTCCTTATATCCGTCATAATCCTTAAGTATCTCATCCGGTGTCATTTTAGTCGCACCCGTTGCTTCCCATGTATCCGGATTGTGACAATACTTACATCTCATTGGACAACCCTTGACAAATACTACATATCTTGTGCCGGGTCCGTCAACGGTTCCAAAAGTTTCTATTGAATGAATTAAGCCTTCCATAATAATCTTCCTCTCAATACTTCATATGCTAACTTCATAGTCGCTTTTTTCCTGCACTTATTATACCACGAAAGCATATTATAATTCCATACTAAAATCAAATATAGCTGCTAGACAAAAAAAGAGACCGGCAAAACACCGGTCTCTAATTGATAAACCTAAATCACTGATTAAAGTGACTCATGGAATGTACGTGAGATAACATCAGCCTGCTGCTCAGGAGTAAGCTTGATGAAGTTAACAGCATATCCTGAAACACGGATAGTAAGCTGTGGGTAGTTCTCAGGATGCTTCTGTGCATCAATTAATGTATCTCTGTTATATACATTAACATTTAAGTGATATCCACCTTTTTCTACATATCCATCTAACATTCCAACTAAGTTATCAATCTGCTGTGTACTAGCCATTATATTATATCCTCCTTTTCGAAATTTAATATATTAGTTATTCTCTTCAAATGCATCGTCTATGCCATCGTGAAGTGTAGGAACACTACATGCAAGATTGCCTTTTGCACAGTCCAGACATCCAAGGGTTTCAACCTCTTTACCTTCCTGATTAGGGTCATAGGACACATTGATGTGTCCATGTCCCTTTTCAACCATGCCATCTAACATTGCGACGATGTCTTCTACATTGTTTAAACCATTATCCATCAAATCAATCCTTTTTACTGTTAATCTTAAAGCTTAAGGTCAACATCAAGGTCACCTGCGAATACCTGATCTTCCTTACCAAGAGCTCCAGGGATGATTGAGAATGTATTTGAAATACCATCCTGTGAATCCATATATGGAAGCTTAGCTACTGAAGAAAGTGAAGCTATCGCACCATGAGTATCTCTTCTATGCATTGGGTTAGCACCAGGAGCAAATGGTTCACCATGCTTTCTACCGCAAGGAGTATCACCTGTATTCTTACCATAAGTTACGTTTGAAGTAATTGTAAGAATTGACATTGTTGGGAAGCCGTTTCTATATACATGATGCTTTCTTAACTTATGCATAAATGTTGAAACAAGGCTTGCTGCAATCTTATCAACTCTGTCATCATTGTTACCATACTTAGGGAAGTCACCTTCTGTCTCATAACTTGTAACGATTCCCTGCTCATTTCTTATACACTTAACCTTAGCATACTTGATAGCTGAAAGTGAGTCTGCTACAACTGAAAGTCCTGCAAGTCCGGTTGCGAAGTATCTCTTTACATCTCTGTCATGAAGAGCCATCTGGATTCTCTCATAAGCATACTTATCATGCATGTAGTGAATGATGTTAAGTGCACTTACATAAACCTTAGCAAGCCATTCCATCATATCATCAAATTTCTCCATAACCTCATCATAATCAAGGTACTCTGAAGTGATTGGTCTGTACTTAGGAGCAACCTGTACACCTGTACACTCATCAACACCACCGTTGATAGCGTAAAGTAAACACTTAGCAAGGTTAGCTCTTGCTCCGAAGAACTGCATATCCTTACCGATTCTCATTGAAGATACGCAACATGCGATACCATAATCATCACCGTGAACAGGTCTCATTAAGTCATCATTCTCATACTGGATTGATGAAGACTTGATTGACATCTTAGCACAGTACTGCTTCCAGTTGATAGGAAGTCTTGTTGACCAGAGAACTGTCAGGTTTGGCTCAGGTGCAGTACCTAAGTTATCAAGAGTGTTAAGGTAACGGAAGCTCATCTTTGTAACAAGTGTACGTCCGTCTACACCCATACCGCCAAGTGACTCGGTAACCCATACAGGATCGCCTGCAAAGATTGAGTTATACTCAGGAGTTCTTGCGAACTTAACGCATCTTAACTTCATTACGAAGTGGTCAACGAATTCCTGAATCTGCTCCTCAGTAAATGTACCGTTCTTAAGATCTCTTTCTGCATAGATATCAAGGAAAGTAGAAGTACGTCCAAGTGACATAGCTGCACCGTTCTGCTCCTTAACTGCTCCAAGATAACCAAAGTATAAGAATTGGATAGCTTCCTGAACATTCTTAGCAGGCTTTGAAATATCAATGCCATAGAATGAAGCCATCTTCTTTAATTCCTGTAATGCACGAATCTGCTCTGCAATTTCTTCCTTGCCTCTTATAACGTCATCAGTGTAAACAGTACCAAATGATTCCTTTTGAATCTTCTTGTCTTCAATAAGGAAATCTATACCATAAAGAGCAACTCTTCTGTAGTCACCGATGATACGTCCACGTCCATAAGCATCAGGAAGACCGGTAATGATGTGGTTTGTACGACATCTTCTGATCTCATCATCATAAACATCAAATACACCTGCGTTATGAGTCTTTCTGTGAGTAGTGAAGAACTCAACTATCTCAGGATCAACCTTATAGCCGTTATCTTCACAAGCCTTCATAGCCATACGGATACCACCGTATACGTTCATACCTCTCTTGAAAGGTTTGTCAGTCTGGAAACCAACGATTTTTTCCTTACTCTTATCCAGGTAACCTGCCTGATGTGAAGTAAGAGTAGATACAACCTTAGTATCCATATCTAAAACTCCGCCTGCTTCTCTTTCTTTCTTGGAAAGATCAAGAACCATCTGCCATAAATCCTTAGTATCCTGTGTAGGTCCTGCCAGGAAAGAATCATCACCCTCATATGGAGTATAGTTTCTCTGAATGAAATCTCTAACCTCAACCTCTTTCTGCCACTTTCCGCCTACAAATCCATCCCAGCTGTCTGTCTCAAGTGCATCCATTTTTAACAACATTTCTTTGTTTTCCTCCTTTTATTTTACTTTCGTTCTTACTCGAAATTATCGTGTCGTGTATACATTGTATACAAGGATAACTTCTGTAGATGCCTATATTATAAGGTTAAATTGTATACACGTCAACTTCATAAAAGCATTTTTTTGTACTTTTTTCAGTACACTATTTGTATACTGTATACAATTTTAATAAATAACATTCTAATAGACATTTATATAGAGTTTGTGTTATACTTATCAATGTTTGGAAAACTACTTATTAATATGTAAGAATTATCTTACTCAAGGAGGTATATAATATAATGGCAAAACAAGTAACTAAAGACATGTTAATCTACGAAATACTTGAAATCGATCCGGGCAATGCCGCAATCCTTATGGCATCCGGTATGCATTGTGTAGGCTGTCCGTCTTCTGCGATGGAATCTCTGGAGGATGCCTGCATGGTTCACGGTATGGACGTAGATGATGTAATTTATTCTATAAACGAGTATCTTGAAAGAAAAGAAGCAGCAGTTTAATTATTTATGATTTTATAAGGAGGTTATACTATGAATTTAAAAAATGACGACAGCAACAATTATAACCAGCAGGGTGGTTACAATTTGAACGGCAACTACTCAAACGGCTATAATAATATGAACGACAATTATAACAACGGCTATAATAATGGTTATAATGCAAATAGTTACAATGCAAATAGTTACAATACTAATGCTAACTTTACCCAGAATAATTATAATCCGGGCAATGGCGGTTATAACAATTACAACAGCAACTATGCAGCAAATCAGAACCTTTTTAACGGTATGAGTAATTCCTACATGGCAGGAAATAACGTAACCTATCAGCAGGTTCAAAGTTCATATGCCAATGCTGAGAGAATATCAGATGAGAAATTCAATATGATTCTCGGTGGCTGCCTGCTTTGGGGATTTTTAATCAACTGTGTACTTTGTACGGTATTTAGTGATTCTATTGTTACATTAGCCATAAACAATTATGTATTATTCCTGATATCATATTTTGTACTTGTTATAGCAGGAAGTGTTATGGTTAATAAATCCGATAATCCTGTTGTAAGCTTTATAGGCTATAACCTTATAGTTATTCCTATAGGTATGATAATTTCAATGTCCCTTTCAATTTATGTTTCAGCAGGTTATGCAAGCATAATACCTGTGGCATTTGGAATTACGGCAGTAGTAACGCTTACAATGATGCTTCTTTCTTCATTTTTCCCTGATTTCTTTGCAAGCAACACTATGGGAAAAATACTTGGTATAACACTTCTTGTTACTATTATAATTGAATTAATTCTCTTAATCACAGGAGCAGGAAGTCTTGGAATAATTGATTATATAGTAGTTTTGATTTTCTGTGGCTATATCGGTTACGACTGGGCTAAGGCAAATATGGGTGAAAAGACCGTAGACAAGGCTGTTGATGCAGCTGCCATGCTTTATGTAGATATAGCAAATCTCTTCTTAAGAATTATGAGAATCCTTGCAAGAGCACAGAGATAATAAGCAATTAAATTTACAAGGAGAACCTTTACAATGAATAATATTGACATAAAATCAGTAAACTCCATAAGAGTTCTTGCGGCAGACGCAATTCAAAAGGCCAATTCCGGTCATCCGGGACTTCCTTTAGGTGCAGCTCCGGCAGCATATGAACTATGGGCTAAACATATGAAGCATAACCCTGCAAATCCTGACTGGGTAAACAGAGACCGTTTTATCTTATCCGGTGGTCATGGTTCTGCACTGCTATATTCACTTCTTCATTTCTTTGGCTATGGTATAACCATAGATGATATGAAGAATTTCCGACAGCTTGGTTCAAAAACTCCGGGTCATCCTGAGTACGGCCACACTATCGGTGTTGAAGCAACTACAGGCCCTCTTGGTGCCGGTATGGCTATGGCTGTAGGTATGGCTATGGCAGAGAACCATCTTGCTGCAACCTTTAATAAAGAAGGTTATCCGGTTGTCGACCACTATACTTATGTCTTAGGTGGTGACGGCTGTATGATGGAGGGTATCTCCTATGAAGCATTTTCACTTGCAGGTACTCTCGGACTTGAAAAGCTTATTGTCCTTTATGATTCAAACAATATATCTATTGAAGGTGATACCAATATCGCCTTTAGAGAAGACGTAAGAAAGCGTTTTGAAGCCTTTGGTTTTCATACACAGCTTGTGGAGGATGGCAACGACCTTGATGCTATCGGCAAAGCTATAGAGGCTGCAAAGGCTGAAAAGGGCAGACCTTCCATGATAGAAATCAAAACCAAAATCGGTGCCGGATGTCCTGCAAAGGAAGGAAAGGCTTCTGCACACGGTGAACCTTTGGGCGTTGAAAATGTCGCAGCACTTCGAGAGAATCTCGGCATTGAGGATAAGGGTGCATTTGTTATCTCACAGGATGTATATGATAATTTTGATAAAATTGCCAAGTCAAATGCTTCATATGAAGATGAGTGGAACAAACTCTTTGATGATTACTGTGCAAAATATCCTGATATGAAAAAGCTTTGGGATACTTATTATAATAAAGACAGTGCCGAGTGTCTTTTTGATCTTGATGATTTTTGGAACACCTGTGACAAGCCCGAGGCAACAAGAAATGTTTCCGGAAAGATCATAAATATAATTAAAAATGTTTTACCTAATATGTTTGGTGGTGCAGCAGATCTTGCTCCTTCGACCAAAACATATATGAATGATATGGGTGATTACTCAAAGGAAAATCCTTTAGGCAAAAATATTCATTTCGGAATAAGGGAAATCGCTATGGCTGCTATCGGAAACGGTATAGCCCTTCATGGAGGCTTAAGACCTTATGTTTCAACCTTCTTTGTATTTAGCGATTATGTTAAGCCTATGGCAAGGTTATCTTCTCTTATGGGACTTCCGCTTACATATGTGCTTACACATGACAGTATCGGTGTAGGTGAGGACGGCCCTACACACGAGCCTATAGAACAGCTTGCCATGTTAAGAGCCATGCCAAACTTTTATGTATTTCGTCCTGCAGATGCAACAGAATGCGCTGCTGCATGGTACTTTGCCCTTAACAAAAAGGATGCTCCTACAGCTCTTGTACTTTCAAGACAAAATCTTCCACAGCTTGACGGAAGCAGCCAGGAGGCTTTAAAGGGCGGATATATAATCTCAGATTCCGACAAGGATACACCTGATGCCATAATAATAGCAACAGGCTCTGAAGTGTCTCTTGCAATAGATGCAAAGGCAAAGCTTGCCGAAAATGATATAGATGTAAGAGTTGTCAGTATGCCATCTATGGATTTATTTGAAGATCAGCCGGAAGAATACAAGAATCGTATACTTCCAAAAAATGTAACTGCAAGAGTAGGTGTTGAAGCACTTGCAGAATTTGGCTGGGGTAAATATATCGGCATAGCCGGCGAGTTTGTGGGTATGCATTCATTTGGTGCATCAGCACCGGGTGGTCAGCTCTTTGAACACTTCGGAATTACAACGGATGCTGTTGTCGAAGCTGTAAAGAAAGTAACAGATAAATAGACGATGTGTCATGGGCGTGAGCCCTATTACATCTATTCTAGAAACTATAGACTGCATAAAAAAATGTGCACGCATGGCACGTGTTACTTAACGCCATGCTTTGCACATTTTTTAATACAGTCTGATATACTCATACGTTGTAACAAGGCTCACGCCCTGCAACATACTTTATATTTCGGAAAGCTTCTGAACCGCATCACTCTCGATAATCACCTTGAAGTGCTCATCCATATAATTAGGAGTTGCATAGGTTGCTTTAATCTTATTACCATACTCTCCCATTATATTGCAGGTTCTTGAAAATTCACCGTCTGTGTTCTTATCTTTAGTCATGTAAAGATAAAATCTGCTGTCTCTTGGATTTTTATATAATGAATTCATACTCTTATAAATATTTTTTACAAGCTTTGCAGATAAAATTACCTCATCAAGAGATTTGAAAGCAAATATACGGAATACATTTTTATTGCTTTCAGTTTTTACAGCACTTCTTGTCTTTTTAGACATTCTGTTATTATTTAATGCATTTAAATTCTCTGCAAGACTTCCAAGTGCTTCGAGTAAGGAATCTGTAGCCGGTACCATTCCATTATGATTATGCTCCTCAAACTCATCCTCGTCCTCAATATCATTATCATCGTATTCTTCCATTGCCGGTTTAGTGAATCTTGAAAATCTTGTATCCAACTCCTCCGGATCCTCAACCTTGGTAACTATAAGTACAAGGCACTCCGGTGAAACAGGTATAGCTTCTATCATAAGAGGAATATTATCCACTTCAAATCCAAGTTCATTTGATGCCTGCTGCATCATCTCTCTAAAAAGCTCCTTAGCCTTATCAGTACCATATGCAAGCTCTGTAAGAAGCATCTCCTTGTCTGCAAGATCAGCCTTATAAAGAGTACATCTTATTTGATTTTCACTTAATCTCTCAATTTTCACAGTTGTCACCCCTCTTTGCAATTATAAACATAATTGACTAAGCTAACTAATCTAACACTTTAATTTCTTAATATTAGTTTATCACAAATTATTTTACTGTAAAGATTTTTCGTACTTTTTTCACAATATTTTTATTGGTAAAATTGCTTTTTTAATCCAGTCCTTGCAATAAAAATATATTTGTAGTAAAGTATTATCATACAAATGCGCAAAAATGTCAATTCATTATTTTCAAAAGTAATATCTTTTATTTTAACTATTAGCATTTTCCCATCCTGGTGATAATTGTAAAAGTAAAAATATTATTTTATTTTAATGCATTTGTATACTATATATGATATGAATTTAAGAAAAAGAAGGTGCTGTATAAAAAAGTAAAATATCAATTGCATTACAAAACACGAAAAAAGGGAGCTTAAAAACTCCCTTTTTCTTTTTAAATATTTTTCTTTTTCATTAACTATATTGTGCTTTATGAAATTACTCCTCAAAAATTACTCTTCAGAAATAACTCCCATAGGACAAGTTCCTGCACATGAACCACAAGAAATGCATGCATCAGGATCGATAACAAATGCTCCATCGCCTTCGCTTATAGCTCCAACAGGGCAAGCGCCTGCACATGATCCACAGCTGATGCATCCTTCGTTAATAACAAATGCCATAATATGTACCTCCTTACTAGTATGCTCAACATTTTTACTGCTACGCATATTTTAATCTATTTTATATTTTATATCAAGGCTTTTTTATAAAAAAAGAAAAAGTTAGGCAAGGTAAACTCTCGGTTTAACTATAATTCCCATTAAATAATTCCAGTGATCTGAAAAGTATTCCCTGAGTAAGGGCAATTACCGTACCGTAATTTGTAAACGGAACCCCCGCATCTATGGCACACTTCATTCTGTATTTCATCTCACGCTCATTTAACATGCAGCCTCCACAATGAACTATCGCCTTGTACTTTGATAATTCTTCCGGAAAATCCATGCCCTGACTATACTCAAAGTGTATATCCTTTCCGGTGTACTCCTTAATCCAGTTAGGAAGCTTTACGGTTCCGATATCACCACACTGCCTATGGTGAGTACAGCCTTCGGAGATAAGAACTGTATCTCCATCCTTTAATGAATCTATAGCGTAAGCTCCGGAAACAGCGGTCTCTAAAAAGCCCTTATATCGTGCCATAAGAATCGAAAATGATGTAAGTTTAATATCATCAGGAAGACCGGTTGCAACTGTCTTAAACACCTGGCTGTCCGTTATAACAAGCTTAGGTTTTACAGAGAGCTTTTCCAATGCAGCTGTTATCTCATTTTCTTTAACTACCATTGTTACTGCACCTGCATCAAGCAGATCCCTTATGGTCTGCTGCTGTGGAAGTATCAGTCTTCCTTTCGGTGCTGCCTTATCTATAGGAACAACCAGCATTACAACATCACCGGAACATATCAGATCAGACACAAGCTTCTTTTCAGGCTTATCGTCTGTCATAAAAGCTATTTTTTCTTTAAGCTGATCAATATTATTTTTATCCTTGGCACTGACCAAAATAGCATTTTCTTCTGAAGACAGGCGGATCATATCCTTTACATCAAGGAGGTCGCATTTGTTATATACAAGAACATAATTAATGTTTTTCTTTTTGAATATATCCAAAAGCTCATAATCTGCTGCCGTCATACCGACCGTTGCATCAACAACCAAAACCGCTACATCGGTTTTATTTAAAACCTGCTTGGTCTTTTTTACTCTCAGTTCTCCAAGAGCTCCGTCATCATCAAAACCCGGAGTGTCTATAATAAGAACAGGTCCCATAGGTAAGAGCTCCATCGACTTTGTAACCGGATCGGTTGTTGTTCCCATAACATCAGAAACAACAGAAAGCTCCTGCCCAGTAACCGCATTTACCACACTGGATTTACCGGCATTACGTCTTCCGAAAAATCCAATATGTACTCTGTTTGCCGAAGGTGTATCATTCATACCCATAAGACCATCTCCTTTTAGAACCTGAAATCCCTTTCATCATCTACTATCTTATCAAGATACTTTTTACAAGTCTCACGTACATTTTCCTTTGGAATATTTAAAAGCTCGCGCTCTATCATTTCCTCGCCCATCTTTTTGGTTTCTTCGCTTGCATAATCAACCAGATACTCCTTGAGAGTCATAAGCGCATTTGGATGGCAGCAGTTTTGAATCTGTCCCGCCTTACAAAGTGCCATAAAACGGTCACCCGTTCTTCCGGCTCTGTAGCAGGCGGTACAAAAGCTAGGTATGTGTCCGCTCTCCATAAGCCACTTTATTACCTCATCCAGGGTTCTTTGGTCAGATACATCAAACTGCTCGGTATCATGAGGTCTTTCCTCTTCGGTATATCCTCCTACAGAGGTACGTGAGCCTCCGCTTATCTGTGATATACCAACCTGAAGCATCCTTGCTCTTACCTTTTCATTTTCTCTGGTTGAAATAATCATTCCCGTATATGGAACAGCAATTCTGATGCAGGCTGCTATCTTGGTAAATATTTCATCTGATATTGAATTATCAAAAGCATCCGGATCTATATCATCAGCATGCTTTACTCTCGGAACACTTATCGTATGCGGTCCTACACCATGAACCGCCTCAAGATGTTCTGCATGCATAAGCAAGCCCGCAAACTCATATTTATAGCCTTCAAGTCCAAATAATACACCGAGACCTACATCATCTATACCGCCCTCCATAGCTCTGTCCATCGCCTCGGTATGATATGCATAATCATGCTTTGGTCCGTAAGGATGAAGCTCTTCGTAACCTTTTTTATTGTAGGTTTCCTGAAATAATATATATGTACCGATTCCTGCATCGGCAAGCTTCTTATAGTTTTCTACTGTAGTTGCCGCAATATTTACATTTACACGTCTTATATCGCCGTTTTTATGATGAACACCATAAATTGTTTTTATGCTTTCCAATATATATTCTATAGGATTATTTTCCGGATCCTCACCTGCTTCAATAGCAAGTCTCTTATGACCCATATCCTGCAAAGCAATAACCTCTGCACGAATCTCCTCCTGCGTCAGCTTCTTTCTTACGATATGGCTGTTTTCCACATGATACGGACAATAAAGGCATCCGTTTATACAATAATTGGAAAGGTAAAGCGGTGCAAATATTACTATCCTGTTGCCATAAAATGCAAGCTTAATCTCCTCCGCTACCTCATACATCCTCTCAATTCTTGAAGGCTCCTCACAAGCCAAAAGTACTGAAGCTTCCCTATGTGTAAGTCCGCTGCAATGCCATCCGTCCGCTGTCTTCGTAGGTCTTGCTTTTTCAAGTATACTGTCAATCAGTTCATAATTATCTTTGTTTGCCTCAGCATAGGAAAGAGTTTCCCTTATCTCCCCGTCATCTATAAACTCTTCTGCCTTAAGGGATTTTGGATTGTACATTATTTCACCTCGTCTTAATTATTTTGGTTTATTAATCTTAATCTGTTTCGAAAGCTTTTATCATAAGCTAAGTCTTATTCTACAACCTGAACCTTAATCATATTGGTCTTACCGCTTATTCCGAGAGGAACTCCGGCTGTCATGACAACAGTGTCATCCACCTCTATAAGTCCAAGCTTTTTACCTGCCATAATGGCGTGATCAAAGAGTTCAAATATTTCATTTTTTTCTTCTATTTTAACAGGATGAATTCCCCATGAAAGATTGAGCTGTCTGCAGACTCTTTCATCTGTGGAACCTGCCAATATATCACAGGATGGTCTGTATCTGCATATCATCCTTGCAGAGGTACCTGACTTTGTAACCGTTACAATAGCTTTGGCATTGAGGTCCATGGCTGTTGTGCAGGTAGCATGACAGACTGCATCGGTAACATTTGGATTAAACGGTCTGTCAAAGCTGAAAAATCTCTTTCTGTAATCTATATCCCTCTCTGTTCTTTCAGCTATCTTGACCATTGTCTTAAGTGCCTCTATAGGATAAAGACCTGCTGCAGTTTCACCGGAAAGCATGATTGCGCTGGTACCGTCATAAATCGAATTAGCCACATCAGTAGTCTCAGCTCTTGTCGGACGTGGATTTTTCATCATGGAATCAAGCATCTGTGTAGCAGTTATAACCTGCTTTCCTGCCTTATAAACCTTCTTGATAATCATCTTCTGGATTACGGGAACCTCCTCACCCGGTATCTCGACTCCCATGTCTCCACGGGCAACCATAATACCATGGGATGCAGCTATTATCTCATCTATGTTTTCCACACCCTCTGCATTTTCTATCTTGGCAATTATATTAATTCCCTTAGCACCATTATCATCAAGCAGGTTTCTAATCTCCAAAACATCTCTTGCCGAACGCACAAATGATGCAGCTATAAAATCCACTCCCTGCTTGATACCAAACATTATGTCAGATACATCCTTTTCACTCATATAAGGCATATTAAGGTGAATACCCGGGATATTTACTCCCTTATGATTGGATACATATCCGCCGTTAATTACATCGCAAACAATATCCTTATCCTTTATCTCTTTAACCTTTAATTCAATCAAACCATCATCTATAAGGATTCTTCCGCCGACATCTATATCCTCGTGAAGCCTATCATAGGTAATCTTTGAAATGTGACGGTTACCCATTACCTCTCTTGATGTAAGAGTAAATTCCTGACCTGCCTCAAGTAAAACCTTGCCCTCTTCAAAATCTCCGGTTCTAACCTCAGGACCCTTTGTATCTAAAAGTAAGGCAATAGGCTTACCTGTCTCCTGCCTTATCTTCTTTACCATATCCATACGTTTTTTTTGCTCTTCATATGTACCGTGTGAAAAATTGAGTCTTGCAACGTCCATTCCGGAATCTATAAGTTCCCTTAATACCTCTTCATTATCCGTCGAAGGACCCATTGTACAAATTATCTTTGTCTTTCTCATAAAAAAATCTCCTATCATTTAGTCATATATTATTATTGTCAATTGTAAAAAATATGAACAACAAATACACCTAAAACATACTTATAGTATAAGCATCTTCATATCAAAAATCAATGTGAAAATATACATTTTGATAATATATTTGACAAATATTACTAACGCAATTAAAATTAGTGTGAATAACTATTTACACTAATTTTTATTGTATTTGAACAGGAGATTTTTATGAAAAATCATTTTAAAAAAATTGCAGCCATAAATTTAATATTATTAATGTGCATTACAACCTTAACGGGTTGCAGCAAGGATCCTAAAAATTTCTCCTGCGGTGCGCTTACTGTAACTCTTAACAAAACCTTTAAGGAATCAAGCCACAAAGGATTTGATTTATATGTTTCCAGTGAAAATGTCATTTTTTCGGTTGTCGAAGAAACAGAAGAAAACCTTGAATTTTCCGGATACACTATTTCCAATTTAAAAGGATATTGTGAAGAGATTATGTTGCTTAACGAGGTATCCTCTGACGCCTTAAAGCAGCGAAATGATTACTATTACTTTACTAATAAAAAGACCATTTCAGGAGCCTCTTACACTTATGTGCATTGCATGTTTTATGGTGCAGGCTCATACTGGATATGCGAATTTGTGTGCAAATCAAAAAACTATGATGCATATAAAGACCGTATATTTAAATGGGCTGATTCAATTACAATACAATAAAAAATAAAATATAACAAGAAATGTGAGGTTATAACATGTATAAGGTAGATTTTAACAAACCCTGCAAGGTTTATTTCATGGGTATAGGCGGTATCAGTATGAGCGGACTTGCCGAGATACTTTTGCAACGCAATTTTACTGTGTACGGTTCAGATATCAAAGAATCCGACATAACTGATATGCTTAAATCACTGGGAGCAGTTATTAATATAGGTCAGGTTAAGGAGAACATAACCGACGACATTGATCTGGTAGTATATACCGCAGCTATAAGTAAGGACAATGAAGAATATCAGGCGGTTATTTCTAAAAATATCCCTACCCTTACAAGAGCCCAGCTGCTCGGTCAGGTTATGAACAACTACAAGTATTCACTTGCCATAAGCGGAACTCACGGAAAGACCACAACCACTTCCATGATGTCTCACATTTTACTTAAGGCGGATACAGATCCAACCATTTCGATCGGAGGTATGCTTGATGTAATCGGTGGTAATATCAGAGTTGGCAATTCCGATTATTTTGTAACAGAAGCCTGCGAATATACTAACAGCTATCATGCCTTTAATCCATATATAAGTATTATATTAAATGTAGATGAAGACCATCTTGACTTTTTCAGCGGCATAGAGGAAATTGTTGAATCCTTTAAAACGTTTGCCGAAAAGCTTCCTGATGACGGACTTTTAGTTATAAACGGAGATATGGAGCATAAGGACCGAATAGTCTCTGATTTAAAATGCAGGATAATAACCTTCGGATTAAATGAAGACAACAACTACAGTGCTAAGGATATCACCTTCGACTCCGAAGGTCACCCTAGCTTTACTCTTGTAAAGGACAAAAAGGAAGCAGAAAAAATAACCTTACATTCAACAGGTATTCATAACGTAGTAAATGCTCTTTCTGCAATAGCAGTTGCTGAATTTTTAGGTATCAGCATGGACGATATCAAAGCAGGTCTTATAGCTTGCACCAGTGCAAAAAGACGTTTTGAGCATAAGGGTGTTACAGATAATGGTGTCATAATAATAGATGATTATGCACACCATCCTACTGAAATCGCAGCAACCTTAAAGGCTGCTATGAACACTCCTCACAATGAGCTTTATGTTGCATTTCAGCCTCACACTTATACAAGAACCTATGCACTCTTGGATAAATTTGCGGAAGCTCTGAAGGTCTGTGACCATGTTTTGGTAGCAGATATATATGCCGCCCGTGAAAAAGATACAGGCCTTGTATCCTCCAAAGACCTTTGTGACAGGATAAATTCCCTTGGAGGACACGCAGAGCACTTTAAAGACTTTTTGTCAATAGAAAAATTTGTTGAAAAAAATTGCAAAAAAAATGATTTGTTGATAACTATGGGTGCCGGAGACATTAATACTGTTGGAATTTCACTCTTAAAAAAATAATTATCCACATTATCCACAAGCCTGTCAGAGCAAAATGTTCTGACAGGCTTAATTTTTTCAGTTTACATAATCTAACATTTTTTTCAAGCATTTTAAGACATAATTAAGTGTCAAAATATTATGGTAACAAGCAATCCACATTATCCACATTTTCCACAAAATTATCCTCACCCTATTCAGAAATTATGTTCGGTTGCAATTAATTTTTTCTATGCTATAATTCAACTTGCATTAGCAAAGAGGGGATGTTTTTAAGCATGAAAACTATAACAATTTCAACAGAAAACAGTGAAACATATTCTTCGATTTCCAACTTTTTTATCGACTATTATATGACCGATGCCAACGGTGAATTCGTAAAGGTATACCTGTATCTTGCCAGACTGCTTAGCAGTAATTCCAAGATTACCGTTGCTGAAATTGCGGACCATTTCAATCTCACCGAAAAAGATATATGCCGGGCTATCAAATACTGGATATCAAGAGATGTATTAAAACTTAATTATGACGGAAGGGGACATCTTAGCGGAATAGTACTTCTTCCTCTTCACAATCCGGCTAACGATTTGGTAGGTAAGGAAACAGATATTATTTCTTTCTTAAGAGACGATGAAGAAAATGAAGAAGACAAAGATGTTCATAATAACCAGTCCTATAATAAAGATAATAACGGTAAAACTGATTCGAAAACAGAATCCAAAACAGATGCGGAAATAATTCCTATGCCTAACTCCAAGAAAGCTGAAGATGAGGAAGAAAAGGATGCTACTACTCCTAATAAACCAAGCTTCACAAAGGCGGATTTGGATCGCTTAAAAGGGGACGATGATTGGACAGACATCGTATATCAGATAGAGACATTATTTGGTAAGACATTATCATCAAGAGATGTCAATACTCTTCTTTACATATATGATACACTTGAGTTTGATGTCGACTTATTTGATTACCTTATTGAATACTGCGCTACCATGGGAAGAAGGAATTGCAGATATTTAGAGGCAGTTGCCATTGCCTGGTATAAAGAGGGTATAACAACTCGTCAGGATGCCAAAAATCAATCCTACAATTTGAGCAGCACCTCAAAGATTGTTTTTAAAACTCTTGGTATGCGTTCACATGTACCAACCACACTTGAGCTAAAGCTTATTGCAAAATGGACCGGTGACTTTTGTTTTACAGATGAAATTATTAAGTCCGCATGTGAACGAGCCGTATTAAACAATTCGGCAACCTATTCATATGTAGATGCCATTCTTATCAACTGGCATAAAAGTGATGTACATACATTAGAAGATATTGAAAGACTGGATAAGGAGTTTAATGCCAATAAACAAAAGAGCAAAAGCAATAATCAGGCACCTGCAAAACCTGCAGTGCAAAAAAACACAACATCATTTAGTAACTTTCAGCAATCAAATACGGATGAACCATTAGAAGAAATTGAAAAATTGTTTCTTAAAGAGGTTAATAAGAAATGACTTATAAAAAACTGAGCATCGAAGATATCATGCACGAGTATGAGCAGATACGCTTAAATAATTTCAAAACATCACAGGAAAGAAAAGAAGAAATATATAATCTGATCCCGCGTATTAAAGAGATTGATGAAGAGAGCTCCGTTTCATATATAGAAGCGGCACGAATGAAGCTAAATAATCAATCTGATGATGAGGTTACATTAATCAGAGATAAAAACCGTAAACTTACGGAAGAAAAAAAAGAACTGCTTATAAAGTATAACTATCCTACCGACTACCTGGAACCTATATATAACTGTCCATTATGCAAGGATACCGGCTATGTTAATCAGGAGCGATGTGAGTGTTTTATAAACAAGATTATTGACGGCTTATACTTACAGTCTAATTTACAAAATATATTTAAAAAGGAAAACTTTGATACCTTTTCACTTGATTATTACAGCAAAGAATTATACTCAAACGACAGAGCATATTCTCCGTATGAAAATGTCAAAAATATACTTGCTGTTTCACACAATATTATAGATAAATTTGATACCGATATCGGCTGTGCCAATATATTAATATATGGAGAGACAGGTCTTGGAAAAACCTTTCTTACAAACTGTATTGCAAAGGAATTATTGGATAGAAAGCATAGCGTTTTTTACCTTTCTGCAAACGAATTATTTGAAGATATACTTGCCGGCCACATTATGAAAAATGACAACGACTATACTGATTTATATAATTTTATTTATAATTGCGAACTGCTTATAATAGATGATTTAGGTACCGAGCTTACGAACAACTTTGTATTATCCGAACTGTTTGAGATAATAAATAAGCGTTCAATAATAGGCAAGTCGACTTTAATCTCTACTAATTTATCGATAAAGCAGCTTAGGGACAGATATACAGAAAGAATAATGTCCAGAATAGTTGATAATTACACCGTATTTAATATGTATGGTGATAATATAAGATACCAAAAAAGAAAGCAGGCTATTAATTCACAAGATTAATCTGAATTTATAGACTTGAAAAAACGGAGGGAAAATCATGCCAGACTCAAGTAACCTTATAAGTGTACCTGTCGGAAAGCTTGGAATCATACCATTGGAAAGTTCTGTATCCTTGGGTGAAAAAGTTGATAAGTACATTGTAAAATGGAGAAAAGAAAGACACAGCGAGCACAAAGACAACCTAACATTTACAGGATATGATAAGGATTCATATATTTTAGAAGCATCCTGTCCACGTTTTGGTTCAGGCGAAGCTAAGGGAATGTTAAAGGAATCTGTACGTGGTACCGATATTTTTCTTTTAGTAGATGTTATAAACCACAGCATAGAGTATTCTATATGCGGTGTAAAAAATAAAATGTCACCGGATGATCACTACAGTGACTTAAAAAGAATTATAGCAACCATCGGAACAAAGGCCAACAAGATTACTGTTATAATGCCTTTCCTTTATGAAAGCAGACAGCATAAACGTTCAGGCCGTGAGTCTTTAGACTGTGCCGTAGCATTGCAGGAGCTTGTAGCTATGGGCGTGGATAACATCATCACATTTGATGCACATGACCCAAGAGTCGTAAATGCAATACCTTGCAGCAGCTTTGAAAATATTATGCCAACCTATCAGTTCATTAAAACTCTTTTGCGTACTACTCCTGATCTGGAGATTGACAAAGAGCATCTAATGGTTATAAGCCCTGACGAGGGTGCCATGAACAGAGCAATTTATTTTGCTAACCACCTTGGGGTTGATGTTGGTATGTTTTATAAGAGACGTGATTATACAACCATTGTAAACGGAAAGAATCCTATCATAGCTCACGAATTCCTCGGCGACTCAGTTGACGGAAAGGATGTAATAATTATAGATGATATTATAGCTTCCGGTGAGAGTATGCTTGATGTAGCCAGACAGCTTAAGGCACGCAATGCCAGAAGAGTTTACTGTCTTGCAACCTTCGGTCTTTTCACAACCGGTCTTGAAATCTTTGATGAGTATCACAAGAACGGAACAATCGAAAAGGTTATAACCACTAACCTTACTTATCAAAGACCTGATCTTTTCGATAGAAGCTGGTATGAGTCAGCAGACTTAAGCAAGTACATTGCAATCCTTATCGACCACTTAAACCACAATGCATCGATAAGCTCATTGCTTGATCAGTCCGAACGTATTCAGGCACGTATCCAGGAATACAAAAAAACCGGAACCATAACTCCAAACTACAAGGCACCCGACCTAAATTAAACCTTCGCAACAAACTTCGGTTTCTCGCATAATAGTGGGTATCCGTACCACTGCTTATATATGACTGACTTCACGCTATTTTAGGTTTTCTAAAGCGAAAAGTATATGAAAAGACTGATACACAACGTGTCATCGATTTGCTAAATCAAAGCACTCGAATTCTTTATAGGTGCTAAAAATCGAAAACTCGCTACGCTCAAACAGTTCGA
>CACWQH010000002.1:37883-142933 GCA_902762955.1 uncultured Lachnospiraceae bacterium
GTTCGATTTTTTTAACGCACCTATTTCGAATTCTCGCTTTTGATTTAACGCAAATCGGACAAAATGTTGTTGTATCAGTCTTATTCATATACTTTCCGCTTTTTAAATTATAAGCCGCGTGAAGTCAGTCATATATAAGCAGCAGTTCGGATAACCACAGCTTGAAACCGAGCATACTGCACAGTTTCAAGCTTGATTCTCTCAATAAATCTAAATTAAGAATTGATAAAATCCATTCACTTTAATAAAGAAAATCAAAGTTACGATTCTCATCACGCGTAGCGTGTCGACAGGATATGGGTGTAGCTGCCGGAAGAAAAATTAAATGGGTGCGATATCATATATAGGTCTTTAGAAGGACCGTTTAGAGACGCGTTCACTTAGCGAAAAGGAATAAGGATGTTAACTGCTTGCATTTATGCAATAGCAGTTAACATCCTTATTCCTTTGAGGTTAGTGAGCCTGCGTCGATAACCGAGCGAGAGCGTGTCCTTCGAAGACCTTATATATGATGAGCACCCTTAAGTAAACTTGCTCCGGCAGTTACACCCTCTATATCCTGGCGACCCTTTATGCGAGAAACCGAAGTTTGATGATAAAGTGAAGTTTATATTTCTACTTCGAATTTTATGGTGTTTTCGGTTGGGTAGGTTGCTTTTATGGTACCCTTATGGGATTCGGCTACTGCTTGAGCAACTGAGAGACCGATTCCAAAGCCGCCGCTTTTTTGTGTTCTTGCGCTGTCTCCCTTGTAAAATCTGTCAAACATTTTTTCAGGTGGTACATCAGGAAGATTTGAGCATGTATTTGATATGGACAGTTTCATATGTTTATCATGTTTTTTTAGTTTTACTTTTATGGTTGAGGCTTCATCTGCATATTTAACTGCATTATCCGTAAGGATGTTTATAAGCTGAGTCATACTTTCCTTATCAGCTTTGCAAATTACATTTTCTTCGATTTCCTTTTCTATGGTGATATTCTTTTGTTTAGCAGGTTCCTTAAAGGAGCTTACCGAATCGTTTACAAGCTTTGTTATATCAAGCTCTTCAAATTTAAGCTTTGCTGTTCCTTCATCCATTTTAGCAAGAGATAACATCCTTTGCATAAGCTCACTTAATCTTGTAGTTTGCTTTCGTATATTTTTACTCCACTTACTTTCTCCGTTGTGAAGCTCCATAGCCTCCGTATTGGCAAGGATTATTGCAAGCGGTGTTTTTATCTCATGACCTGCATCAGTTATAAACTGCTTTTGCCTTTCTATGTTTGCTGCTATCGGTCTAATCGCCTTTTTTGAAAGAGCTATTATCAAAAGCAACATACTTATCCAACAAAGCACTCCTATGCCTACTGAAACAACTGCAACGGCAAGTATCGACTGTGATTCGGATTTTATATCAAGAAATACAATAGTCTTACCATGTCCGTCCGGGGATTCTGAAACAGCATATTTAAAATCATCCAGCTTTCCCTTTTCTTTTCCTTCTTCTATAACCTCTTTTGCATATTCCGATGCAATTTCCTCATCAACGGTTGATATTTTGCTTACATCGGAAAATATGACCTCATTATTTTCATTAAGCCTTACTACAAAATAAACTGCTGAAAGGCGGTCATCCTCATTCAATACCGGATCAAAAAGTCTGAATTTTTTCCGATTATTATCTGAACGATTCTGATTAAAATCATAACTGTCATTTAAAGTATCTTCATCGACATCTTCTTCCGTATTCGGTTGAGTTGCTTTTTCTTCAAAATCAAGTTCGTCAGGATTTAAGTTTTCAGGATCTAAATTTTCAGGATTAAATTCTCCGGGATTTAAATTTTCAGGATTTAAATTTTCAGGATTTAAATTTTCAGGATTTAAATTTTCAGGATTTGAATTTTCAGGATTTGAATTTTCAGGATTTGAATTTTCAGGATTAAATTCTCCGGGATTTAAGTCCTCGGGTCTTCCTCCAAAATCCTCATTCATAAACATCCTGTCGCCGCCGGAAAGCATATCCATAAGAGTTTCATTATGATTATTAAGTCTTATTATATTTACAACATTTACGGTTCCAAGCAGTATAACAATAAGTATTGTTATCGCAATCATGGATGCAAATATAAATTTTTTCTGAAGTGTTTTTACCATTAAATCTTCTCCAATCTGTATCCGATATTTCTCTTGGCCTGTATCTCTATATCTGCTTTAAGCTGGCTTAATTTTTTTCTTAGATATGAAATATATACCCAAACAGTACTGATCTCGGCATCGGTATCATATCCCCACACCTTCTCCAATATATTATCTGCTGAAATGTACATTTCCTGATTAAGCATAAACATCTCCATAACCTGAAATTCAAGCTTCGGAAGTATGATAGCTCCATTATCTGTTTTTAATTCAAAGGTCTGCTGGTTAAGTGATACATTTCCACATGAGAGCTCACTTGAGATAGTCTTTTCTCTTCTTCTTAACATAGCTCTGAGCCTCGCCAAAAGCTCATCCATTGCAAATGGCTTGGCAAGATAATCATCCGCGCCCAGATCTAGGCCTGCAACCTTATCCTCTATCTCAGACTTGGCTGTAAGCATAAGTACAGGGACCTGACTTCCGGAGCTTCTTAATTCCTTAAGCACAGTAAGGCCATCCTTTTTAGGCATCATTATATCGAGAATGATTCCATCATAATTTCCCAGTCTGGCATAATCAAGTGCATCCTGTCCGTCATAAACCGCATCAACGATATATTTGTGGAAGGTCAGTATATCCACAAGTGCTTCAGACATATCAACCTCATCCTCTGCTAAAAGTAATTTCATAATACATCTCCTTTTATATAATCAATTTTTAATCTTATATTTAAATCTAATATCATATATCTAATTTTGATTGTAAAACCTTAACCTTAATTATACCTTAATTGAAAGCAAAATCAAATGAAAACAAAATCCCATATGAATTTCTTCATATGGGATCATTGTTTTGTTCATCGTTTAAAACATCAGCCGCAATTACTTAGTATTATCTCCTGGATTTCTTCCTTGTCACGACCTGTAGCTAATGCAAGCTCAGAATATAAGCCTTCCTCTGCCAGCTTCAAATATCTCTCATCTGTCGCAGTTATCTTCTTTCCCGCATCTTCACGCTCTTTCTTTCTGATTAAAAGAGTCTTGATAACCTTTACCCACTGCACTAAATCACTGCTTTTAATAGCATTCTTATAGCTGGCATCTCTCATTTTGTCATTTTCAATTTCCAAAGGCTCGATATCCTTTGACTCACGGATTATCTTCTTTGCTTCTTCAGCACTGACAACCCGTCTAATCGAAATTTTGTCGTCATCTGCCGGGCAGAATAGCCTACTTCCTTTAGTCTTCTCAGGCATAAGTACGTAATACAATCTGTCAGTATCGACTCCTGAAATATCCGGATGAGTAATATCTAATACGCGGCATATACCGTTATGTCCATAAACGATATAGTCTCCAATATCAAACATTGCGTCCTCCTATTTCGTATGGATACTCTTATATACTTGAGAAAGTATCTCCACGAATTAAATAATAACAAATTTAGCCCAAAATTGTAAGTCATTTTATTGAAATGCTTATAATTTCGTCAGTTTGCCTAATTTAATTCTACCCATTTATGGCAATTTTTTATCATTTGATTATAAAACTTATATTTTTTTATTTGATTGTCACCTAAGCCTACGAATTACTGAGATATTTAATAATACTCTTTCTTGTTATTATTCCAACAAAACACTTTCTGTCATCAACTATAGATAAGAAGTTTCTGTCAAGAATTTTCTCCATAATCTCATCCTTTGAAACTGTGTTAATAATAAATGCTTCCTTGTCCTTGCTTATTATCTCTTCCACCTTATGCTTACCAAGTTTATCTCTTCCGCATTCCATAACCATTTTAAGGAAGTCACCTTCACTTACTACTCCAAGGTATATCCCGTCTCTGTCAATTACCGGAACTGCAGTATAACCGCTCTCCAAAAGTTCATTTACAGCGATATCAAGTGTATCGTCTGCATATAAGTATGTAAGCATCTGCTTGGGAATAAGAATTCCAAATATGTTCATATAGTTTTCCTTTCTTTAACTAATCCAAAATCAAGCTGTAAACCTTGTATTTTCTTTCTATGTCCTCCAGCTTTTCATTTACCTTTTCTTCTTCTCCTACAAAGAACTTATGCTTTTCATTATCAATCTCATATTCTGATAATTTAAATATAAGCTTTTCTCTTTCTTTTTCAATTATATCAATTCTGTTTCTGTACTCTGAATGCTTTTTAATCTTTTTATTGTGTTGTGTAATATTATATATTTTATAGGCAAAATATGCGATTATTATCGAAAGAATGATACCTATCAGGATAATCTTATATATTCTTTTTTCAACCCCATATATTACTGATGGAAAAAAAGCAACTGCAACATATAAAGCAAGGCATATCAAAATCGGGAATACACACCAAAGCATTACATTGAGTCTTTTTCTCTCATAGTTTCCGTCAACATACTTATCCTTAAATTCGATCTCTGAAATCTTTAAATTATAGTCTCTTATCTTTTCATTGGTAGTATTAATTTCACCGGTTCTGTTCTTATACCTTTGAAGTTTATTTTTTATGTCCTCCTTCTTTTCCAGAAGCTTTCCGGTCTGCTCACGCATATAAGTAATTTCATCTTTAATATTATTTTTTACATACCTGTTAGCATACTCTGCAGCTCCGCTGTCTGCAGCCATCATTACAAGATTAAGATTGTCGATACCCCAAAGTGCCGTAACCATCTTAAGCGAATATATTTCCTCCGCTTCATCCCGGTAAACGCTTCCGCTTTCATCAATCCTTTTCAGTCTTTCTCCCAATGCATTTTCCATATTGTGGCGCATCAAAAGCTTAGGATTTATCTCTATGCCTTTTTCGCCCGAAACTGAAACCACCTTATAGTTTGATTTTATCTCACTTAAATCAAAATCCTCAAAGCATTTATTGCCACGCTTTAAATTAATCTGATAAATGTTTTCCGGATTATCTGCACACGAAAGTGATATCTGATTAACCAGTTTTGAATTGATAGTAGTCTCATCAACATCGATATCAAGCTTTACATATTCCCTCTCGGAAAATGGCACAAGCTTGGCTGACATTAGACTTTTATCTACATAACCTTTTATATATCCGTGTGGTCCGGTTTCCTCCTTATCAAGGGGTTCCAAACTTCCGGGATAGTAGCTTTTGTATTCTTTCTTTTCAAGAAAATTATGCTTATGTCCCAAAGCAACATAATCGAATTTTTTGAGAGTTCCGATATCATCCCATTCAAACGGCTCGACCTTTTCTCCGCCGGCATGTATAAGTAATATATTGGTATATTCCGGATGAGCTATATGAATGGAATCAAAATCGTTTCTCTCATTTTCGGGATTGTATTGACATACACCATATATATCAAGTTTATATTTTTCAAAATGCACACAGTCAACTATTTTATCCGCATATAAAGGTCTTTTACCTTCTAATTCATCGGCATTGCCCGCCCTGTTAAAATCATCTCCGTTTAAAAGATATACATTGGACATGAATTTATAATGCCACAAAGGCGAATCCTTTTTCAGATAATCCGCCTCTCCGGTAACATATATAATATTGGTTTCTTTTAACTTTAAGAGAATTTTGTCTACAGAATAAATCTCATCTTCTGTGGGAACATGATCAAATAAATCTCCTGAAATAAGCAAAAAATCTACAGGATTTAGTTCAAGATAATCTATAAAAGAAGTAAATGTTTCATATATTTCTTTTTCTCTAACTTTTCCCCATGCTTTATCTGCATCCGGTTTAGCGCCAAGATGCACATCAGCTATATGTGCAAAATTCATATATTACTCCTACGCTGTTCACTCACGGAAACGAAGCATACGCATAGAATTAAGAATTGCAATAACCGAAACACCAACATCTGCAAATACGGCAAACCACATACCTGCTATGCCAAGCACACCAAGTACCATGGCAATAAGCTTTACTCCAAGGGCAAATACAATATTTTCCAAAACAATTCGAAGAGTCTTTTTTCCAATAGTATTTACCGTTGCAATCTTCTTTGGATTGTCATCCATAAGAACGATATCTGCTGCCTCAATAGCTGCATCCTGTCCAAGTGCTCCCATCGCAACTCCGACATCTGCTCTTATAAGTGATGGAGCATCATTTATTCCATCTCCTACAAATATAACCTTAGCCTCTTTGTCTTTATCCTTCTCCTCTTTCATAATAGCTTCAAGCTTGGTAAGCTTATCTGCCGGAAGAAGCTCACTGTAGACAGTATCAATTCCAAGCTCGCCGGAAACTGCATCAGCGGTTTCTTTTCTGTCACCGGTAAGCATAACTGCATTAGTAATTCCCTGTGACTTAAGCCTTTCTATAGCAGCTTTAGCATCCTCTTTTACAGTATCTGAAATAGTAATAAAGCCAAGGCATTTTTCTTTTTTTGCCACGTATACAACCGTTCCATAACTATTTGGTTTTTTCTCAACCGGTTTAACACCCATATCAGATAATAATTTTTTATTACCTACATATACTATATTACCACCTATCAGCGTAAGTTCAATACCTTTTCCTGCAATTTCATTAGAATTTTTTATCTTTTCATTATCAATTACGCCGCCTCTTTTTTCAAACTCTTCTTTAATGGATATTCCTATAGGATGATTGGAGTAGCTTTCCGCATAAGCAGCAAGTGAAAGAAGCTCATCTTCGCTTATTTCATCATCTGTCACAATCTCATTTACCGCAAAGACTCCCTTAGTAAGAGTTCCTGTTTTATCGAAAACAATTGTATCTGCTTTGGCGATTGCCTCAAGATAATTGCTTCCCTTAACCAGTATACCGTGATTAGATGCAGCACCTATTCCTCCAAAGAAGCTTAACGGAACTGAAATAACCAAAGCACAAGGACAGCTTATAACAAGGAATATAAGCGCTCTTCCAATCCACATAGTAAAGCTTTGACCTAGTATAAGCGGCGGCAAAAATGCTACGATAACAGCCGCAAAAACTACAAACGGTGTATAGAATTTTGCAAATCTGGTTATAAAGCTTTCCTGACGTGATTTTCTGGTGCTGGCATTTTCAACCATATCAAGAATTTTAGCAACCGTAGATTCGCCGAATTCTTTAGTAACCTTAATCCTGAGTCTTCCCTGTTCATTTATGCATCCGCTTAGTATCTCTTCACCCTCAGTAACTCTTCTTGGAACGGATTCACCGGTCAAAGCGGATGTATTAACAAAGCTCTCGCCCTCTATGATTACTCCGTCAAGAGGTATCTTTTCTCCAGCAAGCACAACGATAACATCATCCACCTTAACTTCCTCGGGATCAACCTTTTCAAGCTCCCCATCCTTTTCAATATTGGCATAATCAGGACGAAGCTTGACCAAAGAAGTTATGGCAGTTCTTGATTTATTTACGGCGATATTTTCAAACAGCTCTCCTATCTGATAGAAAATCATAACCGCTGCCGCTTCAGTATATTCACCCAGGGCAAATGCACCGATAGTAGCAAGTGTCATGAGAAAGTTTTCATCAAACACACGTCCGTTTAATATATTTCTGCCTGCCTTTTTAAGTACCTTTAAACCGACTATAAGATATGGCACAAGATATGCTGCCGTCTTAATAAGTCTTACGGCATAGCCCGGCAATTCCTCAAGCGGGCCTTCAATCACCTTAAATATAATACTTATTATGACCATTAAAATTATGCTTATTATTATATTTCTTAGAGTTCTTTTTTGCTTCTTGTTCATATCTTCAGGGCCTTTCTTATCAACTTTTAGAGAACAACCTCACAGTCAGGTTCAACCTTTTTAATCGCCTTAACAACCTGCTTCATAATCTTATCAAACTTTTCTTCATCAGCTTCAATTGTAAGCTTTTGAGCCATAAAGCTAACGGTAGCCTCCTCTACTCCTTCAAGCTTTTTGATAGCCTCCTCCATCTTGGCTGCACAGTTTGCACAATCAAGGTCAATTAAATCAAATCTCTTTTTCATAATTTTTCTTCCTTTCTGATTTTAATTATTATTACTCTTATTATTTTTCTTTTTTATTTTGAGTTATATAAGCTTTCAAATCGTATCAAGCTCTGTAAAATATTTTATAAAATATCTGTCTGTCATTCTGATATATGTTCTATTCCCATCTTTATAATACTTCCAACATGTTCATCATCTAATTCATATATAATCTGTTTTCCGTCACGCCTGTTTTTTACAAGCTTGGCATTTTTAAGAATCTTTAGCTGATGTGAAATCGCCGATTGTGTCATATTGAGTATCTCGGCTATATCGCACACACACATTTCGGCCTCAAACAAAGTATAAAGAATCTTTATCCTCGTGGTATCTCCAAATACCTTAAAAAGCTCTGCAAGATCATATAAAGCTTCTTCCTCCGGCATATCCATGGATACCGCATCAACTATGCTGTTGTGCACCTCTGTCACATCGCAGCAGGCTTCATGCTTTTCATCTGCTTTCATGGCAACCTCCTAAACAAAAATTAAACATATGAACGATTGTTCATATGTTTAATATACTCGCATAAATCTTATTTGTCAATAACAAATTACTGTTTTTATAAATTTATAAAAACTTTTCTATATACTAATTAAAATTCTTATTTTTCTTTATCCTTTAAAATCTCCGTAACCTTTACAACCTTATCCTCGTATATCTTATAATGACCAAATACCTCTACTGCTTTCTTGTAGCAGAAAAGTGCATTTTCCAAATCTCCCATTTCAAAATATACATTTCCCTTTTCATCCCATGCATCCGCACTTTGAATAAAACAGTCAAGCGGTCTTCTCTTACAATCAAAGGCTTTATTCACAGAATCAAGTGCCTTTTCATAATCCTTAAGACCTCTGTACATCTCCGAGCATCGAGTATATGACCATACACTACCGGCATCCTCACATTGCTCCATAGCTATATCCCTGTATATTTTGTATTCGTCTTTGTAGACATCATCAGTTTTACCTATAGCTATAAGCAGTGTCTGGCATATAAATGCATCCCTGTCCTTATCCATCTCAAAGCCCTTAAGGAACATTTCCTTTGCTTCCTCATACATATCATGCTCAAGATAGATATTGCCCATGGATCTGTATATGAGAACATCCTCCGGCATATTTTTTATGGCAAGCTCAAACATCTCGCGTGCCTTATCAACATGATTTTCATTTCCGTAAAAACAGCATAAATTACCTATACAGGATTGAAGTCTGCCTTCATCCTTGATTTTATCTATGCAGTCGAGAAGAAGCTTTTCACATCCGGCAAAGTTATCCATCCTTATCATAAGCTCTGCATAATCTATAAGATAATCTGTATCAACCTCATAGCCATATTCATCCTTACAGTCTTCATATACCTTTATGCTTTCCACATATCTTCCCATACATGAAAGTGCGGCAGCCTTACCCATGTAGGCATGCAATCTGTTTCTTTGATTTTTTGAAAGCGAAAGAACCTTTTCATAACAATTAACCGCTCTTTCAAAGTCACTTATGATATGGCAGTCATCGCCCAGCTTATTTAAGAAAAATATATCATCAGGTTCTTCCTTAAGTGCCTCTTCATAATAGTGAATGGCTTTTTCTTCCTCACCGGCACGCTCAAGATTTCTGGTCAAGAGCCAGTATGTATTGTTATAATCATCCATGTCTGTATTTTCATGATTATATTTCTTATTAAGTATTGTATAAAGAATGTCATTTGACTCATCAAGCTTTCCTTCTCTGACTCCGAGCCACCATGCCTTAAAATAATCTATCTGATCACTCTTTGCACCGGTTGCATCATATCTTTCAATCGTGTATTTGATATCCTCATACTGTTCAACATACTCATAAAGCTCCATCTCAAGCTTATATGCCTCATAGTAATAAGGATAAAGCTTAATTATCTGCTCACAGGTATCAATTGTACTGTTAAGCTCATCCAGCTCATAAAAGGACTTTGCCATATAGATATAAGCAAAATAATTGTTACCGAATCTATCTAAAATTTCTTTTGAAATACTGATACATTCCTCATAGTTTCTCATCTTATATTCTATCTTACACAAAATTTCATATGAATACTTTATCTCCGGATGCTCGATAGATATGGCAATTCCGAGATTTTCCTTTGCCTTATCATATTCCTCCATCTCAGCATAACAGGAGCCTATCCAAAAACAGGCATATGGAAATCTTTTCTTTTCCTTGATAAGCTCTTCGCTTAACTTCTCATCATCTATATTTTGTAATTCAATAACGACAGTTTTCCATTCCTCAAAGCACGAAAGAGCATGCTCGTAATCCTTCTCGTAAAAGTAGCTTCTGCCGAGGATATTATAATAAGAAAAAAGCTTATCCTCTTTAGGTTCAAATGAAGTAAGCATATCTATAGCATTTTTAAAATCCGATACTCTATAGTAGCTCCAAGAGATTTCCAGCTTGTATTCATCGTTATCCGGTTCTTCCTTTATCTTCTCCGTGTAAACCTCGACCAGTCTTTTGTTGCATTCGGTCATTCCGTTATGTGCTACATAATCGCTCTCATTGGCATCCAACAAATCTATATATATTTCCTGTGCTTCCTTATATTTACCAAGGTCATATAAAGTTCCGGCAAGCTTATGCGAAGCCAGATAATCCTTTTTGTTTTCATTATAAAGCTTCTCATAGTATTCCCTTGCCTTTTCAAAATCACCTGCATCGGAAGCCAGATCACCGCAAAATACATTAAGATAAAAATCAGTTGGATTTTCACTTAATATTTCTTCGGCGATTTCCAGTCTTTTTTTACACTCACTCTTATACTCTTTTTCATCAGCCTTGCCAATCACACTTATAACATTTAACTCATGAAAAAGCTTATTTATATCAAAATAAGGATGACCGACATCAAGCTCCTCCATAGCTTCTATGAGGGATGTTTGCTTTTCAATTTCATCCTCTGTCATATTTTGATTTCTAAGATAGGACTTTAAATCAAAATAAAGCTTTATGAACTCATCCACATTATCAAAATTACTCTCGGGATAAAAAAGGTTATAATTTACATAGGTTCTGTAATGTGCCGAATCAATCACATAATCCAAAAAATCCGCAGGATATTTTTTCTCGAATTCACTTCTGTTTGCTTCTATATCGAACTCGCTGACTATAAGGTTCCATACATCCATGGGAAGTCTGTAATTATCCATTAAAAAAGAAAGAAGCTTATCCTGAGCTTTTTCACATGTTTCAAGTGAGACAAAATCATCTGTTTCAAAAAGTGCCGACCACTCATCAGGATTGATGCGTCTTTTGAAATCACGATATATGGCACTTATCTTTTTTGTAAGCTCATCTTTGATATTATCCGAATCTAAGCCGCCTTCATCGTTTGCTTTATCATCTTGATTTATCTCATATATTGCGTCTTCATATGCCTTTCTAAGCTCCATAAAGCCTTCGGGATCATCCTCGGGATTTACACTGCCAAGTCTTTTTCTGTAGGCATTTTTTATTTCATTTTCATCTTTGGTTTTTTTGATTCCAAGAACAATCCACTTATCCAAAATCACAAACCTCCTCACATTACATCATATATATTTAAGCTTTTAATTCTCCTTCATATCCGAGCCGTCTTTTTCTCTCTTTCCATTTAAAAATGCTGCCGGTATAAGCCCTATGATAAAAGGTACAACCCATGTAAAAAATCTATACAAAACTATGGCGGCAGCTATTGCCTTACCACTTCTCACAACCGTCTTAAATAAAAGTGCAAATACAAAATCAAGAGTTCCGATTCCCGATGGAGCAATCATTACACATCCAAGCATATTACAAACCGCCATAAGCGACATGCACATAAAAGGATTGAGTCCAAAGTTCTTTGAAAAAAGTACTCCCGGAATCAGATACCAGCAGGCAAACTTCAATACATCAAGAACCACAACCGTTACAAATAATTTTTTATTATGCCACATTATTCTTCCCTGAGTCTGAAGTGCATTTATGGCAGCCTCCATCCTGTCTATTTTTTTATTAAATTTACTTTCCTTTTTTACTATCTTTCTTGCAATCGCAACTACAAATTTTGATATAGTTTTTGATACGGTAATAATAAATAAAAAGATACAGATAACACTTATTACCAAAACTCCGGCAAGCATGAACCATGAGTATTTAAGAAGTCCCTTATTGCCCCTTAATATAAGCAAAACAAATGAAATAATACCCATAATGCCTATAGTGATTTTTTGAAAGGTGTACTGAGTAATCGCCATACCGGTTCCTTCACTTGCATCTATACCTTTGGTAGTATAATAGTAAACCTGTGCTATACCATTTCCGCTGCCAAGCGTTGCAAGTCTGTAAAAGGCACACATATAGGTACAGCATATACCCTCCCATAAGGATATGGTTCTTTTACCATCCTTGTGTGTCATACTGCTTATGATAGCGCCCTCTGCCACGAAATATAAATTAGCCAGAATAAAACACATAAGAAGAACTTTTTGGGGAGTATCCTTAATCTCTAAAAATGCTTCATGCATAAACTCCCTGTTATTAAAAAAGCCAAAAGCTAAGAGTGCAAGGATTATTATCCACTTTATCAGATTTTTTCGTACTCTTTTTGATTTCATCTCATAAGTCCTCAGATTATATTTTCTACCTCACTATCTAATCAAATTAATAGCCGGTAAATCACATTATTTTCCAATTTATGTATATTAGTATTAATAGATTTTTTATTAAATTATCATCCTATAGTCTGCCACATCAGATAATTATCCATACATTCGGTTTCCATCTGTCCCGTATTGTGAAGATAAGTAAGATAAGTTTTTATTATGCCACCCTTTACATTATACTTATAAAGCGTAAGTTCCATATCGACATCATTAAAAAATTCTCTTACTATATCATCGAAGTGCCGCGGTGTCTTACATATTGCTTTGATTCTCTTAAGATTATTCATAACATTTTCACGATTTATACGCACAAGCTCTCTTATATCCCTTACAGGCTCAGAATGATACGGTATAAACAGCTTTGCACTGAGCTTTTCAACCTTATCGAGACTTGAAAGATAATCACCTATCTCATAGATGTAAGTTATCTTTTCTTTTTTCAGCGTATCTACACCTACCAGTGCATCTCCCAAAAATATAACCTCATCCTCTGTTCTGACACCTATCATAGATATGGCATGTCCGGGAAGATTTATAAGAGAAAGCCCCTCTGGAAGCTCTTTTCCTTCTATATCCTCCGCTATGGTTGATTTGGTATAATAGTAGTGGTCAAGAAGTACGGTAAGCGGCGTAGCACCCCAGACTATCGCAGGACATATATCATAATTGGATATAAGCGCCGCATTCATTTTACTTGCATATATCTTACAATTATATTTTTTCTGAAAATAATAATTTCCGCCACAGTGGTCCGCATGATAATGAGTATTGATTATCAGACTAACTCTCCAGCCTTTTTCTTCTATAAGTCTGTCAAGCTTTATGGCAATCTCCTCATCAATACCTGCATCTATAAGACACACATTGGTTTCATCTGTTTTATATACACCTATTTTATAAAGTCCTGCATAATAATAGGTCTTTTCTCCCGCACATATCAGTTCGTTTCTCATTTTCTTTCACCTTTATATAAATCATAAAACAATTAATAGTATAAAGTAGTTTTTATAAAATAACAAGTATCTACAAAAGTTCACAACAAAATTATCATTTACACTACGCGCAAATCAAAATTTCCTGTAACACCATAGGCACAAATTACATAAAATAAATCAAATAAAGCTATGAAATTTTTTGATAATATTTCATAAAAAACGGAGGTATTTTTCTTGGATTCATTTAGAAATTACGGACGAAGTAATTGCGCCTCGGGACAGAACATGAACCGTAACATGAACTGCAATATGAATTACCGTCCAAATTCAAACTGCAACATGAACCAAAACATGACAGGTAACATGCGTAAAAAAGATTACGACTGTTTTGATGAATTTCTTAATCTAAATGCTATGCCGCTTGCTATGGCTTATGTACCTATGCAACAGTGGGATGACCTTTATAAGCCAAAGACTGCCATCTGCGAAGGCACTGCATTTCCTTGCTTAAACAAAATATTCTGTGGAGTAAGGGGGAGATAGACATGAATAAAATGAACAAAAAAGAATTATTTGACTTTTTAAATGAAGTGTCATTTATGCTGGATGATATAACTCTTTATCTTAATACACACCCCGATTGTCCTGACGGTATAGATGCCTATAAGCATTACCGAAAGCTTCGCGAAAAAGCCTTAAATGATTACACTTGTAATTATGGTCCTATATCCAGATATGACGTAGATGTAAATAATTATTGGGACTGGGTAAATAAGCCTTGGCCTTGGGAAGGAGAGTGTGGCTGCTAATGTGGGTATATGAAAAGAGACTTCAATGTCCTGTAAATATAAAGGAGACAAATGCCAAGCTGGCACAGGCTATAATCAGTCAGTATGGTGGTCCTGACGGAGAGATGGGAGCTTCGATGCGCTACCTGTCACAAAGATATACCATGCCAAATAAGGAGTGCATGGCGACATTAAATGACATAGGTACTGAGGAGCTTGGACATCTTGAAATAGTCGGCACCATTATATATCAGCTTACAAAAAATCTGTCTATGGAAGAAATCAAGGCATCGGGCTTTGATAAATATTATATAGACCATACTACCGGTATCTGGCCTCAGGCTGCCGGCGGAGTTCCGTTTAACGCCTGTGAATTCCAAAGCAAGGGTGACCCTATAACCGACCTTTATGAAGACCTTGCCGCAGAGCAAAAGGCCCGTACGACTTACGACAATATCCTTCGTCTTTGCAAGGATTATCCGGATGTATATGAGCCGATTAAATTTCTTCGTGCAAGAGAGGTCGTCCATTTCCAAAGATTCGGTGAATGCTTAAGGCTTACCTTAGATAAGCTTGACTCTAAGAATTTCTATGCCTTTAACCCTGCCTTTGATAAGGCTGCACCTTGTCTTGATAAGAATTGTAAGATGAATTAAATGTGGCGGAATGTTCTGTCCGGTATATATTTTTTATGACATAAAATAAAAAAGAGGGTTGTTTCAAATACCCTCTTTTTATTTTATGTCATATCAAAGTTATATTAATCAGTACCGGACAAAACCGTCAATTAAAATTATACTTTACTTTATCTTAAGTTTTTTAAGTACTCCTTCAACCGTATCTACAGGAATTATCTTAAGTGCAGCTTTTACCTCGTCAGCGACATCTTTCAGGTCTTCTTCGTTGTCGCGTGGGATAAAGACGGTTTTTACACCGGCACGCTGTGCTGCCATAAGCTTTTCGGGAAGTCCGCCTATCGCATTGACACTTCCTTCAAGGGATACCTCACCTGTCATGGCTACTGACGGGTCAACAGCAACGCCTTTTACAAGTGATGCAAGTGCAGTTGTCAAAGTTATACCGGCTGACGGACCATCCTTTGGCGTAGCACCGTCCGGCACATGTATATGCAAATCGTTTTCCTCAAACAATTTGGATTTATTCGGAAACATATTTTTTACAAGGCTTACTGCTATCTGTGCAGACTCCTTCATAACATCTCCAAGCTGTCCGGTCACTATAAGCTTTCCGTTTCCCTTTGTAAACATTGTCTCGATATAAAGTATCTCACCGCCTACCATCGTCCATGCAAGTCCTGTTACAATGCCTGCCTGCTTCTTCTTATGAATAAGCTCATGCTTCATAGGTCTTGTGTCTAAGAGCTCACGCAAATTCTCTTCCTTTACGATAAGCTTTTTATTTTTTGATTTATTTTCCTGATTACTTACAATATCGACCGCAGCACTTCTGCAAAGCGTATCCATCCTCTTTCTGAGTCCTCTTACGCCCGCCTCTCTCGTATAATCGGAAATGATTTTTCTTATAACATCATCCGATACTTCTATCTGCTTTCTGGTTATGCCAACCTCCTCCAGAGCCTTCGGAAGCAGGTGTTTTTTAGCTATCTCAAGCTTTTCTATAGGCGTATAGCCCTGGAACTGTATAACCTCCATACGGTTAAGCAATGGCTCGGGTATCGTATCTATGGTATTGGCAGTACATATAAAGAGCACATCCGAAAGGTCATAAGGAACATTTAAGTAATGATCCGTAAATGTATGGTTTTGCTCCGGGTCAAGCACTTCAAGCAAAGCACTTGCAGGATCACCATTATAGGACTGTGAAAGCTTATCGACCTCATCAAGTACCATAACAGGATTAGATACCCCACTCTTATGGATGCCGTCTATTATTCTTCCTGCCATAGCTCCTATATAGGTTCTTCTGTGTCCTCTTATATCTGCCTCATCCCTTACGCCGCCAAGACTTACTCTTACATACTTTCTGCCGAGAGCCTTAGCTATGCTCTGACCTATACTCGTCTTACCGGTACCGGGTGCACCGACAAATAGTATAATGGAGCCTGACTGCTGCTTCTTTAGATTCATGACAGCTATCTGCTGTAATATACGCTTTTTAACCTTGGACAAACCGTAATGGTCCTTTGATAATATCTTCTCTGCCTTATCCAGCCTGATTTTCTTCATCGGCTCCTTTTTCCATGAAAGCTCTGCCATATAGTCAAGATAATCATAGAGCATGCCGTACTCGGAGCTGTTTTTACCCTCCTGCTTAAGACGGTTAAGGATTTTTTCACATTCCCTGCTTGCGATTTCATTCATGCCGCTTTCCTTTATCTTAAGCTCAAGCTTTCTTAAATCTGATACATTTTCCGGATGCATCTCGTCAAGCTCATTTTGCAGATAATCTATCTGCTTTCTTATCGCAGACTCCCGAACTATCTTACGATAATCCTCCTCCTGGGCATTTTGGGCATCCTGATTGACATTGCCCATCTCGATATTTTCTATAAGAAGCTTTTCAAGCATTTCAAATCTCTTCTTTTTGCTATCCTCGGCAAGCACCGCGTATCTTTCGCTGTTTGAATTGATAAGCCAAGGTGAAAATGCGGTCGCTATCTCGCCAAGCGTCGACCAGCGCGATGCATAGGTTCTTATAATCGGTCCCCACTGGTATTTCTGCGAAAATTCAACTAATGATGCCTTTACACGGTTTACCCTCTCCGTAACCGAATCCTCGTCAAGGTCATCTATGTCGGGACGCTTTGTGATAGACAGGTCTATCGAATAATCCTTAAAAATCACTATCTCATCAAGATTGACACGGTTTCTCGTATGTATGAGAAAATATCCGTTATCATCAACCTCGGTTATGATTCCGGCAAGTCCTATCGGATAAAAGCTCTCACTCGTATATTCCTCTCTTTGCATATGCTCCCTGGCATACATAAGAATAACCTTATCCTCTATAGCAGGTGCCTTTCCTGTCATAGCCTGATAATAGTCGGATTTCATGTAAAGATTGGCATCCGGCACAGCCATTATATTATATATAGGTAAATTAGCCATATTAAAAACCTCCTAAAATTTTGTCATAAGGGATACCACTTGCGGTGGATTCCTTATGACGGTCTACTGTTTTCATAATTTACTTTACATTGCCATAAAATGATTATGTGCTACCGTCTTTGTTCGCTTCCTTGTTAGCACTCTGTTTAAGAGAGTGCTAACAAGTGAAATATAACATATAAACGTTTTAATTGTCAAGAGAAAAATCTCATAAAAAAAAGACCGGCAGAGAACTCCACCGGTCGCTATCGTTTTTATATGTCACACAAGGACTCGTTTTTTATATTTCCTGTTGCCCAAGGACTTCCTACGTCGCATCGTCCGTGATGATACCTTTCCGCAACCTCTCCGCTGTCCAAATCCTCTGACATCTGGAGATTAATCCTGTTTATTCCATCTGCTCCCATTTTATTGTCAAGCAGCTCTATTATATTTTCTATATCTTCATAGTTCTCCATAGCATAACCTCCATTTTCATAATCAATATAACTGTCTTACTGTCTGTATGACAATGTTGCAAATCAAAGATTCTTACCCCTATTTATACTTAAAGAAGATGTGCCCTTATCTCCTCACCACTCATTGAAGTAAGATAAGCAGGTGCTATATCAAATACCGTCTTACAGCCGCTAACGCCCTCCTTGTTAAGACGATATGCAGCTCTTGCATATGCCACAAGCACAGAGGATGTAAACTCAGGATTGGAATCAAGCTTTAAGCTGTATTCGATAACATGATTGTTCTCGAGATTCCAGCCTGTCTTACCGGAACGGATTACAAATCCGCCATGAGGTATACCGCTGTGGTTTGCCTTTAATTCTTCTTCACTTATAAAGTGAACTGTTGTATCATAATCGGCAAAATAGTTTGGCATAGTCTTGATTTCATTTTCTACCTTAGCCGCATCTGCACCTTCTTCAAGTACAACGAAACATTCTCTGGTATGCTTTTGTCTTGTGGTAAGCTCAGGATTTTTACCTGCCCTTACAGCCTCAAGTGCTGATTCAACAGGGATTGTGTACTGCTTAGCATCCTTAACACCCTCGATTCTTCTTATGGCATCTGAGTGTCCCTGACTTACGCCCTTACCCCAGAAGGTATAATCCGAACCATTGGAAAGTATAGCGTTTGCATATAATCTGTTAAGTGAAAACATACCCGGGTCCCAGCCTACAGAGATTATGCCTACTTTACCCGCTGCTTTTGCCGATGCATCAACATTTGCAAAATGCTCCGGAACTCTTGCATGCGTATCAAAGCTGTCGATTACGTTGAAATACTTTGCATACTCAGGTGTCTGCTTTGGAAGGTCTGTAGCACTTCCACCGCAGAGTATAAGTACATCAATCTTATCCTTCCAGCCTAAAGCCTCAGAAGCAGCACATACGCTTACACCCTCGGTAAGTATCTTTACAGTCTCCGGATTTCTTCTTGTAAATACAGCCACCAGCTCAAGGTCATCATTTTGCTTAATCGCACATTCGATACCTTTCCCCAAGTTACCGTATCCCATAATACCTATTCTTATACTCATAATTTTTCTCCCTAGTCTTATATATTATCAATTAAATTGATAAACTAAATATAAAACATATATATAAAAATATCAATAAAAAAATATGAAAGCACCAACCAAAAAATGTGACATCACAAACAAAAAAATGCGTCAGTCCAAATCAAAAAATGTGGCAGTCCAAACCAAGCTGCCACATTTTATTCGCTGTCACTTTTATGCTTTCCCAACATAATACCCACAAAAAAAGCTAAAAGTCCTATTATAATTAAATCATACTTTATCCTTGTAAGTCTTAAATCAAACCCTGCCTCCTCAAGCTTTACCTTTTCTGTATCTGCTATGCTTAAGCCCATGCCTTCAAGCATCCTAAGATTAGCTCCGTCTAAATCTTTCTTACTAAATAAAACCATAAATTGTGAGGGCTCATCTTTACCTTTTATATCACTCTCCACAATTTTATCAATTTTAGAAACAATAAACTCCTCATCATGATACGGTATATCGGTAACACATATCCTGACTGTTCCGACCACTCTTTTATCATCATCCAATATATCCAGCTTTTCAATTTTCTCTGGCTGAGCCAAAATATAATTATTCGGGTTTAAATTACTTATAAGCTTATTATATGCCTTTTCATTCATATAAAGTGTCCGCATACTACCGACATCAGCTATTCCGTAGCACCTGCTTAAATATTCCTCTGAGACGGAAACATAGCTTATATTGACCTCATCGGCTTTATACCTTAAGGTTAAAGTTTCTTTTTTTGTCTTACTTAGCGCAATAATATTATCCGATTCGATATTTTTAAGAATACCGGCGGCTTCATACTCGACAGGAGTATTTATATCCCTGTACAGAGAAAATATCTCTTTTACCGTACATACAACCACTATCAGCAAAAATATAATTAAAAGCGAAATAATTTTTACGAAGTCATTTTTTCTTCGCAGCCTGATATATTTTTTAAAAAATCCCCTACTCATCATAAGACCTTTTCTTTTTAATAAAATCAACACCCTTACCGATTAAAACCATTGATATCACAGTTACAATGACTGCCATAATTACCCACCACTGACTTGTGTCGTCTTTTTTTTCTACAGGCTTATTGTATACGGCAGGAGCTTTTATAACTGTAGCAAAGTCCTCAGTATATGTATATTCATTACCCATACCATCCTCATAGTAATACGTTATCATACCATTTGTTTCACCGTATGAGCTTGTACCCGACAGTCCGGTTATCTCTATAGTGGTGCTTTCCTGTATACTGTCTCCTGCTTCGATATTGCCGAAAAACACTGTACCCTTAGGTGTAAGACCATCTGCCTCTATGGTGGCACGCACATTATATACTGTTGCTTTGCCTAAGTTCATCACCTGAAATGAAGCCATTACGGTATCTCCAAGCTCCACCTCATTTCCTATATCGAGCTTATCAAAGGATAGCTTTTCTTCCTGAAATACCTTTATTATTGCTTTACCATTTGAATTATAAGCAGCACCCTCGCTGTCAGCATAGTCCATAGTGACATCGAGAGTATATTCTCCCTGAGGAGTTGCAGGATTGATATGATACTTATAATTGACTGTAAAGCTTTCTCCTGCTCCTATACGCTCTATATACGTACTCTCCGAAGCACTCTCAAGGGAAATGTTTTTTTCCTCCGAGGATACATTTACGGTCATATTTTTTACTGCCTTTTCTTTGCTTGTATTTTCAAGAACTATGTCTATCGACACGTCCTCTCCTGCAAGAAGTCTTTCTTTATCACACTTGGTTTCCTTAACTAAAACCTTGGGTACAAATGAGGGCGGCTCCTCTTTTATTTCCTCTGTCACAATTTCCTCCGTACTCTTTTCCTCATTTGGATTTATTCCGTCGGTTATGACTGCATATATGGTAAATTCCTGCTCTTTTTTTACGCCCTTACCGTCTAAAAAGCTTATCCTAACAATTATAGGATAATTACCGTTTATCCTGTCTTCCTTTAAATCAAGCATATATGTAACAAGATAAGAGCTTACCTTAGCGGCTCCATTATTTACATCATTTTCCATAAGGCTTACATTCTTTTGATAATTTTTATAGATAAATGGTGTGCTGTCTCCATCGCCAAGATAAAGCCCGGTGGTTATAGTATTGTCCTTTATATCACCTGTAGCCTTAAGAGGTAAAACCAATTTAAGTATTCCTGCCTCCGTAACAGGTACATAACCTTCGGAGTAGCTTTTTTCCATATCATCATATATATTCGTATTATCTATTATTAATAAAGTATCTTTTATATCATCTTCATTTTTATTTTCAGATGCATTATTTACGACAGCAGACTTGCTATCATCATTATCAGAAGCTTCTGTGGTTATGCTTTCTTCTTTGTTATCCCCTTTAGCAAGTACATTTATGGATAAAGACTTACAAAAAAGTAATAAGAAAAAAGACATAACTAACGTATATATTATTTTCCTCATAGTAAACCTCCGACTATCAATTATTACATTCAAGCTCCATAACCTCATCACACAACTCACTTATATCCTTGGAATTATGACTTGCCAGAAGGATTGCCTTTCCTTCCTTTTTAAGTCTCTTAAAGAGTGTCCTCATATCCTCAGCTTTGTTTTTGTCAAGTCCGTTAAAGGGTTCATCAAGTATGAGCACATCAGGATTTTCCATAATCGCCTGCGCTATTCCAAGCCTTTGTCTCATACCAAGTGAATACTTTGATACATGCTTATTCATGGCTTTTAAAAGTCCCACCTGCTCCATTGCCGTAACTATCTCGTTCTTTCCTATCTTAGCTTTAAGTGAAGCCAGTATCTTTAAATTTTTATATCCGCTAAGCTGTGGCAGAAATCCCGGCGTTTCTATTATCACGCCTATGTTTTCAGGAAAATCCACATCCTTTCCTATCTGCTTTTCATTTACAAAAATCCGCCCACTGTCTGCCCTCATAAAACCGCATATACATTTCATAAGAACAGTTTTGCCGCTTCCGTTATTTCCCACAACGCCGTATATACTTCCGGGAGGTATGTGAAAGCTTATGTCCTCCAACACCCTTTCTCTCCCGAAGGATTTATATATATGTTCAACTACTATTCCATCCAAATCAAACACTCTCCGTTCCCGTAAAATCAAATGAATAGCTGCGTATCCTCCATAGCGAAAGTCCAAACAAAGTAAGACTAAACAGCCCGAAAAACACATACGACTGCCACAATCTCGGAAGATTGTCATATCCGAAGTTATGCATGTAATATGTCGCATGATTGAGCGGTGATATCCAGCCAAATATTATATTTGCTTCGACCTTTCTCTCTGTCGGTATATGAAGCCAGTTAAGGATTACCTCTGGATTAACTATAAAACCAAAGCCTGAAAATACCACACCGGCTATCATACCTGCTTTATCCTTTATTATATTGAACAAAAGAACTATACCCGAAAGTACCAGCGAATATCCGAGCATAAGTCCGAAAATGTGCAATGCCACCTCATAAGGAAATGAAAATTCAAGCACCTTGACAAAGGCAGGCACCGCTATCCTTTGTCCTATATTTGAATAACCCATTATTGCGGCAGTTTTACTCCACATATTTGCCGTAAAGGATTTTCTTCCGGATAAAATAAAGGTTGAAAGCATTATAAAAAGGGTATATAAAAATGTCGTTAGAATAATGTATATAATCTGACCGAGCATCCACACAAAGCGATTCGTTCTTATAAGGACGAACGGCACCTCATTTCCAAGATTTGGGATATCGGAAAATATAAGTATCAATATAAGAGATATGACCAGTATGGATTTTAAATCACCGAAGGTCCATATAAAAACCTCCATAATCTGAAGTATGGTATTATGTTTATCGGCAAACCCGACCACCTTATCTGACAAGAGAAAGCAAAATATAAGGCCGAGACAAAAGGATAGAATTATCTTGGGATTCTTATGCCAGCTTCTGAAATTATTTATTGCAATACCAAGTCCCTGACGTAAGCTATGCACCTTTTATACACCTCCTTAATACCCTGTCATATATGCAAAACAATATAACCAAAAAACCACTTAGCATAAAAACTATTCCATATCTTTCAAATACCCAGACATGCGAGGGATTTATCCATTCCACAGGATAAAGGCAATATATTTTATTAAAATATCTTTCGTATATAATGATTAAAAGATAAAAGATTACAAATGAGCCGCCGTAAGCTATATATTTACTTTTTGTTATTGCCGCAAGCGTAGTCGATACCGCTGCCCAAAACATTCCTGACATAAATATAAGTACAGGATACAGTTCACAACCTTTGCCTTTATCCGTATGCATGTATATATATACTGCCGCACTCTCAAGTAAGCCGCCGCTTAATATACAGGAAAAATATTTCCCCCATATATATGACCTTACACCACACCTTGATATATACAGCTTTAGATAACCTCTTTTATAATCCTCAAGCCATGCAGTAGTATAAGGAAGCGTACAGACCAAAGGAATGCTTATCAAAAAAAACTCTGAGTTTTCCTTAGATATACTTAGAATAAGCACCTGCAATATAAGCCCTGCTGCAAATCCGACAGAGCCTATCGCCCTTTTCATATCTGTTTCAAAGCTATTCATACTAATAACCTACTTCCGGATCTATAACCGTTCCGTCTATGGCATTTATCTGTAACACAATTCCGTCGCTCATATAGGTATTAGTATAAGCTTCCGTACGACTGTCCGTTCCGTCATCATAAGTGTAGGTTGAAACATCATTTATGTCTCCGATAAAATTCCATACCGGAACCAAGAGCCCTGTATCAAAGCTGTCAGGTTCACTTATTCTTGTATAATTAAGTGTGACACTCTTTATATCTATCTCTCTTTTTACACCCTCCATATCCTCTACAGCATTTGATATAACAACCATCTCCTCAAAGGTATCCTTAATCTCGTCAAAGCTTTTCAGACTTGATTTATCCACGACAGTTTCATCTATACTAAGCGGTGCCGAAAGCTCAAAGCCGATTATACCGTCATCATTTACTATAATTCTTACTTCTTCTCCCGGCCAGTCAAGCTTTACGTACGAATCCCCCGACCAGCCCTCAGTATGCTTGCTCACTTTGTTTTCAACCTCAACACCGTCCATAGCCCTTATATAATTAAATATATATACATTATGATATCCCCAATAAGCTTCATCAGACATTTTAGGTATCTCCGAATAAAATCCTCCGTCAGCCAGACTATATGAATCAAGCCCGATATCTGCAAGAAATTTATCTGCTATACCTTGTGCTTCTTCTTCACTTATGGTTGCATTTTCATTTTCAAGTATATTTCCCTTTACAACACTGCTGTCAATCATTAAATAGCTGTTTTCTTCTCTTATAATTGAATTTTCTGACGGAATACCCTTATCCGCCGGCCAGACTCCCAGACTTGTTCCGCCGGGAAGCACAGTATATACATCGACATAATCATATTTGCTCTTTCTAAATTTGATACAATTACCATAGTTGGGATTATTTTGAGCATAGATGGATATATAATTTCCATCCTTTCCGTCACTTAAAGCTTCATATACTTCTCCGTCCTTATTAAGACTATACATCCATTCATAATACTCATTTTGAGGATTGGCGTTATAAAGCTCTGCCACAGCGTGAAGCTTACCGTCTATAGGAACAAGTACAGCTTCCTCCGGAGCATTTTCGTATTCTTCATTTAATCTATCCAGTTCATTCATAAGCTCCTGATAGTAAACCTCGTAATCATCCTCAGAGTAAAAATCTCCACTGCTGTAATTTTCTTCAAATTCATTTATATAATTTGTCTGATCTGCGATTTCTTTTTCTATTACTTTCTTGGTTCTACGATTACTAAGTCCCATATCATAAAGCTTTATATCGCCCACAAGCTCATTGCATATATTATCAAGGAGCTCATCAGTTATACTTTTCTGTCTTACTCTGTACACCGAAAGAGTGTCTACAGATGGTATCATAACCTTTGCATCAGCTTTCACACTTACATTTAACGCCTCATCATTTATTTCAGTCTGATAGGTTTCATAATTTTCTGCTATATCTGTCAAATCCGTCACACCATTTTCCGTATCCTCTGCGTTTTCTATCATCTTGTCTAAATCCTTATTTTGAACAATTGGCTTATCAGGATTTTCCTGACAGCCTATAAGACCAAGCCCCATAAAAAATGCCATAATAAATGCACTTGATTTTTTAAATCTTCTCATAATAAAATCTCCTCGTAAGATATACTATTTGTATATGAACTAATTAACAAAATAAAAAGTCCATGCCTTATGTTTTATACCTTAGCATGGACTTATTCATCAAGTATTCATCAAAATTTAAACAAATTGTAAAATCATCCTTGTACCCTTTCCAACTTCACTTTCTATATCAAGCACACAGGAATGCTTTTTTAAAATCGTCGTAACCAGTGCAAGTCCAAGACCTGCTCCCCCGCTCTTACGACTTCGGGATTTGTCTACCATATAAAATGGTTCAAGTATTTTTTCCCTTTCTTCGGCGGGTATACCCTTTCCAAAATCCTCCACCTCTATCCTGTTATCTGCTGCCCTAAGAATAATCTTACTTCCCTTTGGACTTGCCTTTATCGCATTGTCCGTAAGATTTATAAGCACCTCTGTCATAAGGTCAAAATCCACCATAAAGCTCTCACCGTTTTGACAGGCTTCAAGCTCTATATCTGCCTCGTTCAGCTTTGAAGCCATTGCCTTACCTGTTATATCAAATAAATCTTTGGCACTTACCTTAGATAAGCTTATATCAGCTTCATTGTCAACGGAAAGAAGCTTTACCATTTTAGTAGACAGCTTTTCCAAGCGCTTACATTCGGAATTAATATACATAAGTGCCTCTTCTCTGTCCTCCTCACTAAGCTTGGCTGTAAGCAAAAGTTCTGAATATCCGGATATGGCTGTCATAGGTGTTCTTAGCTCGTGCGTAAGATTACCCATCATGAGCGTTTTGTCCTGCTCAGATTTTTTAAGGCTTTCGGTTCTTGTCTCTACGGCATCTGCCATAAGATTGAAATTTTCCGCAAGCTGACCGATTTCATCCTTTGTATCAACAATAATCCTTTTATCATATACACCATCAGCCATCTGCTTTGCCTGTGCATTTAATTTATCAAGCGGCTTAAAGACCTTTTTAATGATCAGATTAATTATAAGCGAAGATAAAAATGTTATGCTGATACTCACGATAAGCATAAAGCTTATACGCTTAATCATATCGCTTTTTATATAGGATATATCCGTAAGCTTAAAGCATATGATACCGCCCGTTGAAACAAATTCAAATCTTGAAACCAGATAGCTTCTGTTCCCATCTTTCATATATGCATAGCTTAATCGTCCGTTAGCTACGGTATGAACAGCATAGTCATTTTTTGATGCATCCTCATAATCAAAGCTCATCAATTTTTCAAAGTCAAGTGAGGTATGGTTATATATTTCATCTATTTCAGGGCTTACTTTATAGCAGATACTATAATCATCCTTTGCACGCTTATAATAAAGATTAAGCCATTCTCTGCTGTCTTTATGTTCATTTATACTGCTTACCGTATAATACATCTCCTGCGTAGATGTAAGAAGTGCTTCCCTCCTCATAGTGTTATACCAAAAAGCACCGATTATTACATCTCCCACCAAAAGCGCGGCAAGGATAACAGCTATCGCTATACATAAAATCTTCGACCTAAGCTTCACCTTTATTCCTCCAATCTGTAGCCAAGCTTTGAAACCGTCTTAATATTATCATGTAAATCAAGCTTTTTTCTAAGCTGTCCTATATGAACATCTACCGTTCTTGTCTCTCCGTAAAAGTCCGTACCCCAAACCATCGAAAGAAGCTTCTCTCTTGATATGGCTACATTTTTATTTTGCGCAAGCACGCACAAAAGCTCAAACTCCATAGGCTTAAGCTCTATAGCTTTGCCATTCCTGCTGACTGTATGCTTTTCTTTATCTATTTCAAGTCCTGCGACACTGATTATATGATTATTTTTTTGAAACCTCTCAAGCACCTTTTCGATTCTTACCATAAGCTCAAGCATTTCAAAAGGTTTTACTATATAATCCTCGGCTCCACCCTTTAACCCCAGCACCTTTGAAGCTATATCATCCTTTGCCGTAAGAAAGATAACAGGTATATTATATTTCTTAACTATATCAAGCAGCGCAAATCCGTCTAATCCGGGCAGCATGACATCAAGTACAGCAAGGTCAAAAGCATGGTCAGAATATATCCCCTCTGCCGCCTCCTTACCATCATTATATATCCTTGTGTCATAATCTGAGACCTTAAGATTCATAGCTATCATATTGGCTATAGCTTCTTCGTCTTCGACTATAAGTATTCTTGCCTTTGACATGATATGCCTCCTTTTATTAAATCTCAAAACCCTTTTTTACCCCTGCATATGTATAGAGAAAAGAAATGCAATACACGGAAGCAGCACTATAAAGGTTGTCCTATATTTTCTTCTTCTAAACTTCTTTCTTTCCTCCGGTGATAGCTTTGCCGCCTCAGGTAAATCCAAAATGGCAAGCACAACCTCTGCTGCCGAATATATAAAGTAACAATTAATTATAAATAAATATCCGGCGCCCTTAAACATGTCCCAGTTACCATTTGCCATTGAAAAGCCACAGGTACATATAGGCGGCATAAGTGCGGTAGCAATCGCCACGCCGGGTATAACAGTATTTGCCTTATCCTCCCTGGTCTGTCCGATTATACCGGCAATTCCGCCAAAGGTAGCTATGAGTACATCATAAAAGGATGGTGAGGTTCTTGCAAGCAGTTCCGGTGTAGCTGTATGTATCGGTGCTATCATAAAGTAAAGTGTAGAGGTAAGGAGACTTACAACTATCTGAAGTATAAAGCCTGTACCATGTTTTTCCAAAAGAACCGGATTACGAGTTACCGAACCATAGGCAAGGGCAAGTATGCTGCCCATAAGAGGAGATACAAGCATAGCACCGATTATTACGGCAGTCGAATTGACCGTAAGTCCGACTGAGGCTATCATAATCGCACATATCATGATGACCATATTGGTGCCTGTTACCTTTCCTGCTCCGAGTATGCGTTCTCTTATTATCTCCGGCTCGGCTGTATCAGACTTTATGGAAAAGGCCCCCTTAATTATATCCTTTAAGGATTTTTGACTCATGAGAGAATTTATCTCTTCCCGCCTTTCCTCTACAAATTCCTTATATTCCTCGTAGCGTTCCCGCCTTTCCTCAAGGTGTTCCTGATATTCTTCTTTTAGCTTATCTTTTTTTTCCTCCAAATGCTCCTGATGTGTGACAAGCTTTTTTTCAAGTTTTTCATGCTTTGATATCTTTAATTTATCTTCTTTTTTTTCTTTATTATCTGTATTCATGCTTAAAACCTCCATGGGAAATTATGTATAATCCGAATTTTAAATATATGAACCTCCGTATACTGCCAATGCTTATTCGACCAAATTGGTTATCCAGATTCCCTTTTTGATAAGTACATATCCTACCACAACTTTAATTATATCAAGTGCCTGTATCGTTACATATATCCAAAGTATCGGAAGTCCTGTAAATGTGCATATGATATATGCCACAGGAACAGACACCACCCATGAAAAACCACTGTCAAATAAAAATGTAATGACTGTCTTTCCACCGGAGCGAAGTGTAAAATAAAGCGTATTTAAAAAGCCCTGTATCGGGAAAAACAGTGCCGTAATTATTATAAATTTTGTACTGTAATCCCTGACTGCCTCCGTTGTATTATATATCTTCGGGAACACTCCCGAAATAGATATCAGCACTATAGTAAGTAGAATACATATTGCACTCGTAAACCACATAAGCTTAACGGAGCTTGCCTTTGCTTTTTCATACTCCGATGCACCAAGCATCTGACCGATGATAATACCGACGGCACTTCCCAAAGCGATAAATACTACATTTAAAAGGTTACAGATTGCATTTGAGATATTGAGTCCGGCGATTATATCAAGTCCACGCTTTGAATAAATCTGTGTAAGAACTGCTATACCGCCCGCCCACAAAAACTCATTTATAAATATCGGAAGGCTCTTTTTCAAAACCTTCCCTAAGATTTCCGCAGGCACCTTTAAGGTCTTATATACACCCTTAAGGAAGGTATGTATGTCGCTTTTTTTATGTGCCCATATAACTACAACACCCATCTCCACAAACCTTGCTATAACCGTAGCTATGGCAGCACCCCTGACTTCAAGTCGTGGCAAACCAAATTTACCGTAGATTAGAAGATAATTAAATACCACATCTATAAAAACTGAAGCTATACCTGCCACCATAGGTTTGACACTCTCGTCCGTCTCTCGAAGACTTCCGGCATATACTTGCGTAATCGTAAACGGTAAAAATCCTATGAGCATTATATCCAGATATTGTCTGCTAAATCTGAGTGTAAGTATGGGGTCAATATCATTTCCCTCACCGGTCAGATATCGCCTTATCAATGTATCTCCTGCAAAAACGAAAACCCAAACACCCGCTATAGTGCAAAAGAGTCCTATCCAGAATTTCAATCTGAATATTCCTTTTACACCCTCAGTATTGCCATGACCGAAGTACTGTGCTCCGTAGATTCCGGGGCCTGACAAGCCTCCAAATATAGCAAGATTAAATACAAATATAAGCTGTCCCGCTATGGAAACAGCCGTTATACTCTCAGTACCGAGACTTCCAACCATTATGTTGTCTACAAGCCCTACCGCATTGGTAATCCCGCTCTGAATCATCATAGGAACGGCGAGCTTTAGAGCCTTTTTATATATACTGTTATCCTTCATTTTTTTACCTCTTACTTCGCAAGCTTTATCACAACCAGCTCCGGATAATTATTGACTCTTACAGGAATCACGCTATTGCCGAGTCCTCTGCTGATAATCATTGTAGTATTTTTATAAGTATGCACGCCCTCGTAAAGCTCCGGGAAGAATTCAAATTCCGGTGACACAAATCCACCCTTGCCCGGTACAACAAATTGTCCACCATGCACATGCCCCGTTATAACCAAATCCATATCGCACGCCACATAATTATCATAATATGCCGGTTCATGTGCAAGAAGTATCTTAAGCTTATCTTTTGGAAGATTTTTTGATAGTTCTTCTAACTTACCGCTGCCAAGCTCATCATCCGAAAGCCCTATCAGATAATATTTATCATCTATGCAAATTGTCTCATTGTCTGTGAAATTAATTCCCTCTTTTTTTATATCCTCATAGAAGGCATTTATCTTATCAGGCTTTTTAGCTTCAAGCCATTTCTCGTGATTGCCGGTTATGTAATAAACAGGTGCGATTTCTTTAGCCTGCTTCATAAAGCTAAGTGCCCTTTTATAATTTGTATGCGAAGAGTCAACCAAGTCTCCGGTCACAACGATTATATCAGGATTGCATTTTCTGATTTCATCTATGAGCTTGCTCTCGTCAAATCCAAAGTACTGGTTGTGCAAATCTGAAACCTGAACTATCGTATATCCGTTTAAATCGTCGCCTATCTTCTCATTTTGATAAGTATATTCTGTAATAACTATATGATGATTCTGATAAAAGCCCCAGATAACCAGCAAAATCCAGATTACAAGAAATACGGGAACAGTTATACTGAACTTTTTCTTTTTAGTCTTGTGATGAAAAATGTGCATACCAAGAAATGCACCCAAAGCACCACCGATTATCGCAACAAATATCAGCACCCGCTCCGGTATACGAAATCTATCCTTGATGGCTTTTTTCTTGTCTATACCATATAGGATAAAGGCTATTAAATTGATTGTGACGAAATATATGAAAAGCATTCTTTTTTACCTTAAAAATAGTCCCTTCTTATCCACCAGCTTTGCCTGCACGAGATATCTTTTAATATCAACGCTCGTACAGGTGGAAAGCGTTATTATCCTGTCATCAGTCGTCAGACTATCCACATCACGAAAATATCCGCTTCCGTAATTTTTAAGCATGTCGATATATTCCTGATATCCTTTTACATTGGAAAAGTCATAAGCATATAAAATGTGGTCATCACTAAATTCATATGCTGCAAATATCTCATACGTTAAAAGCTCATCCGGTGTATAAATATACACATATTTATTGTTGTCAAAAAAATCCTTTTCACTGAACTTATGCAGGTCTCGGAAGCCCTCACCATTTTTCATATTGTGACCATAAAGGATGGTGTTGTAATCATCAAAATCCTTACTGTTAAGTCTCTGCGTATAGATGCATCCCGGATATCCCGTACTTCCGTCAAGATTATGATCCAGATAATAATCCTCCGGCTGTTCATCATCGCTTTGCAAAATAGGATATGAAATGCGTGTATCCGGTATCTCTATATAAGCATAAACATTTTTATCATTCTCCCAATAAGCCTTAAAATCTATCGGATTTTCTTCCTTTGGTTCTTCGGTAGTTGTCTCATCGGCTGTAGTTTGAGTTTGTTCTGTGGTTATGCTTTCTGTTGTATCATGCTCGGTTTCTGAAGTATCTTGCGTGACCGACTTTTTACCACATGAAGATAAAACCAATAATGAGATTAACAAAAAATATGTTAAACGTCTTTTTAGTTTCATTTGCATTTTCCTGCTCCGTTTCAAAAAATAAAACTTTTTCTTCATAAGAGTATACTTTATTTAGAGATTTTATCAAGAGATAAATAAAAATAAGTTTAATTTATAGTAGACTATAAATTAAACTTATTTTTTGTTTACATTACTCCTTTGTTTCAAACTCATCCCTATGTTTTTTGAAAAAGTCATAAAAATATCTTACATTATCCAATTCGCTCCAGCTGCTCTCTCTAAAATCCGGTGTATCAATATTGTATATTTTAGCATTGAGTGTTCCCAGCATAAAAGGCGAATGAGTGGCTATAATAAACTGACAATTCAAATATCGCGTCATGCTCAAAATTTTCTCTGCCAATTTTACCTGATTAGCCGGCGAAAGAGAAACCTCCGGTTCATCAAGAAGATAAAGCGCATCGGATTTGAGCCAATCACGAAATAGCAGCATAGCCATCTCACCATTTGAATACTTTTCCTGAGCAAAAAGAATATAGCCGATTTGCTTGCTTCCCTCTTCAGTAGCAAGGTAGTTTTCCGCTTCTTCCTTTGTCATACCTCCCTGAATATAATCATACAATATACCATCCTCGAGAACATTTTGCTGTTGCACCTTCTTAATCTCATACAAGATATCTTCACTTTTAAGCTGCCTGCTTCCTTCAGGTACATTATTAAATAATCTGCCTGTTTCTTCATCCTCGCCCAGACTAAATCTACATTTATCTATAAAATTTGTTCCATAAATACTTTTTATAGATTCGCGGCCTTTTATCCCAAGTTTATTGGCAATAATATTTAAAATAGTAGACTTTCCCGAACCATTATTACCATATAAAACTGTAACAGGAGAAAAAAACAGCGTAGGCATATCCTTATTGCGAAATACATTGTGAGGATATATATTAGGATTTGTTAATATTTCATCGCATAATTTAAAGCTCGAAAGATATATCATATTAATCCACCTCTTTATTACTCATTAGAACAGACAGTCTTTGATAATATGCCAGTAACCTTTGATATGCTACATCATTTCTGTCCCGTTGATATCCTCTGCTTCCACATATCAATCTGTCAATGGGCATCATAAATAATTCACTCAACGCATATAAATTATCAACCGTTGGAAGATTCTTCCCATTTAGCCAATGATATATGCTTTGTGGTGATGAAAGTCCCAAAAAGCTCTGAATATCTTTAACGGATATATCTTTCATCTTCATGATACATTTTATATTCTGACCGGTTTTTATCATATCAATTACAGGATATTTTTCCATAATGAACACACTCCTTAATAAATACTAATTTATTCTATGTTACCTTCTGATTGTAACACAAGGTATGTCCGTTTTATTGCCCATGCAAAAATATCCTTAATTGAAACCTCCTTAACACATCTATAACAATTCAAAGATTAGTTTTTGATATTGCATGATACGATTCAAACTCCATTTTCAGTAAATATAATCTTGCTAATCTTGATTTTTAATCAAATACTTGTTACTAACAACCTTTATTGATAATGGTGCTCCTATTTTCTCACAATATATAGGTTCCGTGGTTCGAATCACAATCCCTTCTTTTTTTCCTCCTTTTGGATAATCACCGTCTGCCCTTTCAAGTAATGAATCAACACTCGGATACTTTGAAGGAAGGTCAAATCCTGTCTCTTCAATAGGAACCATCTGCAAGCCTATTTTATCACATATTTCTTGCATTCTCTTAAGCCCAACTCTCTTACCATTTTCACGAACAGTAAAAACATACCACTCTGGTCGTGTAAGCTTTAATCTGTTTTTTTGGATACCCGGTGCGCAAAGTTCACCTTGAATTGTCAATAACTGAAGACCATTCTTTTCATAAAATTCCTCTATCTTATATTCAATGTTAACTATAAGCTTTATATTTGTCATTGAATTTGTAATATAAAATACACTTCATAAATATAAGGACACTACAAGTCTACACACTCATAGTGTCCTATCACAAGCTTTCATATTAAATTGAAAAACAAATTATATTCTCCTCCAGTTAAATTTATTTTTCTTTTCACGTGTTCTCTGATATAACCTCTATAACATCAGTTACAATCAGATTTAATTCTTTTGCATTCTTGTCAGTAACTACTGGTTTGCCGGTAGATTTTTCGATTTCTTTTCTGGCATTGCCCGCCACATTTCCACCCTGTTTTGCAATTACCTGATTTTCACTAAGCCCTTGAGGATTATGTACCTTTGTAAGCTCGGTGGTTGTCGCTTCAGCAAGCATATTTAATGCAAGCTCAAGTGTACTCATATTATCTCTTAGATTTTCCTTCTTCAAGCCTTTATACTTCTTATATTGATGTGTACTCATTCCCGACCAAGCACGTGTAACTTCATCAGTTAAAATAGCATACTCCTGTCCCTGTTCTACTCCATGCAGCTTCCACTGATCTGTAAGTTCCTTTCTTGCACGAATAGTTTGAAGTCTCTGATTAATCCAATCTGCATCATATCCGAGTTTAGCATAGGTTTCAAGAGCCCTATCAATTGATATCTCAGGGTCAATAGTTTCTTCTATTCTTTCTCTTCCAACCTGTGCAAGCCACATTTTAAAAGGTTCTGCTTTTTTTGAAGGAATAGATTGAATTATGCGTAATAACTGTTCTGTGGTTGCTACGTCCGTCATACGTCTTTTTCCATCTTGAGCAAGCATTTTCAACTGGTGACAATTTGTCACCAGTTGACTACCTTCATCATTTAAGCGTTGTTTTAGCTTATTCCAATATTTTCTTGATTTTTGATAATCATCTTGCTCTGTAAGCACACCAACTACATCAACAATCGAAAAATACCATTCTTCATTTTCTTCATCCCACGCCGTACGTATCTTTTTATCTTCAAACATTTGTATTTTATCAATGTCCATAGCAATCCCCCTGACTAAACAATTTATATTTAAACAGTTGCAACTATTTATGCTTTAATTATATCATAAAACTCACTCGAACACAAGTTCTATTCATTGCAAATCATAAAAAATCGAGCCTGATTTTATTATTAAAACCAAGCTCGAACAATAATATTAATTAAATGTATTATCTCAACGTATAAGTCGTCTCATTTACTGTGATTGACTCTATATTATCTACATCACAGAGACGATTAAATGCTATTTTAAACTCATTATCAAAGCCACAAACATATTGATAATTTGCATGTTCAACATCGCAGCTATGACTTATGCCTAATTCTTTATTATCACAATTGCTTTCCCTGACAAGATATTCGGTTCCATCCTTATACTTTATATTTACATAGTAGATATAATATGGATCATAAAAATCAAGTCCAAGTCCCACACTCTCATCAATACTCATGGATATAGGTGAAACCTTAACGACACCGCCGTCTGCATTGACATATTCCTTCATCTCTATCTTCTCTTTAGTATTGAGCGGAATATCCATCTCAACGATTTGATCTAGTATTTTGTTAAATTCTTCCGGATCATTGGTAGTCGCATATTCTTCAATCGTACAAGGTAATATTTGTACATGAATCGTTGGTGTTTCATTTACCTGATATTCGGAACCCAGAACAGCATATGAGTAGCAATACATTTTTTCTTCAGTAGATTTATCCAAATCTATGTAAACCTTGCCGAAATTAAAGCTTACATTTTGATCAAGTTCAGGAGAATTACCCTTTGCCTCATTGCTATGTCCGGCATGGTCAAGATTATATATTTTGACTCCACCCTCACGCTCTAAGGTATACTCAACCACCATACAATTTCCGTCACTTACTGTAGAAAGAATGGTCATCTTTGTTCCGTCCAAGTCATATTCTTCATTGATCTCAAGAATATTGTCGCCAACCAGCTTTTCGGCTTTTTCAGGGTCCGTATCTTCATAATCTATAGCCGGCATCTCGACTTCAAAATGCTTTGTCTCACCTCCACGGTCCTCATCCCATTCATACGTATGTGATTCTATATCTTCCTTACCCTTACTTCCCCAGATACGGTCAAATAAATCTCCGCCGGTCGCTGCATTTACCGCTATCGGTGCCGCTATAACAAATGACATTATAGCCGCCGCCACCTTAACGCCTGTATATTTCTTTGTTGTAAGATGCTTCTTTCTGTAGTTTTTAAGCAGCTCTTTTTTATTCTTTTTATACTCCTTAGAAAACTCATGGTAATCATCTATTTCGTCGAATTCTTCAAGACTTATCTCGAAGTCTTCAAGCATTTCGTTCTCTGTAATGTTCCTGCTCATAATCACACTCTCCTTTCACTCTGTTCCTAAGCATCGCCTTTGCACGTTCAAATCTCTTTCTCACATTTATCTCGGATATATTAAGATATTTTGCTGTCTCCTTTACCGAAAGATTCTTATATATCAGGCAGTCAATCACATCATAATATTTGTCCGGCAGATAAGAAATGTATTCCTCAAGCGCCATATTTCCTATTATACTTGCCGGGTCATATAAGGATGAAGCATATTCGTTTATGCCATAAATATTATCAGTATTATCGCTTTCCTCATAGTAATTCCGTCCATTTCTTTTACTACTATATGTATCTTCTTTGTCCGACAGATATATAAGCTCCTGTTCCCTCTTATTTTTGTTATAAATGTTAATCGACACATTTTTTATAACCTTAATTATGTATCTCTTACAGTCATCTGACTTAGCATCCTCAAAGAATACGTCTTTTTTCATCAACCTTATGAAAGCTTCCGAAACCGCATCCTCCGCCTGTCCCTCATCATTAAGTACCCGATAAGCAACCCGGTACATCTTTTGTTCATACAGGCGGTAGCATTCTTCGATAAAGCTAACCTGCGGAGTTGTATTTTCCTTTTTAGACACCTTCGTCCCTCCCTTCGTATGATTTGTAATTAGTTCGTACGAATTATCCTTACACTATTTATAACAAATTTTATAGAGGATTTGTGACAAATGAATAAAAATTTCATTACGCGGGCGTGTTCATGAAAAAAAGTTGGTTACAATTCGTAACCAACTGCATTTTTATTATCGGAGCATATATAACCGTACTTCCATGCTCCCATCACCCAACGGGCAACAAGTTTTTAGCAGTTTTCTTCAAAATATGTAGGCGTTCAACCGCATAAATAAACATTAAACACTAACGTTATAAAAAATAACGAAATAACTTGAAACCCAAACCATAAACTTTAAATTGATAACTCAACCGAATTTCAAAAAACGAATAATAACTGCACGGATAATTCTCTTATAAATCAACCTCAAATTCCACTGTCTGATTATACTTATCAAGCGCTATCTGCATATCTGAAATTTTCGCATCAATTTCCTCGTATTCCTTTTTGATTAAATCCAAATCATAATTGATATACTCATACTCCGGTGCAGTCTTTCTTGCAGAAAATAATCCGGAATTAATTCTAGACTTTGGCTCTTTTTTACGCATACGATCGAGAATAACCTTACGATTATTCATCTGTGCCATGCTGACAAGAATAGCGTCAATTGTCATCATAGAATCTCCGACCTTTATCTCGTTATTACAATTAGCAACATTTATAGCATGCTTGATTTTTACAATCTTATCATCAATTTCGGAAATCTTTTTTGCAACCTCTTCATAATTGTAATCAGGTATTACAGGCTCTTCATCAAGTGCCGCAACGTAAGTAAATCCTTCTTCCTCCTTTGCTCTCCAAAAGTTTTTGTCTTCATTTAGCTTTTTAAGCTGCTTGTTAGCAACTGCGGATGTCATTTTTACCATATTTTTCTTCCTCCCAATTTGTAAATAGTTTTATTATCTGATAATAATATATCACAGCATTTTACTTATGTCATTCAACTTGTAGTATATATTATAAAAAATCGGCTAATATGTAATCATTTTACATATTAGCCGAAATATCTTAACAATATTAATTTTATTCAAGTGCCTTAACTATCTTTACAATCCTGCTTGTACCGAGTCTGTCAGCACCAAGCTCCATAAAATGCTCTGCGTCCTCCATAGATGAGATTCCTCCCGCAGCTTTAATTTTAACATTTGAACCGACATATTTTTTGAACAGTTCAATATCTTCAAAAGTTGCACCTGCTGTTGAAAAACCGGTGGAAGTCTTGATATAATCCGCACCCGATTCAGTCACTATCTCACACATCTTGATTTTTTCTTCTTCAGTCAAAAGACAGGTTTCTATAATTACTTTTAAAATGCGGTCTCCGCAAGCTTCCTTTATCTCTTTAATCTCCAATAAGACATAATCATATTCCTTTGCCTTAAGCATTCCGATATTGATTACCATATCTATCTCATCTGCTCCGTTTGAAAGAGCATCCTTTGTTTCAAAAATCTTTGTAGCAGTAGTCATGTTACCGTTAGGGAAACCAATTACCGTACAAACAGCGATTTCTCCGTTTAGATATTCTGCTGCCCTTTTGACATAACATGGCGGAATACAAACTGAAGCTGTTTTGTATTTTTTTGCATCATCACAAATAACCTTTATCTCATCCCAGGTTGCATCCTGAAGTAAAAGTGTGTGATCACAAGCTGCAAGTATTTTTTGTTGATCCATATATACCCTCCTTCTAAAAATAAAATTTTATCAATCAACATATTCCCAATCAAGTTCTTCGGTATCTATACTTACAAATCTCTCATTTCCGATAGGTCTTCCGTCACTGTATGTTGAAAAATTATCAAGTGTAAGAATCTTTCCGATTTTAAGAGGTTCGGTTACAGGAGTATGTCCAACCACCTGAAACATGGATGCCGGATACATTCTTATGTCTCCATACTGCGGTCTGACCCATATAGGCGAATCATCATTCCATATTTCATATTTTCCCATTTTATTTACCTTCTCAATCAAATAATCTAAATCCGGTTTTTCACCATGCCCAAAATGTTTCATGACGAACTTTTCGGAAAGACCAGCATGACTGAACAAAACGTCATCTATGCGGTGGATGAAAGCAACATTTTCTTTTGGCAAATCGTACATAATTTTATTTATACCGGCAACAACCGTATCTCTTGCATAGGCTGAATATCCCGATTCAAAAGCCTTCCACAGATAGCTGACATCATGGTTTCCCAAACAGTATAATGTATCAGGATATTTCTCTATGAATTTCATTATCGCATCAAAGGTTTCATTATATAGATCAAGATTATGTCCCTGATCCCAATCATCTACCAAATCACCAAGCATAACTATCCTGTCAAATTTGTTTTTTTCTATTAGCTCTGTCGCCTTTTCAAACATCCATGGTTTAAGGTGAACATCCGGAATTACAAACACTTTACTCATGGGTATTACCTCCTTTTACGGATTATTGCGAATCCAAGAGAATCTCGCCTTCACTCCGTTTCGGCTCGACCATCTATTGTCTTCTTATGAATGCACAAAAAAAGAGCACCATGCAAGTAAACCTGCGGTACTCTTTTTTCGTGCATTCGCAACAATCCTTATCTCTTGCTGAACTGTGGTGCACGTCTTGCAGCCTTTAAGCCGTACTTCTTTCTTTCCTTCATACGAGGATCTCTTGTTAAGAAGCCTGCCTTCTTTAATACCGGTCTGAACTCTGGGTCAGCCTGAAGTAGTGCTCTTGAGATACCATGTCTGATAGCACCTGCCTGACCTGTGAATCCACCACCGTGTACATTTACAAGTACATCATACTTACCTGTTGTACCTGTTGCTGCAAATGGCTGATTTACTATAACCTTAAGAGTATTTAATCCAAAATACTCCTCCATATCCTTCTTATTGATAGTTACCTTTCCTGTACCAGGTACAAGGTAAACTCTTGCTATACTGCTCTTTCTTCTTCCTGTTCCGTAAAATCTTGAACTCTTAGCCACGAATATTCCCTCCTTACTAATACTTAATCTCTAAGGTCTCAGGCTTCTGTGCCTGCTGCTTGTGATCAGGACCTGCATAAACATGAAGCTTCTTAATCATCTGTCTTCCGAGAGGTCCCTTTGGAAGCATTCCCTTAACTGCAAGGTAAAGAACGTCCTCAGGCTTCTTGTCGAGTTTCTCTCTAAGAGTCTGCTCCTTCATACCACCTACATAATCTGAATGATGGTAATAAACCTTCTGGTCTAACTTCTTACCGGTTACTTTAATCTTATCTGCATTTACAACTACTACATAATCACCTGTATCGATATGAGGAGTGAATGTTGGCTTATTCTTTCCTCTTAATATACTTGCAATCTCAGATGATAAACGACCTAATGTATGTCCTGTAGCATCAACTACATACCACTTTCTTTCAATGTTTGATGGGCTTGCCATAAAGCTCTTCATTGTGGTTTTCCTCCTTAAATATTCGATTATTAACCAAAATATTAATTACCTTCACCGAAATGTCCGAAACAGCTTTTCATCAATACCTTTGGTCGATGTATACGGCATCCTTTGATTATTGGGAAAGATAATCAAAAATGCTCTTGTCTAAACCTGCAACAACCGGGGCTATTGGCTGTTTACAGAATTCTTTCAAATTACATGCTAAATTAGTATAATACAAGGTTTTTCGTATGTCAACCAAATTTTTCAAAAAAATCCAAAAATCCAAAAACGAGTAACACATACACGCGAAGCGTGTCGGTTATATTGCGGAGTAAATAATAAGAGGTATCGAAAAGGTGCTAAGCAAATCGTGAGTGACAACGAGATTTGCGTGTACCTATTTCGAGACCTCTTATTATTTATATCATGCAATATAACCGCCTTTACTCGTTTTCCTCCATAAAGTATAGTCTTGATGAAAAGTCCTGGAAATATCTGACCTCACCGTTATATCCGGTACCGCTGAAGGCCTGTTTAAGCTTCACACCGCCATACATCATGGCATCGCCATAGGCTTTCATATCTTCGACTTCCCCATCCATCTTTACAAACTTTGCAACTATATCATGCATAAGTGAGTCCTGCTTGATATGAAATGGTGCCGCGGTATTAACAAGGTCGCCGAAGTTCTTTACGTTATATTTCAAAACTCTGTTATAGAAATGGTATTCCTTATCCGGATCAAGTCCCGAAGGCTTATAGTATGCATACTGATTATTTGGAACCACCAGCTTTTGCATAATCATGCCTACTGCCTTTTTCTTATCCTGGGAAACACAGGTCCACTCGCATATATTGGTCTGACCGCTCTCTAAGATATCGCCTGCATGTACTCCGCCGGTCGCAAGAAATGTTCTGCCACGATAGAAGCTTCCGGTCTGAAGGACCTCACGCCACTCTTTATATAACTCAACCTGTGCCTTTACGGCTGCAAGCTCTTCCTTGTTCATATCGGCAAGGTTACATTCATAACCGCATATTCCAAAGCTTGCCACATTGAAACGAGTCTCAAGCGGTGTGATACGAAGAGTCTGATGATTAGGACATGAGGATACATGCGCACTTACCGTGGAAAGCGGATATCCGTAGCTGTAGCCCGTCTGAATATTAGCCCTGCACAAAGCATCCGTATCATCACTTCCCCATATCTGAGGAAAATAGCAAAGTATTCCGAGGTCAAATCTGTTTCCTCCGGCTGCACAGCCCTCAAAGAGTATCTGTGGGAATTTTTCAGTCAAGGTCTTCATACATCTGTAAAGTCCAAGCATATACCTGTGAGCTACCTCACCCTGTCTGTCCGGTGAAAGATTGCTTGAATAATAATCCGTAAATGTCCTGTTCATATCCCATTTTACGTATTTGATATTGGCACTTGAAAAGACCTTACTCATAGACTCGATTATATAATCCTGTACCTCGGTTCTTCCAAGGTCAAGTATTCTTTGATTACGTCCCTCCGAATGAGGCTTATCAGGTATCTGCAGCACCCAGTCAGGATGGGCTTCGTAAAGCTTGCTCTTTACATTTACCATCTCCGGCTCAACCCAGATACCGAAATCAAGATCCAACCCATTTATCTTCTTGCATATTCCCTCGAGTCCATGAGGAAGCTTTTTCTTATTGACCTCCCAGTCACCAAGCGACTGTGTATCATCATCTCTTGTGCCAAACCAGCCGTCATCCATTACAAATAGCTCGATTCCAACATCTGCCGCAGCTTTGGCAAGCTTAAGAAGCTTCTTCTCATTTATATCAAAATACGATGCCTCCCAGCTGTTTAAAAGCACCGGACGGATTCGATTTTTCCACTCGCCTCTTACTATATGCTCACGTACAAAGGCATGTATGTGCTGGCTCATCCCGTTAAAGCCTTCATCCGAAAATGTCATCACTGCCTCAGGTGCCTCAAATACCTCTCCCGGTGCAAGTGTAACAGAAAATGATTGCGGATTTATACCGGATACAAACCTTGTCTTTCCGTATCCGCTTACCTCGACTGCCTCATAGTGATTACCGCTGTAGATAAGGTTAAAGCCGTAGCAACAGCCACTGTTTTCATTTGTATCTGCCTTCGAAAGCATCACGAAAGGATTGGCCCTGCTGGACGAGCTTCCCGTATAAGAGGAATTAACATGCTTTCCCGCAAGCATCCTTGTATCGATTCGTCTCATCTCCCTTGTCCATGCGCCCGAAAAGGTTGTAAACATATAATCAGGAGTATCAAAATCTATGCACATGCTTAAGATTCGTCTTACATCTATCGGCTCATCACTGTCATTAATGAGTCTGACATTTCTTGTAATTACATCTTCCTTTTCATATACATAGTAGTTCATTTCAAGGGTAAGGTTATACTGCTCATCCTTTAAAATAATTGTAAGCGTTTCTACCTCATCCTCTGCTCCGTACGAACCGGGCAATGTGTCAAACTCTGCCTTGCCCTCTCTTTGTCTTGCTTCCTTATATACAAAATCAGAGGTATAGCTTCCGTCTGCATGAACAATCTCAACCATCGGCTCACGTATATCACCCTTGCCGTAAGCAGACATTTCAAGGCACATATCCTCAAGCGAGTATTTCATATGCTCCTTATCATACTGATTGGTATTGCCCAAAGGAAATTCATGCTTTTCCTCTAAAGCTGCTCGGGAAAAATGTATCTTCCTTCCGTAATAATAATGCTCAAGCTGACCTGTCTCAAGCAGTCCAAAGGCATATGTGGTGTTTTTAGTATTTAATACAAAACTGTTATTAATCTGTTTAATCATAAGCATCCCTCATACATTATTAACTATTTTAATTAAACGAAAAATTATATAATCAAATTATATAATACAAGGAAAAGCATCATCCCATATGTCACATATAATCGAATATAAGAACAACACTATCCCATAAGTCACATATAAGTGAGTATGAAAGCGCATAGCCTTCACACCCACTTATACTTATTATTTATTGCTTATTCTTCAAAGTATCTGTTATCTCCTCAAGCTTTCTCTCATCAAGGATATACTTCTTTCTGAAAAGTATGATTGCGATAATCATTCCAAATATAGGAAGAAGTGTCATGGTAAGTCTTAAGATAAGAAGTGAGCTTCCGCCTACTGCAGTCTTTGCAGCACCTACAGTAGTTGTATCGTTACTTAAGTTACTTATGCTAAGGCAGATAGAAGCAACAAGTGCAGCTATACCTGATGCAAGCTTAACCACGAAGGTCTGCATTGAAAAGATTACGCTCTCATCACGTCTGCCGTTTTTAAGCTCACCGTAATCAACGGTATTAGCCAGGAAGATTGTAACAAGTACATTAAGTATACCAACTGCTGCCATTATGAAAAATCCCGGTATAAGGAACGGATATACACTGCTTGTGCCTGAAAGTGCCATTACAAGAAGTACTATATAACCGGATATTGAAGCGATAACAGCTATATTAAATATCTTAATTGTAGTAAAGAATTTACGAAGGAGCGGGAACATTATCATCATCGCAAGTATCTGTATAGCACCCGCAAATGTATTGAATAATGTATAATTTCCCTGCCAGTTCGAACCTGCAAGATCATACTTAAAGAAGTAAATCAAAAGGTTCGAAGTAATGTAAGTCGCAACATTTATAAGAACTATGGTTATAACTATTGTCATAGCCTGGTCGTTTTGGATAAGTGCCTTAAACATCTCGCCTATACCTGCTGTCTGCATATCTGCTGTTGATTTCTCCTTGATACCAAGGCAGGTAATAACTATAAATACTACAAAGATTATAGCTACTATAAGTGAGAAATATTTGAAACCGTATCTCTCAACCTCCTTGGTTGAAGTAAACTCGCCGGTAAGACTTGAAAGTCCACCGTCCTTATCAAGCTTTGCATATAATTCAGAATCTACATAAACCTTAAGCTCTGTATAGGTTGAACCCTCCTTAAGTCCGGTTTCAAGAATTGATGTTGAATTATCAGCATCGAGCTTTACATCATCAAAATTAAGCTCATACTTTGAATTGCTTCCGGTATATTTTAAAGTTTTGTCTTCAGTACTCTCAAATAAATCCTTAAACTCATCACTGTTTGCGGTTACGGAAATAACGATACCGTCTGTAATGCTTATTTCATTTCCGGTTGCAGCATCCTGGTCATCTATCTCGATTATATTTACCGATACGCCGCCAACCTCTGAGCTGTACTGCATAGTCATCTTATCAGTATTCTTATCGGACACTGCGGTACCGATTGCAGTCACTGCCATAACAGTGATTATAGTAACAATTGCCGACCCCACACCGGCACAGCTTCTTGCAAGTGCGGAAAGCCCTTCACGTTCCTTACCGCCCTCTGTGAATGCAGGAATCATTGACCAGTAAGGTATATCCATCATAGTATAGGTAACACCCCAGAGGATATAGGTTACTGCCGCATATGCTACAAGTCCGCTTCCGTTAAGTGACGGTGGTGCGGAAAACATCAGGAACAGAATTACTGCATTAGTAATTGTACCGATCAAGAGCCATGGTCTGAACTTGCCCCATCTCGTCTTTGTCTTTGCAACAACTATACCCATAATCGGATCATTAAATGCATCAAATATTCTTGCTACTAGGAGGATAACACCCATCGCAATCGCACTTACTCCGAGGATATCCTGATAATAATACAGTATATAGCTTGCAGAAAGCATATAGACCATATCTTTTCCTACGGCACCAAGACCGTAAGCAACTTTTTCCTTAGCTGTTAATCTCATCTTATCTCTTCCTTTCTTCTTTTACTCCGGTTCTTGTATACACATTTTCAAGTACACGCATGGCACGCTGCCGCTTAACGCCATGCTTAGCACTTAAAATGTGTATGCAAGAACCTCCTCGATATAATATACTTAAATGAATCGCTAATCTAAATATTAATTGTGAATTCTATGTCAACTGTCTTAGCCTGCGGTGCCTTAACCTTAAGCTTTGCCTTACCGGCTTTTCCGAGAGTTTTAATATATGTTCCTCCCATACCACCGGAAAGTGCGACTGTCTTTGGTCCGATTATCTCTGCATCGCCCTTAACATCAAAGGTTACCACATCATTGAAGTAAGGTAAGATATTGCCAAATTCATCTACTGCCTTAACTCTTACGGCTGCTACATCATAGCTATGCTCCTCACATAAATCTGTATGGTCACAGGTAACCTCAAGTGAAACCTTGGTCATAGCCTTTCTTTCGATTGTCTTTACAATCTCGCCATCCTTTATCGCCTCAAATTTGTAAACTGTCGACTCACCGCCCCAGTTACCGATGTACTTTCCGTAGAGATCTACTGCCTGCTGCTGGGTCATATGGTATTTGAGCATAAGCTTTCCTGCCTTAAGGTACATGGCCTTGGTAAGTCCGTAAAGTCCAACCTTGGCAGTTGCATTTAAAAGAGCCTTAACATCCTCGGCCTGCTTATGAGGCATACCGGTTTCTTCCTCCAAAGCGCTACCGATAAAATCATCTATGCGGATAGGCACATGCTTTAAATTCTTATATGGAGAATTCTCCGAAGTGTATTCCTTTATAAATTTATCATTTTTATACATCTTAACACTGTCAGCGTTTGTGAAAATGTATATATCACCCATATTTCCGCCCGGATGCTCACCTATATCCATGGTTGAACTAACCTCAAGTACAGGTGTCTCATCCTGCTGGCTTGCATAAACTGCCGATGCAAGCTTTGGATTACGGAACATATCCATAACACCATGATAGCAGATTCTGTCGCCGCTTCCGAAATCCTTGTGGGTATTGTAATCAAACATACACCATCCGAAGCTTCCTGTTATATCCTCCTGACCTGCTACCTCATCAAGTACATTTGCATGTCTTAATGCATGCTCAAGTCTGTGCTCCTCCCAGTCAAACGGCTTTGTCGGATACATATGTCCGTTATACTCACTTATAAGATAAGGCTTGCTCATATCGGAGGTTACATCCTTCTTTGCATCACAGCCCTTGTGCTTGCCATCATGTAAGAAATCGTTGTAGGTAAATACATCCTCCTGGAAGATCCCCTTCTTGTAGCAGCGTACACCGCCTGTCTGTCTGGTTGGATCGAGCTTATGAGCCTCCTCATTGGTTCTTGCATAAAACTCCTCGTCATCCTTTGACTCATTTATTCTTACACCCCAGATAATGATTGAGGTATGATTTCTGTACTGCTTAATCATGTCCTTTACATTTTCCACAGCCTGATTCTTCCACTCTTCATCTCCTATATGCTGCCAGCCCGGGAACTCCGTAAATACCATAAGTCCTATCTCATCGCATCTGTCAAGGAAATAATGTGACTGCGGATAATGTGAGGTACGAACCGCATTTACTCCAAGTTCGTTTTTAAGAATATCCGCATCATTTACCTGCATGGACTTAGGCATCGCATATCCTACATAAGGATAGCACTGATGTCTGTTAAGTCCCCTTATCTTTATCTTTCTGCCGTTTAAATAAAATCCGTCATTCTTAAATATTGCCTTTCTATATCCAAATGTCACAAGCTTTTCATCTATTACTTCACCGTTTTCAATAAGCTCAGTCTTAAGCTCATAAAGCGCCGGATTATTTATATCCCAAAGGCAAACCTCACCGGTCTGGTAAGCTGTTTCTTCTACATTTTCTATATCAGTTATTATGAGCTCTCCAACTTCCTTAAATTCTGTCTCACCCTTTTTTTTGATGTACTGCTTAAGCCTTTGTCCTGCCTTTGCATTTACAATTGTATAATCTGAACAAACTGCTGATTTCTTGGTTATATCTGCTGCAAGCTCCTCTGAATAGCTTGGTGTAGCAATCTTAGTTGTAACAAATATATCCTCTATATAACTATTATTCTTTATATCAATATATACATCTCTGTAGATACCGCCATAGGTCATGTAATCAACCACATATCCAAACGGAGGTACATTTAAGGTTTCATTGCTGTCAACCTTTACCACAAGCTTATTGGTCTTGCCATATATAAACTCCTTACTTATATCCAGTGTAAATGCTGTGTATCCGCAGCTGTGCTTTCCTATCTCCTTACCGTTAAGGTAAACCGTACTCTCATGTGCCGCACCGTCTATGGTAAGTAATACCGTCTTTCCTTCCCATGCCTTATCTGCCTCAAGTTCCTTTACATATCCACTTACCATCTGGTAAATGTGTTCATCAAAATAATGAAACGGTGTCTCCTTGCAGGTATGTGGGAGACGTACTGTCTCAAGCTTTGCCACGTCATAATCCTCTGCAAGCAGGTCCTCGTTAAAATCACCGGTAAATTTCCAATCATCATTGATATAAATTCTTGACATTCTGTAAACCTCCTATTATTTTTCTAAACCCTTCATAATAATATCCACAACCTCATTTAATGCATCCTGATAGGTTATCTTATTTTTAAGTAACACATCCCGGTTGTAAAACTGCTCCCATGATGCCTCAAGCATCATCTTAACTATGCTTATATTTACCTGTCTTATGCTTCCTTCTTTAATTCCTCTTTCGATCAGCTCTATCGTGCTTTCCCATCCGGTTTCAAGCCTATGTGCCACATGCCTGTATATGTTTGGATATTTATCTCTAAGCTGATATAAGTTTTCGTAATTTACATCCTTATACCCATCCGGCATAACCGTCAGTACCGCTCTTAGTTTATCTACGGTTCCCAGTGACATATCCCTAAGAATTCTCTCCTCGCCCTCCTTTGCCGCATCAAATAAATAATCAACTGCTGCAAGTGAAAGTTCTTCCTTATCTTTAAAGATTGTATAAATGGTTTTTTTGCTCATCGAAAGCTCTTTTGCAATATCGTCCATGGTAAACTTCAGCCCTTTTTGGTTAAATGCCTTTATCGCGGCCTCCAAAACAGCCTCTCTTACCTCCATAACCGCTATCACCTCAATTCTTTTGGGAAATTCTTCTTTGTGTGTAATTATTTATATTTTCTTATACGTCCTCGGAAACTAAATTTGTTCTTTCAGTTTCCTCAATTGTAACATCTATATGGAGTTCACACAAGAAACTAATTCCACAAAAAAAGTTTCCAATCGTTGTGCAATTTGACGAATTTACATAAATTCTTTTAAAATAATTTGATTATTTGCACAAATTGATATAAGGTGCTATAATTACGAAGAAAATATATAAAGGGGAGAATCCAAATATGGAAAGATTAAGAAAAAATTATTTTATTTTAGTTGTATTTTTACTTATTGTTATGTGCATCATCGGTGCATGCGGTAAAAAAGAAAACTCCGATGAAATTTCAATCACGTCCAATTGGAAGTTGGTCAGCTTTACTGTAAATGGAGAGAAAACAGAAGTAAAAGATGGCTTTGACTCATCCTTATATCCTACATTTAGTTGTCCGGATGGAGTTAATTGTGTGGTTTCAAATGGAAAAGAAGGTCATCACGGCACTATCGAAGAAGTGGACGGCAAATACATGATTACCTTTGACGGATCATCCATAGTAGGCATGGAAGGAACCATATCAGGTAATACGTTGACTCTGGTAAATCCAAAAGGGACAGTTGAAATGGTATTTACTACAGAAGAAAAATGATATTTATAATTTTAAAAGCAAAAAACGATGCACCGCTTGAAGTGCATCGTTTTTATACTTAACTAGAAGTTTCCGCCGTTCCAGCCCCAATCCTTTGTGCTTATGTAAGAAACATACACATTTCTTGCCGGTATATCCAGCTCTTCCTCAAATATATTGCATATCGCAGCTGTAAGTCTGTCATACGCATCCGAAGAAGCATTTCCGAAAATTCTCACTGCAACATAAGCTCCCTTTTCAAGCTTATTTCCCGCCATGTATAAGCTATACTCATCCTCAAATCCAACCATTAGAAAGCTTTCAGGCTTTCCGATGATGGATATTTCTTTTCCCAATCTTGATTTGATAATCTCTCTTTTTTCTTCCGATACCTTAAGTGTTATCTTTGAATCAATAAATGGCATGGTTTTGCCCTCCTTTTTAATTAATCATCATTAAACATTGACAATTGTTTATTTTCATCCCTTTCGGGAAGATTTTTATAAAATTCAAGAAGTGAATCATTATCTCTAATAATAAAAGCTTCTTTTTTCCCTTCAATAATTGCATTTCCCGATGCATTATTTACAAGCAAAGCAGAATATGCAGCCAATCTCCGATACTGTCTTAATGCAAATTCTACGGTATGCATAGTACCACCATTTTCAGTCGTCTCAATTACGATAACGCCCTGACTTACACCACTTTGCAAACGATCCCTTTCAACAAAAGTGTATTTTTGAGGTTTCATATAAGAGACGTACTCACTGATTATACATCCTCCGGTCTCAACAATTCTTTCAGCTAGTTTTTCATTTTGTTTCGGATAAATACTATTAAGCCCTCCCGGCAAAAAGACTGCACACTTACCGTTTTTATCAAGCGCACCAAGTAAGGCTTCCGTATCACAACCATATGCAAGTCCGTTCACAATAACATATCCCATTTCAGCGGCCATAATTCCAGCATTATACGCCAATTTTCTACCTTCATCAGAACAATCTCTGCTTCCAATTATTGCTACGCTTTTTTTATTATTCAATATATCAATATCACCAATATAATATAAGCAATCCGGTTTTTTTGATATATCATTTAACGCTTTTGGATAATGTGCGTCTGAAGGAATACATTTTTTTATTTCATAAATCATACTCTTTTCCTCAAATCGATTTGCCCAAAGCAAACATTTCGACCTTCTGGGCTCCCTTTTCCAAAAGGATTTCCCTACAAGCATATAAGGAATTACCGGTAGTAGTGACATCACTGCATATTTCCGGATCCAATAAATTATAAAAATATTGAATAGCACTTTGTTTACCTTCTTTTAAGTCAAGTATTCTTCCACTGAAAATATCAAATAAAGGATTTTTTATCTTACGTTCTTTATCAAGCCAGTACTTATGATAATTACTATAGACTATTATTTCTCCTGTGTCATTCCATAAAGGATTACTAAATACCATCGTGGTTCCTCCTTTCTATATGAACACATGTTCATTATATATTTATTTTATATTAATTTCAATATATAAGAAAATTTTTTTCATATTTATAGTTATACTTTTTATTTAATTGCCTTAACCTAACATTTATTATATAATGAAATAGATAAACACAGTTTTAATACTATCATTTTCGAAAGGAAAAACTATGAGCACATCCAATACAAACGAAAACAAAAAACCCCTCGGTGCAAGACTTGGTGAAGGCTTTTTCTGCATCTTTTATCTTATATTTGTTTTTACGGCTGCTATCATCCTAAGAAGTAAAGGAATAAATGCATCCTCCGATACAGCCAAATACAGATACGGGCTCGGAATGATGATGGCACTGATTCTCGGCTGCGGAGATGCCTTTCATCTTATCCCAAGAATTATAGTAAATTTTAAAGGCAGCTTAAAGCATCAGGAAATATTTTTAGGTGCCGGCAATCTTATCTCATCAATTTCCATGACGATATACTATATTGTTATGGTAGTCATGTGCGACACAATCGTTACGGGTGATTACAATTATGAAATTAATCATGAAATCGAGCTAGCCATAATAATTCTTGCAATAATCAGAATATTCCTCTGCCTCTTTCCTCAAAATAAATGGTTCAAAAAGGAAGGCAGTAAAATTTGGGCAATTATACGAAATGTACCCTTTGCCATAATCGGTATTCTAATGATTATACTTTTAATTAAGGCTGCCGGTATAACAACCATATATTCTAAAGTATTTTACATCCAGTTAGCCATAAGTGTCTTCTTAAGCTTCGCCTTTTATCTTCCTGTAGCCATATGGGGAAGAGAAAAGCCAAAGCTTGGCATGCTTATGATACCTAAAACCATATGCTATATATGGATGCTGCTTGTGATATTATTGGTATAAGCATATAGCTCCTAACATATACATAAAAATAAAGCAGCTTTGACAATGCAGATTGCATTGCAAAAGCTGCTTTTATAATAATATTTTATTACAGATACTCAATCCCTACAAGAGTAAGTCCGCAGGCCTCGGATTTAGGTCCCGCCTTTGCTCTGTCACAGGCTTCAAGAATCTCCTTTACATGCTCCGGCTCATACATTCCCATACCACACTTTAAAAGTGTTCCCATAATTATTCGAACCATATTATATAAAAAACCGGTTCCCTTTATAGTCATGGTTATCATATTGCCATCTTTGGAAAAATGTATATCCGTTACCGTTCTTACAGTACTTTCAACCTGTGTTCTCGGCGTACAGAAGGATTTGAAATCATGCTCGCCTATGAGATAATTTGCAGCCTCCTGCATCTTATCAAGGTCTATATTATAATAGACGAATTTGGAATAAAGCCTGACCATAGGATTTGGAAATCTGTCGTTCCATATCTTATATTCATAGGTCTTTATGGTATCGCAAAACCTCGGATGAAAGTCCTCCGCTACCTGACAGGAATTTCGAATCCTAATATCATCCGGAAGTCTCTGATTAAGTGCAAAGGAAATCTTTTCTGCCGGTATCCTCGTATTGGTATCAAATACCGCCACATTTCCCATAGCATGTACACCCGAATCGGTACGGCTTGCTCCTATTACCTTTATATCCTCACCAAGAAGCTCAGAAAGCTTTTTATTGAGCACCTCTTCTATAGTTATTCCATTGTCCTGTATCTGCCAGCCACAGTAGTTCGTACCGTCGTAGGCTATAATCAATTTTACTCTTATCATATTTCCTCGAAAATAAAAATATTAGAATTTTATTATAAAATATATCCCAACTATAAGCAATACCAACAAAATTGCGTAAACGATATAATCCTGTTTTTTATACTTAAGCGGTCTTAACTTTGTTCTGTTTTTTCCGCCGGTATAGCATCTTGAATCCATGGCATCCGCCAGACACTTTGCTCTGTCTATGGAATTTTGAAAAAGAGGGATAATCACTGTCCTTAAGCTTTTTATCCTCTTAACCGGACCGCCCTTATCAAACTCGGCTCCACGCATCTCCTGTGCCTTCATAATCCTGTCAAGCTCCTCCATAAGCACAGGTATAAACCTCAAAGCAATTGTTATGCCCATTGCAACATTTCCCTTGATTGCAAAGCATTTTTCAAGCCCATCCGTAAGCTCTGTCGGAGTAGTCGTATACATCAAAAGTGAGGACATAAATATAATCAAAAGCATTCTCCAGAATACATATACGGCTTTAAGAATTCCCTCAGCGGTTATAGTTATACCACCTATTTTTAAAAGCACATCACCATATACCGTAAATATATTTATCATCGAACAAATCAGGATAAATATAATTATTCCACGCATACCTTTTACCATATGCTTTACGGGCACATTGGACACAATAAGTGCAGTCATAAATACAATCGTCAGAAGTCCAAACAGATAGATATTTTTATCCAATAAAGAAAGTATAATAAATACAATCACAAATCTGATTTTCACCCTTGGATCAAGCTCATGAACCGGAGATTTAACACTATAAAATTGTCCTATGGTTATATCTCTTAACATTATTATTTTAATCCCTTAAGTATATTATCAATACCTTCATCTATATCTTTTACAAGGCAGGAAACCTCAAGCCCTTCATTTCTTAAGCCTATCAATAGCTGCATTATAACCGGCAGATTGTATATCTCCTTTTCCCTATCCTCAGCCTTAAGATACATCTCATAAAAAACATTTGCCGGAACACCGTCTGCAATCACTTTGCCACCGGAAAGGGCGATAAGCCTGTCCGCATATCCGGCTGCACTCTCCACATCATGACTAACCATAACAATGGTTATACCTGCATCCTTATGAAGAGCATCTATTATATCAAGCATATTCTGCTTACCTTCAGGATCAAGTCCCGAAAGAGGTTCATCAAGTATCAGATACTCCGGCTGCATGGCAAGAACTCCCGCAAGCGCCACACGCCTTTTTTCTCCTCCGGAAAGCTTATTTATAGGTATATCATATATTTCGTCCGAAAGTCCGACAACCTCGATAGCTTCATATGCTCTTTTTTCTGCCTCAACTTCGGTTACACCCGTATTTCTTGGTCCAAACACAACATCCTCATATACATTTTTTGCAAAGAGCTGCTGCTCCGGAAACTGAAATACAAATCCAAGCTTTTTCCTTATCTTACCGATATCCGAAGCCTTATCCATAACATCCACACCGTCTACATAAACCATATCTGTATCGGTTTTAACAAGTCCCGGGATAAGCTTTAAAAGTGTGGACTTGCCTGCTCCGGTTCCTCCGACTATAACAACATATTCTCCTTTACCGATACTTAGTGATATATCCTTTAAAACAGTCTTTTTATCATAGGAATAATCTGCATGATTGAAAAGAATGGCGTTTACCGGATTTATCTTTGCTTTTACAATATGATTTTCTTCCTGCTTCGTATCAAGAAAAAATGAATTCGGATGTTCGGCCTTTATTCTTTTAACAAGCGCCTTAACGGAAAAGATACCATCTGTCCTTAAAACCTTTGATTCTAAAAGCTTATCCTTAATCTCAACAACCGCAGGACATTCCAGTCCTGCTTCTTTAAGCTTTTCTTTATTGGCAAATATACTTTCTTTATTGCCACGAAGAAAAATCCTGCCTTTATTCATTATGTATATGTAGTCTGCGATTAAAAGCTCGTCCATATTGTGAGTAATCATAATTATGGTTATTCCAAGCTTTTCATTTATATCCTTTATGCTTTCTAAAATCTCCCATCTGGATTTATTATCAAGCATACTTGTAGCCTCATCCAAAACTATACAGGACGGCTTCATGGCAAGAACTCCCGCTATGGCAACCTTTTGCTTTTCTCCACCGCTTAACTCATCAATTTTTGTATCAGCCATCTTTGCTCCAAGTCCTGCGCCGGAAAGAGCATCAAAAACCCTTTCCCAGAGCTTATCAGAAGGAATGCCTATATTTTCAGCGCCAAATGCAACATCCTCTGCAACGACACTTCCGATAATCTGGTTATCCGGATTTTGGAAAACCATACCTACTTTTTTTCTTATCTTAAATATATCCTCATCCGAACCGTTTATCGCATCTATTCCGCCTATTAGAACAGTCCCGTCGATTGGTGTGATTAAGCAGTTAAGAATCTTGGCAAAGGTACTTTTTCCGGAGCCGTTTCTTCCTGCTATAGCGATAAAATCCCCCTTTGCTGCATCAAAATTAATCCCACGTATGGCATTGATCATATCCGTGAGATTTTCCTCTTCATCACGCTCATAATATTCAAATTCAAGGTCTTTTATCTTAATCATCTTAGATAAATCCAATCCAAAAATATACTAAAAAATACCAGTTTATAAAAAGAGAGCCACAGCTCTGTGACTCCCTTTTAACCTTTATCATATATAATGCAGACTAATCCGATTATACAAGTTCAAGTATAACCTTCATAGCACCGTCGCCGCGACGCTCACCAATCTTAACGATTCTGGTGTAACCGCCGTTACGACCTGCATACTTTGTACCATACTCGTCAAATAACTTTGCAGTTAAATCAACCTTCTTAGTACCTGCTTTCTTACCTGCAGCATCAGTAGGAACCTCAACAACAGGATATAAAACCTTAAGCATCTGTCTTCTTGCATGAAGTCTTGATGGCTGATCCTTCTTGATGGTCTTCTCAACTTCATCATACTGAGTTACTTTCTTTTTCTTACCATCAACCTCGATAGTCTCTTTGATTCTCTTGCCATCCTTATCCTTCTTAGCAACCTTAGCGGTTACGGTAACTTCATCATAGTTATCCTTTTCCTTAACAGCTAAAGTGATAAGATGCTCAGCAATCTTTCTAACTTCCTTAGCTCTTGCCTCAGTAGTCTCAATCTTGCCATGATATATTAACTGTGTTACCTGATTACGAAGTAAAGCCATTCTCTGATCAGCTTTCTTACCAAGTTTTCTATACATTGCCATTTTAAATATCCTCCTTACCCATGACAGGGTCTTCACTGTGCTTACTATTATTCAGCGTGAGTGGTAATTAGATGAGTTTTACTCATCATCTGACTTAAGGGATAAACCTAACTCCTTAAGCTTTGCTAAAACCTCTTCAAGAGACTTACGACCAAGGTTACGAACCTTCATCATATCCTCTGTGGTCTTATGTGTTAATTCTTCTACAGTATTAATTCCTGCTCTCTTAAGACAATTATATGAACGAACTGTAAGCTCAAGCTCATCAATGTTCATCTCGAGAACCTTTTCCTTCTCATCATCAGTCTTTTCAACCATAACATCAACTGTCTTGGCATTTTCAGATAAGTCAATGAAAAGATTTAAGTGCTCACTTAATACCTTGGCAGCAAGACTTACAGCCTCATCCGGTGCAAGTGTACCGTTAGTAAATACGTCAAGTGTAAGCTTGTCATAATCAGTGATCTGACCTACACGGGTATTTTCTACTGTAAGGTTAACACGCTCAACAGGAGTATAGATAGAATCTACTGCGATTGCATCGATAGATGAATCAATACCCTTATTCTTATCTGCACCTACATATCCTCTGCCGTTAGTAATTGTAAGCTCCATCTCGAGCTTTGCGTCTGCACCGCTAAGGTTAGCGATTACAAGCTCAGGATTAAGTATTTCTATGTCACCGTCAACCTGGATATCTCCGGCTGTAACAACAGTATCACCTACTGCGTCGATATAAGCAGTCTTAACCTCATTTAAAGAACCATTGTTCTTTATGCAGAGATTCTTGATGTTCATAACGATTTCAGTTACATCTTCCTTAACTCCCGGAATTGAAGAAAACTCGTGTAAAACACCTTTAATCTTGATCATGCTTACAGCAGTACCAGGTAATGAAGATAACATAATTCTTCTTAATGAATTACCAAGTGTTGTACCATAGCCTCTCTCCAAAGGCTCTACTACAAACCTTCCGAATTTGTTGTCCTCAGAAATTTCTGCAATTTCAATTCTTGGTTTTTCAAATTCAAACACTATATAACCCTCCTTTTAAATAACCGGTGTACTAAGTTACTTCTTACTTTTACTTTGAATATAACTCGACGATAAGGGTTTCATTTACAGGAACATCAATCTGCTCTCTTAAAGGCTTCTCAACTACTGTTCCGCTCAATGTCTCAAGATCTGACTCAAGCCAGCCCGGAACTGTATGTCCTGCATTTGCCTCAACGATATCCTTATATCTCTGTAACGACTTACTCTTTTCTCTTATCTCAATCTTATCACCGGCATTTACTCTGTATGAAGGTATATTTACACACTTGCCGTTTACTAAAACATGCTTGTGGTCAACTATCTGTCTTGCCTCACGTCTTGTTCTGGCAAATCCCATACGGAATACGATATTGTCAAGTCTTGACTCAAGTAAAATCATAAGATTTGGACCTGTAAGACCCGGCATTCTCTCTGCCTTGTTATATAAGTTACGGAAAGGCTTCTCAAGCATACCATAGATAAACTTAGCCTTCTGCTTCTCACGAAGCTGCATACCGTACTCACTTACTTTTCTATTTGCTCTTGTTAACTTTCTCTTTGACTTCTTATTTACACCGAGATACATTGGCTCCATACCCAAAGATCTGCATCTCTTAAGAACTGGGGTTCTATCTACTGCCATTTCCTTGTACCTCCTTACTAGACTCTTCTTCTTTTTGGTGGACGACATCCGTTATGTGGAACAGGTGTAACATCCTTGATACTTACAACTTCAAGTCCGCTTGCTGAAAGCGCACGAATAGCAGCCTCTCTACCTGAACCCGGACCCTTAACCATAACGTCAATAGTCTTTAATCCATATGGTAAAGCTGCCTTTGCAGCAGTCTCTGCTGCCATCTGTGCAGCATAAGGAGTAGACTTTCTTGATCCTCTGAAACCTAATCCACCTGCACTAGCCCAAGATAATGCATTACCTTCGGCATCTGTTAATGTAACAATTGTATTATTGAAAGATGACTGAATATGAGCCTGTCCACGTTCAACGTTCTTTCTGACACGCTTCTTAGCCACTTTTTTAGTAGTAACTTTCTTAGCCATTAACCTAAACCTCCCTGGTTATTCTATAACTTCCGCGACGTTTTATCGTGGACTACAATTATTTCTTCTTATTAGCTACTGTCTTCTTAGGACCCTTACGAGTTCTTGCGTTTGTTTTAGTCTTCTGACCACGAACAGGAAGTCCCTTTCTGTGACGGATACCACGATAGCATCCGATTTCCTGTAAACGCTTGATATTAAGAGCTATCTCTCTACGTAAATCACCCTCTACAACCTGAGTCTCGTTGATAACCTCACTGATTCTCTTAACCTCATCATCAGTTAAATCACGAACTCTGGTATCAGGATTAACTTTTGCTTCTGTAAGAATTCTTGTTGCTGAAGCTCTACCTATACCATAGATATAAGTAAGTCCAATCTCGATTCGCTTGTCTCTTGGTAAATCAACACCTGAAATACGAGCCATTCTAAATTACCTCCGTAAAATTTAACTTCTCTTACCTGTTGATATCAAAATCAACCTACATACCCTCTATGCCCCAAAGTATCTCTTATATAAATAAGAGGTGAAATGCATACCCGACACATAAAAGATATAACTACATATTATAATTAATTAGCATTTTAAAAATGCTACAGCCGCTTTAAATGTTAGAATATAATACCTAAAGTATTACACGCACAAAGACAAGGTATAATTATAGATGGGCTATCATCCTAGATACCTTGTTCTAACCATACATGCCGGTTTAATTAACCCTGGCGCTGTTTGTGCTTTGGATTTTCGCAGATTATTCTAATACTGCCTTTTCTTTTAATGACTTTGCACTTATCGCAAATTGGTTTTACTGATGCTCTAACCTTCATTAAAATGCACTCCTTTCAAAAAAGTCCGCTACAAATTGATATTCTATCATTCTTTTTACCAATTTGCAAGCATTATTTTTACAAATTTTTCCCTTATTAATGATACCAATATTAAAATATGAAATATTACTATCTTATACAGAAAGATAATGCCGGCTTTTAACAAGCCGGCATATAACCAACTATCTTATTTTGCTCTCCAAGTGATACGACCTTTGGTCAAATCATAAGGAGAAAGAACAACCGTTACCTTATCTCCCGGAAGAATCTTAATGTAGTTCATTCTGAGTTTTCCACTTATGTGTGCTAATACCTTAAGTCCATTCTCAAGTTCTACCTGAAACATAGCATTTGGAAGCTTTTCAAGAACAGTTCCTTCCATTTCAATTTCATCTGCCTTTGGCATAAAATAAACCCTCCTATAATTCTACAAATCAATTCCTTCTGCTCTGGATAAAATCTCAGGCTCGCCTTCTGTTATAAGAATTGTATTCTCATAATGTGCCGAAAGCTCACCGTCAGCAGTAACTACTGTCCAATCATCATCAAGCCATTCTACTTCATGAGTTCCTATGTTAATCATAGGTTCAATCGCTATGGTCATTCCGGCTTTAAGCTTAGGTCCTTTTCTTCCTCTTGGGAAGTTTGGAACCTCCGGTGCCTCATGAAGATTTGCTCCGACACCGTGTCCAACCAAATCCTCTACTGCCGTATAACCTCTTGCTGTTATATAATCATATACCGCCATGGATATATCATTTATATGATTGCCTTCCTTACAAACCTTAAGTGCTTCAAAGAAGCTCTCCTTGGTTGTCTTAATCAGATCTGCAGCCTTGTCGCTTATCTTACCTACCGGATAAGTTCTGGCCGAATCCGAATGATATCCTTCATATATTACTCCGGCATCAAGACTGACTATATCGCCTTCCTGAAGGATTCTGTGCTTTGAAGGTATTCCGTGAACGACCTCATCATTTACGGATATACATATCGAAGCAGGATAGCCGTTGTAATCCAGAAATGAAGGTATACATCCGTAGCTTCTTATCACATCCTCACCTATTTTATTAAGCTCATAGGTAGAAATGCCCGGTCTTACCGCCTTCTTCATCTCCTCATGTGTTATAGCAAGAATTCTTCCTGCTTCTCTCATTAAGTCTATCTCTCTGTGTGATTTAATTATTATAGCCATGTCATTACTCTCCCAAGATGCTTACAATTGCGTTAAATACGTCATTCATGTCTACAGTTCCGTCAACCTCTTTAAGAATTCCCTTCTTATTATAGTAATCAATAAGCGGCTGAGTCTGCTCATGGTATACATTGAGTCTGTTAAGAACTGTCTCAGGCTTATCATCATCTCTAAGTATAAGTGCCTCGCCACATGCATCACACTTACCCTCAACCTTAGTAGGATTGTACTTAATATGATATGTTGCTCCACAACCTACACATGCACGTCTTCCTGACATTCTGTTTACGATATTCTCATCAGGTACCTCAACATCTATTGCATAATCTACGCTGTCGCCGTTTGCTGAAAGTGCCTTATCAAGTGCTTCTGCCTGTGGTATGGTTCTTGGGAAACCATCAAGTATATAACCGTTCTTACAGTCATCAGCCTTAAATCTATCCATTATAAGATCAACTACAAGTTCATCCGGTACAAGAAGTCCCTTATCCATATACTCTTTAGCCTTTGCGCCAAGCTCTGTACCATTCTTTATATTTGCTCTGAAAATATCTCCTGTTGAGATATGTGGTATGCCGAACTTCTCAGCTATCATCTTTGCCTGTGTTCCTTTTCCTGCACCCGGTGCACCTAACATAATTATCTTCATATCATTTACCTCCAAATCAATTATTATTTTTTCCGTTACATTTATATCAACTCTCATAAATGAGAAATATTAATCAAATTTATATGCAAATATTAATATACAACAAACTTAATTTTTTATCAAGAAAATAAAATGGTCTATAATTAGGAATAGGAATGTATCCAAAGATACACTCCTTATTTCCTATATTATACTAATTTGATAAGAAACCTGAGTAGTTTCTTACTATCATCTTTGATTCAATCTGCTTAATTGTCTCTATGATAACACCTACTATGATGATGAGTGATGTACCGCCAAAGGATACATTTGCACCAAACATTCCATTGAAGAATATAGGTATTATTGCAACAATTATAAGTCCGACTGCACCGATGAAAACTATATAGTTCAGTATTTTATTAAGATAATCCTGTGTTGGCTTGCCCGGTCTTATACCAGGTATAAAACCGCCACTCTTCTTCATATTGTTTGCAACCTCCATCGGATTAAATGTAACCGATGTATAAAAGTATGCAAAGAAGAATACCAAAAGGATATATACTATAAGACCTATGCTGGCCCAAGGATATGCCTTGTTAAACCAATAGTTTGAATTCATTCCCTGCATGATCTTAGCCCATGTGCTGGAAGTCTTAATGTTAAATAAGTTAACAATTACTGCAGGTACCGATAAAAGTGATGATGCAAAGATGATCGGGATAACACCTGAAGTATTAACCTTGAGAGGTATATGACTTCCTCTTCCGCCAACCATACGTCTTCCCTGAACCTTCTGTGCATATTGAACAGGGATTTTTCTTTCACCATCCTGTAAAAGTACAACAAGTGCAACTGTTATAATGATTACTGCTGCTACAATAACTATAGCAATAACCATATTGACTATATCCTTACCCTTAACAAACTTAAGATATAAATCATAAAAATCACTAGGCATTCTTGATACGATGTTTATAAGAAGTATGATTGAAATACCATTACCAACACCGTAATCTGTAACCTTTTCACCAAGCCACATAACAAATGTGCTTCCGGTTGTAAGTGTTATTATGATTACAAGATATCCAAGTACACCGCTTATAGTAAGGTAATTACCTCTGTCAAAGCCGATGCAAAGGCCAAGACTCTCGATTACTGCAAGAAGAATAGTTACATATCTTGTAATTGCAGTTATCTTCTTACGTCCATCTTCTCCATCCTTCTGCATTTCCTCTAAAGCAGGAATTGCAATTGTAAGGAGCTGTATAATGATGGATGAAGTAATATACGGTGTAACGTTAAGCGCAAATATTGACATCTGCGTAAATGAGCCTCCGGTAAATGAACTTAAGAAGCTGTTAGCATCTCCGAGTGCATTTTCCAGATATTCCTTAACTGCCTGAGTATTAAGCCCCGGTACAGGTATAAGACAACCAAGTCTTATTACTACAAGAATAAGCAGAGTGAATAATAATCCATTTCGTATTTCTTTAACTTTAAGTGCATTACTTAAGGTCTTGAACATACTAAATCACCTCAACTTTTCCGCCAAGAGCTGTAATCTTCTCCTCAGCTGCCTTACTGCATGCATTAACCTTAACAGTAAGCTTCTTAGTTAACTCTCCATTTCCTAATATCTTAACGCCATCTCTTGCATTTTTAACGATACCAGCCTCGATGAGAGATGCTACGGTTACCTCAGCACCATCATCAAATCTCTCAAGAGCTGAAATGTTGATTGCTACGATTTCCTTGTGGTTTCTGCACTTGAAACCTCTCTTAGGAATTCTTCTATAGAGTGGCATCTGGCCACCCTCAAAACCAGGTCTTGGTGCGCCTGAACGAGCCTTCTGACCTTTATGTCCCTTACCTGCGGTCTTGCCATTTCCTGAACCATGTCCACGGCCTCTTCTGAAGCTGTCACTCTTAGTTGCACCTTCAGCCGGCTTTAAACTTGATAAATCCATGACTTTACCTCCTTTTTCAATATAATTTCTTAAGCCTCTTCAACTTTTACTAAATGTCTAACCTGTTTAACCATTCCCTGAGTTGCTGCATTGTTAGGTAACTCAACAGTCTTATGCATCTTGTTAAGACCTAATGCCTTTACAGTAGCTCTATGCTTAGGAATAGCACCAATAGGTGATTTAACCAATGTTACTTTAACCTTATCTGCCATTTCAATTACCTCCTTAGCCCATGATCTCGTCTAAAGACTTACCACGGAGTTTAGCTACTTCCTCAGGTGATTTAATCTTTGAAAGGCCTTCGATTGTAGCAAGAACAACGTTCTGCTTATTATTTGAACCTAAGGACTTTGTACGGATGTTCTTGTATCCGGCAAGCTCAAGTACTGAACGAGCAGGACCACCTGCGATGATACCTGTACCTTCCGGAGATGACTTAAGTAATACTCTTGCACTACCGAATTCTCCAGTCCAGTCATAAGGTATACTTCCGTTTTCATTTATATTTACCTTAACTAACTTCTTGATAGCATCTTCTTTTCCCTTACGGATTGCTTCAGGAATTTCAGTTGCCTTACCAACACCTGCACCGATGTGGCCGTTCTTATCACCAACAACTACGAGAGCAGCAAATCTCATGTTACGTCCACCTTTAACAACCTTAGTAACACGCTTGATATTAACAACCTGCTCTTCTAATTCTAACTTGCTGGCATCTATAATTTCATGCTTCATAGAAAATTTCCTCCTTTATTAGAATTCCAGGCCTGCTTCTCTTGCTGCATCTGCCAAAGCCTTAATCTTACCCTGATATATAAAGCCGCCTCTGTCAAAGACAACTTCCTTGATGCCTGCATCAAGTGCCTTCTTAGCGATTACCTGTCCTAAGTAAGCTGCTGCTGCAACATCATTTGTCTTCTCTAACTGATCCTTAACATCCTTCTGAACTGTTGAAGCTGACACTAAAGTGTTTCCTACTGTATCATCAATAATTTGGGCGTACATATGATTATTACTTCTGAATACAGCAAGACGAGGTCTTTCCGCAGTGCCGTTGAAACGGTTACGAATCTTTAAATGTTTTTTAGTACGTATAGCACTTCTTGATTCTTTCTTAATCATCTTTTTCACTCCCTTAATTATTTCTTACCAGTCTTACCAACTTTACGTCTTATAACCTCATCAGCATACTTGATACCCTTGCCCTTGTATGGCTCAGGTGCTCTCTTCTCTCTGATTTCGGCAGCATATTGGCCAACTTTTTCTTTATCTATACCACTTACTATTATCTTGTTACCATCAACTGTTGTAGTGATTCCTTCAGGATCTATCATATCAACAGGATGTGAATATCCGAGTGCAAGGTTTAACTTGTTACCCTGCTTTGCTGCTCTGTAACCTACACCGTTTACCTCGAGCACCTTCTGATATCCTTCGGTAACACCGATTACCATGTTATTAATAAGAGTTCTTGTAAGTCCGTGTAATGACTTCATCTTCTTTAAATCATTTGGTCTCTTTACAACAATCTCTTCGCCCTCTTTGCTGATCTCCATCTCAACAGGAAGTACTCTCTCAAGAGTTCCCTTAGGGCCTTTTACAGTCACCTTGTTATTTTCTGCTATATCTACTGTAACGCCTGCAGGTATAGCGATAGGCATTCTTCCGATACGTGACATTTCGCCGTCCTCCTTAATATTTATCCGAAGCTGTACTTACTACCATATAAATGCAAGTACCTCTCCACCAACATTTTCTTTTCTTGCTTCCTTATCAGTTAATACACCCTTGTTAGTTGAAATAATTGCAACTCCAAGACCGCCAAGAACCTTTGGAAGTTTATCCTTTGATGCATATACACGAAGTCCCGGCTTTGAGATTCTCTTAAGGCCTGTAAGGATCTTTTCGTTTTTGTCTGCACCATACTTAAGTGTAATCTTAATAGTTTTAAAGTTACCCTCTTCTATAACGTCAACTGCCTTTACATATCCCTCTTTAAGAAGAATATCCGCAATCGCCAGCTTCATCTTAGATGCCGGTATATCTACTGTATCATGTTTTGCAGTATTTGCATTACGAATTCTTGTAAGCATATCTGCAATTGGATCGCTCATTGACATAATTTACTTGCCTCCTTAATTAATCTTACCAGCTAGACTTCTTAACGCCTGGTATCTGTCCCTTATATGCTAACTCTCTGAAGCATACTCTGCATATTCCGTACTTTCTAAGTACTGAATGTGGACGTCCGCATATTTTACAACGAGTATATTCTCTGGTTGAAAACTTCTGCTTGCGCTCCTGTTTTACCTTCATTGATGTTTTTGCCATTATTCTTCCTCCTCTACTTGCTAAACGGCATACCGAAAAGTGTCAATAATTCACGAGCTTCCTCGTCTGTCTCAGCAGTTGTTACAAATATAACATCCATACCTCTTACCTTATCAACCTTATCGTACTCGATTTCCGGGAAAATAAGCTGTTCTTTAATTCCTAATGCGTAATTACCTCTACCATCAAATGCATTAGGGTTAACACCTCTGAAGTCACGTACTCGTGGCAATGCAAGGTTTACAAGTCTGTCTGTAAACTCATACATCTTCTCGCCTCTAAGTGTTACCTTACAGCCAATTGGCATACCTTCTCTTAACTTGAAGTTTGCAACTGACTTCTTAGCACGTGTTATAACAGCCTTCTGACCTGTGATAATCTCCAAATCCTTTACAGCTGCATCTAATACTTTGGCATTTTCTCTTGCTTCACCAACGCCCATATTGATAACAATCTTCTCAAGCTTTGGTATCTGCATAACGTTTTTATATCCGAACTTCTTCATCATAGCATCTTTAATTTCGTTGCTATACATTTCTTTAAGTCTGCTCAAAATCCTGTGCCTCCTTTCCTACGCTTCCTAATCGATAACTTCTAACTTACCATCAACCTTAGCTACTCTGACCTTATCCTTCTTTTCGCCTTGGAAGCCAACTCTAACTGTCTTACCCTTGTAAAGGTACATAACATTAGATATATCAATAGGAGCTTCCTTATCTATAATTCCGCCCTGCTGATTCTGCATACTAGGCTTACTATGCTTGTGAACTATATTAACACCTTCAACTAATACTGTATTATTCTTAGTATCAACTGCTAATACTTTACCTTCTTTGCCTTTATCCTTGCCGGCAATTACTTTAACAAGATCGTCTTTTTTGATTTTTGTTGTTGCCACAGTCTCTACCTCCTATAATACTTCCGGTGCCAAAGAAACTATCTTCATGAACTTCTTGTCTCTTAACTCTCTAGCGACAGGTCCAAATATACGAGTTCCTCTTGGATTACCATCATCCTTTATAATTACTGCTGCATTCTCATCAAACTTGATGTAAGAACCGTCCTTACGACGTGCTCCCTTCTTTGTACGAACTACAACAGCTTTAACAACGTCACCCTTCTTAACAACTCCGCCTGGTGTTGCATCTTTAACTGAGGCAACGATGATATCACCAATATTTGCATATCTTCTTGTAGAACCGCCTAATACTCTGATGCAAAGGATTTCCTTAGCACCTGTATTGTCAGCAACTCTAAGTCTTGTTTCCTGCTGAACCATTGTATTTGCCTCCTTACTTTGCTTTCTCGATTATCTCAACAAGTCTCCATCTCTTATCCTTAGATAAAGGTCTTGTCTCCATAACTCTTACTCTATCACCAATCTTACACTCATTGTTCTCATCATGAGCCTTGAGTTTGTAAGTTCTCTTTACAATCTTACCGTAAAGAGGATGCTTTACATTATCAACGATTGATACAACAATTGTCTTATCCATCTTATCACTTGTAACTAAACCTACACGTGTTTTTCTCAGATTTCTGTCCACAATATTTCCTCCTTTACGATATCTTAAGCTTTAGCCTTCTGGGCTATAACTGTCTGTATTCTTGCAATATTCTTTCTAACATCCTTGATTCTGCTTGTATTCTCAAGCTGATTAGTGGCATTCTGGAATCTTAAGTTAAATAATTCCTTCTTAGCAGCTACTAAATCGCTCTGTAACTCATCAAGTGATTTTGCGTTTAATTCTTCTTTATATTCCTTAAGCTTCACTGCTAGTACCTCCTTCTTCAACTTCCAAATCTGCCTTTGATACAATCTTACACTTTACAGGTAACTTGTGTGTTGCAAGACGAAGAGCCTCCTTTGCTGTCTCCTCAGGAACACCTGCGATTTCAAACATAACTCTTCCCGGCTTAACAACTGCTACCCAGTATTCAAGAGATCCTTTACCGGAACCCATACGAGTTTCAGCCGGCTTAGCTGTAACAGGCTTGTCTGGGAAAATCTTGATCCAAACCTTACCATTACGCTTTACGTAACGTGTCATAGCAATTCTGGCTGCCTCTATCTGATTTGACTTGATCCATGCCGGCTCAAGTGCAATTATACCATACTCACCATTAGTAATTTTATTTCCTCTAAGCGCCTTGCCCTTCATACTTCCTCTGAACTGCTTACGGTGCTTAACTCTCTTAGGCATTAACATTATTTATCGCTCCCTTCCTTATTTCCCTTAGTTGGGAGTACTTCGCCATGGTAAATCCATGTCTTAACACCAACCTTACCATATGTTGTATCTGCTTCAGCGAAACCATAGTCGATATCAGCACGAAGTGTCTGAAGAGGAATAGTTCCCTCACTGTAGAACTCAGTTCTTGCCATATCAGCACCACCAAGTCTTCCTGAACATGCAGTCTTGATACCAAGTGCTCCGGCCTTCATAGCTCTACCCATGCAAGACTTCATAGCCTTTCTGAAAGAGATACGGTTCTCTAACTGTGCTGCGATGTTTTCTGCAACAAGCTGAGCATCTAAATCAGGCTTCTTAATTTCCTTGATTTCGATATTAAGCTTCTTGTCAGTAAGCTTCTGAACCTGTGACTTAATCTTTTCGATTCCTGCTCCGCCCTTACCGATTACGATACCAGGCTTAGCTGTATAAACAAATACTCTTACCTTATCAGCCTTTCTTTCGATTTCAATCTTAGAAATATTTGCTGAATAAAGTTCTTTCTTTAAAAACTCTCTGATTTTATAATCTTCAACAAGGTTATTTGAAAATTCGCTATCTTTAGTATCAGCATACCACTTAGAATCCCAATCCTTGATGATACCGACTCTTAAACCATGTGGATTAACCTTCTGTCCCATTGCTTACCTCCTATCTTTCATCAAGCACAATAGTGATGTGACTTGTTCTCTTTTCGATTCTATAAGCTCTACCCTGTGCTCTTGGTTGAATTCTCTTCATTGTTGGTCCCTTATTTGCATAACACTCAGCAATGTAAAGGTCTTCAGCCTTCATACCATTGTTATTCTCTGCGTTAGCAATTGCTGACTTTAATAACTTCTCTATAACCTTTGATGCATATCTGTTGTTATAAGCAAGAATACCAAGCGCTGAAGTTACATCCTTACCTCTTATCGCATCCAATACGAAACATGCCTTAGTTACTGAAACTCTTGCATATGACACAGTAGCCTTAGGTCTTGTATCTTTATTCTCATTTCTAAGTCTCTTAACTTGAGATCTATGTCCCTTTGCCATTTGATGTATCCTCCTTTCGCTTAACCTCTCTTACCCTTCTTTTCATCCTTACCATGTCCTCTGTAGGTTCTGGTTGCAACAAACTCACCAAGCTTGTGTCCAACCATATCCTCTGTAACATATACAGGAACATGCTTTCTTCCATCATAAACTGCTATTGTATGACCTACAAATGAAGGGAAAATAGTTGAACGACGTGACCAGGTCTTAATAACCTGCTTGTCATTGGCTGCATTTAATGCATCTATCTTCTTTAATAAATAATCATCTGCAAATGGTCCTTTTTTTAATGAACGAGCCATATAGTTTACCCTCCTTACTTAACGTTCTTTCCGTCTCTTGTTCTGATTATCAGCTTGTTAGACTGCTTGTTCTTCTTTCTTGTCTTTAAGCCAAGTGCCGGCTTACCCCAAGGAGTAGAAGGACCCGGTCTACCGATACTGGTTCTACCTTCACCACCACCGTGTGGATGGTCGTTAGGGTTCATAACGGAACCACGAACTGTAGGTCTGATACCCATATGACGTGTACGTCCTGCTTTACCAACATTTACAAGTCCATGCTCGATGTTTCCAACCTGACCGATTGTTGCACGGCAGATAATTGGAACCATTCTCATTTCACCTGAAGGAAGTCGGAGTGTTGCATACTTACCTTCCTTAGCCATGAGCTGTGCTGAGTTACCTGCCGAACGAACAAGCTGTCCGCCCTTTCCAGGATAAAGCTCAATGTTATGAATCTCAGTACCAACAGGGATTTCTGAAAGTGGTAAGCAGTTACCAACCTTAACCTCTGCCTTTGCACCGTTCATAAGCTCATCGCCAACCTTTAATCCTACAGGAGCGATTATATATGCCTTCTCTCCATCAGCATAGTGAAGAAGTGCTATATTTGCTGTTCTGTTTGGATCATACTCAATTGATGCAACCTTTGCAGGTATATCATCCTTATTTCTCTTGAAATCTATTATTCTGTACTTCTGTCTGTTTCCACCACCATGATGTCTAACAGTTATCTTACCCTGGTTATTACGTCCTGCTGTCTTCTTTTTCTTAGCAAGGAGTGATTTCTCAGGAGTGCTTGTTGTAATCTCCTCAAAATCAAGACCAGTCATATTCCTTCTTGAAGGTGTATATGGGTTATATGTCTTAATTCCCATTTTATTTCTCCTTTCGATACATACGTTTTATTATCACGCTTTACTGCGTATAAATCATGCTTCTTACAGTCCCTCGAAGAGCTCGATATCTGCGCTCTCAGCTGTAAGCTGAACTACTGCCTTTTTAGTCTTAGCAGTCTTGCCATAGGTCATTCCACGTCTCTTTGTCTTACCGTCATAGTTCATAGTGTTAACCTTTGCAACCTTAGTTCCCTCAAACATCTTCTCAACAGCTTCCTTTACCTGACTCTTAGTTGCATCAGGATGTACAAGGAAAGTGTATTTTTTCTCTGCCATTGCGTTCATACTCTTCTCTGTAAGTACAGGCTTAAGTATTACGTCATAATATTTAATATCTGCCATTATGCATACACCTCCTCGATTGCTGCTACTGCATCCTTAGTGATTACAAGTGAATCATAGTTAAGGATATCATATACATTGATTGAGCTTGACATTGTAGTCTTAACAGTTGGGATGTTTCTTGCTGAAAGAACAACCTTCTCATCCTTACCCTTAGTAACTACAAGTGCCTTTGGAGCCTTAAGTGCATCTAAGATCTTAACGAAGTTAGAAGTCTTAATCTCATCTAAGTTAAACTCATCTACTACGATGAACTTCTCATCATTTACCTTTGAAGTAAGAGCTGACTTGATAGCTATCTGCTTTTCTCTCTTATTCATCTTCTTAGAGTAATCTCTTGGCTTTGGTGCAAATACAACACCACCGCCTGCCCACTGTGGAGCTCTGATGGAACCCTGTCTTGCATGACCTGTTCCCTTCTGTCTCCAAGGCTTTCTACCACCACCGGAAACCTCTGAACGAGTCTTTGCACTCTGTGTTCCCTGACGGCTGTTTGCTAACTGTGTAACAACTGCCTTGTGTAATAATGTTTCATTTATTTCAACACCGAACACGTTATCATTAAGCTCAAGCTTATCAACTTCTTTACCTTCGATGTTATAAACTGCTACTGTTGCCATCTAATGTTCCTCCTTCCTTAAAGACCGGCTTATTTGCCAACCTTTACTGTTTCCTTAATCATTACTAATGATTTCTTTGGTCCAGGAACGGCACCCTTTACCAAAATTACATTGTTCTCAACATCTATCTTAACTATCTCAAGATTCTGTACTGTAACTCTTACGTTACCCATATGTCCAGGCATCTTCTTACCCTTGAATACTCTACCCGGAGTAGTTGCAGAACCATTTGAACCAGCATGACGATGGTACTTTGAACCATGAGCTGAAGGGCCTGAACGCATTCCGTATCTCTTTATACCGCCTGCATATCCTTTACCCTTTGACTTAGCAGTTACATCAACCTTATCACCCTCTGCAAAGATGTCAGCCTTTATTACACTCTCACCTGCAGTGTAATCAGCTACATTTTCTACTCTGAATTCTCTTACGAATTTCTTAGGTGTAGTTCCTGCTTTCTTGAAATGTCCAACCTCAGCCTTACCAGCACCATGTGGGTTTCTGATAACTTTCTTTCCTGAAACATCCTTTGTAACTACTTTTTCTTTCTTTTCGCCAAAACCTACCTGAATTGCATCGTAACCGTCATTATCAACTGTTTTTACCTGAGTTACAACACATGGTCCGGCCTCTAATACTGTTACCGGTGTTAATACACCATCTTCGTTGAAGATTTGAGTCATTCCGACTTTTGTTGCTAAAATAGCTTTCTTCATTTTTAATTTCCTCCTAATTTAATTCACAGCGGATTGCCGAAGCAATCATACTAAATTCATCCTTTCTTATTTAATAGGATGTAATTAGGTATTTACTGCATAACTTTTTTGTTTCTGATTACTTCATCTTAACGTCTACGTATACGCCGGCTGACATATCCATCTTCTGAAGAGCATCGATAGTCTTCTGTGATGGTGATATAACGTCGATGAGTCTCTTGTGAGTTCTTTGCTCGAACTGTTCTCTTGAATCCTTATACTTATGAACAGCTCTTAAGATTGTGATCTTCTCAACCTTAGTAGGCATTGGAACAGGTCCGCTTACCTTTGCTCCTGTACTCTTTACAGTTTCAATGATTTGCTTTGCTGCCTGATCAATTAACTTATGATCATATGCCTTCAATGTGATTCTCATAATTTGACTTGCCATAAAAAAAGCCGCCTCCTTTTCGCACTTTGTTTCAGTACGACAAGCGGTGACTGTACAACTTTCCCGTGTGTGTCATAAATTTCTTCGTTATGATTTCACACGTCATCTCTGCCCATTGGCAGATGGTTATTAAGTACAGTGACTTGTCGCCAGTTATTATTAATTGACATTCGCTCCACGAAAAACCCGCTTATTTGCTTAAGCGGCAACCTCCGCTTCAACGCTATCAATGTCACAGCAATAGCCATTATATAACATGTGAAATCATAATGCAAGAACTTTTTTAATTATTTTTTAAAATTATTTTTTCAATATTTTTCTTTTGAAAATATTTTTCTTTCCTATTAAATATATAATCTTATAAATTATTATCCTTATTCGGATTATCTACTATATCATTTACGTAGCTATTCTCCGGCATATTGGAATAACCTGATATATCGTTTCCATAATTATTGTTGGAAGTATTGGCAGAATTACTGCTATAGCCCACTATATCATTTCCATATACATTATCAGCACCGGCGTTATTTTGTCTGTTCTGCATATATGCATTACTGTCATAGCCTGCTTTATCGGCAGTATTTAAAGCCTTTAAGGTTTTTCCGCTTTGAATAGCTGCAAATATAAATAAAGCTACCATAAGCGCACCTGCTATGTACCAGCCGAGAGTTGACCATTTGTTATCTGTTGTATCTATGGTAAGTTCATAATAATTAGGTCTGTAGCCCCACGCATTATAAAAGCCATCAGATAAATCACTCATGTAATCTCTATAATACTTGCTAACCTCAGAACCTACATTTGTAATCTTTCCTTCAAATATTACAGGTGTATGAAGAGCTTTCATACCTGTCTCATCATACATATAGTCCCATGTAGCATCGATAACCTCATCAATCTTAGCATAATTTTTCTTGCCCTTAACGGTAAGAGACATAATATCTCCGTTTTCAAGCATTATTATACAATGCTGTTCCTTACCTGTAGGGATTCCGTTTACCTTATGTGTTGTTTCTGCATACCAGTCAAAGCAGACATCCACTCCTACCTGAACATACTCACCCTTTTGCGGACTTGCACCATCAGCCGTCATCTCACTTATATCCTGTGCATGTCCAAAATAATAATCCGCATGAGATATAAGATTTACAATTCCAAATCCCACAAGAAGCAAGCTTATCAGGCTGAATAATATTATTGTAGCTATGCAGCCGCCCTTTGTTTTTCCACCATTTTGATTCATATAAAAATCCTCCCAATTTTCTAAAATTAGTCTACGATATTTCTCCCTCTTCGATAATCTCTTCTATATATAAGAAATCTTTCAATTGAGTTATCCATTGCCCATTATACAAAAAGTGCAGAGATTTTTCAACCTCTGCACCTTTATTAATTAATTGGTTGTTATAGGATTTAGGCCTTGCCTGCTGAACCAAATACAGCTACACGATCCTTAACCTCATCTCTGATTGCCTGAGCACCGGGAGCAAGAAGCTTACGTGGGTCATAACCCTTGCCTTCAAGATCCTTACCTGCCTCTATGTACTTACGTGTTGCAGCAGCAAATACAAGCTGACACTCTGTATTTACATTAACCTTAGCAACACCCATAGAGATTGCTTTCTTAATCTGCTCATCAGGTATACCTGAACCACCGTGAAGTACAAGTGGAGTATTACCTGTAACAGCCTTGATACTCTCAAGAACGTTAAACTGAAGTCCTGCCCAGTTTTCAGGATACTTACCGTGGATATTACCGATACCGCATGCAAGCATTGTAACACCTAAGTCATTAACCTGCTTACACTCTTCAGGATCAGCACACTCACCTGTTGAAACGACACCGTCTTCTTCACCGCCGATACCGCCTACCTCTGCCTCAAGGGAAATTCCCTTTTCGTTACAGATAGCAACAAGTTCCTTAGTCTTGGCGATATTCTCCTCAAGAGGGAGTGATGAACCATCAAACATGATAGAAGTAAATCCTGCCTCTATACAAGCCTTAGCTCCTTCGTATGAACCATGATCAAGATGAAGGGCTACAGGAACTGTGATTCCAAGTGACTCATCCATAGCCTTAACCATAGCTGCAACTGTCTTAAATCCTGTCATATACTTACCGGCGCCTTCTGATACACCAAGTATAACAGGTGTCTTAAGCTCCTCACACTCAAGAAGAACTGACTTTGTCCACTCGAGATTATTGATGTTGAACTGTGCTACAGCATATCCGCCTGCAACAGCCTTTTCAAGCATTTCCTTTGCTGAAACTAACATTGTGACATCCTCCGTTTATTTATTTTGATGTTCGTGACTATATTAGCATAGCCTAACAACCTTCCTATATTATACTATAAGATTGATTAAAAATAAAGATGATAAATGAGAAAATATTACTCAATTTATCATCTTTATTTTATAAGATATTACCCTTAAATAAGAAGATATTTTTTTATAAAAGCCTTTATAAATATCAATATTAGCCCTTCAGATATTTCTTTAAATACTGCCCGGTGTAGGATTTCTTAATCTTGGCTACCTCCTCAGGCGTGCCCGTTGCGACCACCGTTCCACCGTTTTCTCCGCCCTCAGGTCCCATATCTATGATATAATCGGCAGTTTTTATCACATCCAGATTATGTTCTATAACAACAACTGTATTGCCTCCTTCGCAAAGCTTTTGTAATATATTTACAAGCTTATGAACATCCGCAAAGTGAAGTCCTGTTGTCGGTTCATCAAGAACATATATGGTTCTTCCGGTACTTCTTCTGCTAAGCTCGGCAGCAAGCTTGATACGCTGAGCCTCACCACCGGAAAGAGTGGTAGACGGTTGTCCAAGCTTGATGTATCCGAGTCCTACATCTCTTAAGGTTTCTATCTTCCTTAATATAAGCGGAACATTTTCAAAGAACTCACACGCCTCATCTACAGTCATATCAAGCACATCATATATGCTCTTTCCTTTATACTTAACTTCAAGGGTCTCTCTGTTATATCTCTTACCCTTGCACACCTCACAAGGTACATATACATCCGCCAGGAAATGCATCTCGATTTTGATTATACCGTCACCCTTGCAGGCTTCACATCTTCCACCGGATACATTAAATGAGAATCTTCCTTTATTATATCCCATCGCCTTGGCATCCTTGGTATTGGCAAATAAATCCCTTATAAGATCAAACACTCCGGTGTAAGTTGCCGGATTGGATCTTGGTGAGCGTCCTATAGGCGACTGGTCGATATTGATTATCTTATCCAGCTGGTCAAGTCCTTTTATTTTGTCATGATTTCCTGCTTTAATCTTGGCACGGTTTAATTCTCTTGCAAGTCTTTTGTAAAGTATTTCATTTACTAGAGAGCTCTTTCCCGAACCCGAAACTCCGGTTACACAGGTCATAACTCCGAGCGGGAATTTAACATTGATATTTTTAAGATTATTTTCTCTTGCTCCCACAACCTCTATAAAGCCTGCCGGTGCCTTTCTTTCCTTTGGAACAGGTATGGTTATCTTTCTGCTAAGATAGGCTCCCGTAATCGACTCCGGACAGTCTATAATGTCCTGAACGGTTCCTGCTGCCACAACCTCTCCGCCGTTCGCACCTGCTCCCGGACCTATATCCACTATATAATCCGCTGCATACATGGTATCTTCATCATGTTCTACAACTATAAGTGTATTGCCCAGATCTCTCAAGTTTTTAAGAGCTGACAGAAGCTTGTCATTGTCCCTTTGATGAAGTCCTATACTCGGCTCATCAAGAATATATGCCACTCCCATGAGTCCGGAACCTATCTGGGTAGCAAGTCTTATACGCTGTGCCTCTCCACCGGAAAGGGTACCTGTTGCTCTGGCAAGCGAAAGGTATTCGAGTCCGACATTTACCAAAAATCCGACCCTTGCCTTTATCTCCTTGATAACCTGATATCCTATGGAAATCTGTCTTTCCGTAAGGTTCATATTATTGAGAAACTCATTTAGTCTTACAATGGACATCTCTGTTATCTCGGCAATATTTTTATCACTGACAGTAACCGCAAGTGACTCCGGCTTAAGCCTCTTTCCTCCACAGACATCACATGGAGTAATGGTCATATAACTCTCATATTCAGCCTTGATGCTTTCCGAAGACTCGCGATATCTTCTTTTTACATTTTCTATGAGACCCTCAAACTCCACATTGTACTCGGCATTTGAGACTCTCTTGCTGTGATAGCGAACTTTGATGGTTTCGCCATCGGTACCATATATAAGTACATGCTTTGCCTTGTCGGAGAGCTTTTCAAAAGGTTTATCAAGGGAAAACTTATATTTTTCGGCAAGTGCTTCGAGGGTAGCATGTGTATAGCTGCTTTCCTTTCCTGCCGACTGCCATCCAAGCACGGCGATAGCACCGTCATTGATGGACAGGCTGGTATCCGGTATCATAAGATCTATATCAAACTCACGCTTAAAACCAAGACCGGTACAACAAGGACATGCGCCGAAAGGATTGTTAAATGAAAAGCTTCTCGGTTCTATCTCATCTATGCTTATACCGCAATCAGGGCACGAAAAGCTATCAGAGAAGCTTAACATCTCTCCTCCGATTACATCTACCTTAAGCAGTCCCTCGGACATCTTAAGAACCGTCTCTATTGATTCTCCGAGTCTTAACTCTATGCCTTCCTTGACAGCGAGTCTGTCAACAACTATATCGATATTATGCTTTTTATTTTTTTCAAGCTCTATCTCTTCGCTTAAATCATATAAATTTCCGTCAATTATCGCTCTTACAAAACCAGTCTTTCTCGCATGTGCCAGAAGTTTTGTGTGTTCACCCTTTCTTCCCCTTATAACAGGAGCAAGAAGCTGGAACTTTGTTCCCTCCGGCAATTCCATGATATCATCAACCATCTGATCCACAGTCTGCCTCGATATCTCTTTCCCACACTTAGGACAGTGAGGTATACCTATACGTGCATAAAGCAGTCTCAGATAATCATATATTTCAGTAACTGTACCTACAGTAGAACGCGGATTTCTGTTAGTGGACTTCTGGTCGATGGATATGGATGGAGAAAGTCCTTCTATGGAATCAACATCCGGCTTATCCGAAAGTCCAAGGAACTGTCTTGCATATGAAGACAGCGATTCCATATACTTTCTCTGTCCTTCTGCATAAATTGTGTCAAATGCAAGCGATGACTTACCTGAACCTGAAAGTCCGGTAAGAACAACAAATTTATCTCTCGGAATCTTTATATCTATGCTTTTTAGATTGTGCTCTCTCGCACCCTTTATCGTAATGTACTTATGCTCACTCATTTTATCTCTCCGGCAGATACTCGTTCTTTATTTTTTCTACCTTATTTTCCACCTTGTCAACATACTTCTTCATCATCTTTTCAATTTCATTCTTAGCCTTCTCGATATCAAGCTTGTTTTTCTGATTGAGGATATAAACTGCTGCGCAGCCTGCAGCAATCGCTGTAGTCATAAAGCAGGCAAATGCAATCTTTTTCTTTCTCTTCTTGCAGTATCTTTCCTCTTCAATTATGTTTTCCTCTTCCTCAAGCACATCTGCCACATCCTCAACAGGTATGTTGCATCTCATGGAAATCTCTGAAATCATCTCGTCTCTATACATCTTTTTGTCCTCCTTAAAATATATTTTTAATATTAATTACATTTACATACTTTTATTATTCACAAAAATATGTTTTTTAATCGTCATAGTCACGAAGCTTGATCTTAAGCTCCTTTAATTCATCTCTTATAATCGCTGCATTTTCAAAATCAAGTTCTGCCGCTGCTTTATTCATACGCTTTGTAAGTCTTTCTATCTCTGCCTTAAGTTCCTTTTTAGTCATGGATTCAGGATCCTTTGAATACTTGCGGCTGTTCTTTACCTCTTCCTCATCTAACTCAACAGAAATTATATCTCTTATGTTTTTCTTGATAGTTTCAGGTGTTATGCCGTGTTCCTTATTGTATTCATCCTGAAGCTTTCTTCTTCTGTTGGTTTCCTCTATCGCGTGACGCATGGAGTCGGTTATTACGTCAGCATACATTATAACATGTCCATCAACATTTCTTGCGGCACGGCCTATGGTCTGAACAAGTGAGGTTTCGGAACGAAGGAAGCCTTCCTTATCCGCATCAAGTATGGCCACAAGCGTTATCTCCGGTATGTCAAGTCCCTCTCTTAAAAGGTTGATTCCTACAAGTACATCAAATACTCCAAGTCTCAAATCCCTGACTATCTCGATACGCTCAAGTGTATCTATGTCAGAATGAAGATATTTAACCTTTATATCAAGCTGCTTCATATAGTCTGTCAAATCTTCGGCCATACGCTTGGTAAGAGTAGTGACCAAAATCTTATGTCCCAGCTCTGTTTCCTTTTTAACTTCAGCAACTAAATCATCTATCTGTCCCTCTACAGGTCTAACATCTATAACCGGATCAAGAAGTCCCGTAGGTCTTATAATCTGCTCAACACGATTTTCCTCATGCTCTTTTTCGTATGAAGAAGGAGTAGCGGATACATACATTATATCATCCACTCTCTCCTCAAACTCTTCAAAGTTAAGAGGTCTGTTATCAAGAGCAGACGGAAGTCTGAAGCCGTAATCCACAAGAGTCTGCTTTCTCGCTCTGTCACCTGCATACATACCCCTTATCTGCGGAAGGGTAATGTGTGACTCATCTATTATAATAAGGTAATCACCGTTAAAGAATTTGAGCAGAGTATTAGGCGTTGCACCCGGCTCTAGGCCTGCCAGAACTCTGGAGTAATTCTCAACTCCTGAACAAAAGCCGGTCTCCTTAAGCATCTCCATGTCAAACTCCGTACGTTCTTTTATTCTCTGGGCTTCGAGGAGCTTATCATTTTCCTTAAAATACTTTACTCTTTCATCAAGTTCTTCCTCTATATCCACTATCGCCTTTTCAAGCTTATCACTGGCAACCACATAGTGAGAAGCAGGGAAGATACATGCAAAGGAAAGGGACTTTTTTATCTCGCCGGTAAGAGGATCAAACTCAACTATCCTGTCTATCTCATCTCCAAAAAACTCTATACGAAGGCCATCCTCAAAGGTAGAAACCGGAAGTACATCCACCACATCTCCCTTGACTCTAAAATTACCTCTCGAAAAATCCATATCATTTCTGGTGTACTGGATATCCACAAGCTCACGTATAACCTCATCCCTGTCCTTATTCATACCCGGTCTTAAGGAAATCATCATGGATTTATAATCTTCAGGATCACCTATACCGTAGATACAGGAAACCGACGAAACAACTATTACATCCTTTCGCTCGATGAGCGCTGCCGTAGCACTATGACGCATCTTATCTATCTCATCATTTATGGAAGAATCCTTTGCTATATAGGTATCCGTCTGCGGAACGTATGCTTCAGGCTGATAGTAATCATAATATGAAACAAAATACTCAACCGCATTATTAGGGAAAAATGCCTTAAACTCACTGTAAAGCTGTGCCGCAAGAGTTTTATTGTGGGATATAATAAGTGTAGGTTTATTTAAAGCCGCAATAACATTGGCCATGGTAAAGGTCTTACCTGAACCGGTAACGCCAAGCAATGTCTGCTGCTTTTTACCCTGCTTAAATCCATCCACAAGACCTGCTATAGCCTCCGGCTGATCTCCTGTCGGTGCATATTCAGATACTAACTCAAAATGATCCATATCAATCTCCATTTTTAACAAACAAATCAAACAACAAACAGTTATACTTTCTCTTTACAATACAAATAACTTTACTTTCACAAGCAAAGTTTTTCATATAATAATCTACTATAACATAAAGGGATAAAAAAGTACAGAACAATTGTTCGATTATTCTGTACTTTTTTTATTTATCTTTTTCGTATATAAAAATCTCGTATATTAGTTTGCAGATTTCAATACCTATGTAACCGGATTAAGCTTTTTAATTATGGTATCCATAGTATTTTTAAAGGACGCATCCGTCTTCATCTTATCCTCTATTCTCTTGATACCGTTCATAACTGTTGTATGGTCTTTTCCGCCGACAGCATTGCCAATTGATTGAAGCGATATCACAACATACTGCCTGCAAAGATACATAACAATCTGTCTGGCTGTAGCTATATCCTGATTTCTCTTCTTTGAACGAATATCATTTGGAGATATATTAAGATGCTCCGAAACCACATTAATTATCATGTCAGGAGTAAGTGTAACGTTGCTGTCCTTATTGATAATATCCTTGAGAGATTCCTTTGCACGCTCTAAAGTAACCTCTTCGTTCATAAGCTTTGAGAATATACTTATCTTATTTAAAGCACCCTCAAGCTCTCTGACATTGTTGGTAATATTTTCCGCAATATATATAAATACCTCTTCCGGAATTCCGGTAAGATGATCCGACTCTGCTTTATTTTTCAGAATCGCCATACGAGTCTCATAATCCGGCTCGTGGATATCTATCGGTACACCGCACTCAAATCTGGAAATGAGTCTCGCATCAAGAGTCTTAATCTCCTTAGGCGGTTTATCAGACGAAAGAATAATCTGTTTCTTGTCATTATAAAGCACATTAAAGGTATTAAAAAACTCATTTTGAGTACTATCCTTACCGATGATAAACTGAATATCATCAATCAAAAGAACATCTACCTTACGATATTTTTCTCTGAATTCATTGACCTTTTGGTTCTTTATAGCATCAATTATTTCATTGGTAAACTGCTCGGAAGGCACATACAATACGCTTGCCTCACTGTTCTTTTTGAGGATGTAATGCGCGATTGACTGCATAAGGTGAGTCTTGCCAAGTCCTGCATTGCCATATAAAAACAAAGGATTGAAATTGTCCTGTGCAGGCATGTCCGCAACCGCAAGGCAGGTAGCATGTGCATGTCTGTTACCGTCACCGACGACAAAGGTTTCAAAGGTATATTTTGGATTTAAGTTACTTCTGCTGACAGCTTCCTTATAAGAATCCGTTACCTCGATTTCCTTTTCTTCCTCTTTTATAAAATTCTTCTTTTCATCAATTACTATTTCAATATTGACATCATTTAAGGTCTCTCTTATGGAAGAAAGCAAAAATAAATCAAATTCTTTTCTGCGTAAAAACTTAACAGCATTTTCGCCAAGCTTTTCATCCACATAAAAATAAACCGTATTATCCTTTACCTCAAATATCTTAAGAGAACGTATCCAGGTATTAATCATAATGCCGGAGATATCGTACTGAGTCTCTAAAAGGGAGAGGATTTCCTCCCATTTATCTTCTATCAATTCTTTCATTATTATCCTCCGAAACGACGCGTGTCACTATATATCACATTTTAAAACAGTGGCGGAAATCTTTGGTACCGTTATATGCAAAAGATTTCCCTTGATAAGATAATCTGTTTTGTCCAAGCTGTAACCCTCTTCAGTCGTCTGAATAATCTGAGTGAAGATATTACCGCTGTGGGCACCCACACGTCTTACATGAATATCATGTATCTGTTCATTGTAATCATTATTTAATATAACGATAACAGCCTGTCTGTCTGTAAATCTTCCGTAAGCAACCACCTTGTAGCCGCCATACAAAAATTTAACGGAGCCCTTCATAAGTGCCGGATTTTCCTTATGAATTTTTATTATATCCTTGTGGAAATTAATCAAATCCCAGTCCTCATGACCCCAAGGATAGGTTCTTCTGTTATCCGGATCTGTCCAACCGCAGACTCCAGCTTCATCACCGTAATATATGGTAGGTGCGCCCGGCCATGTCATCTGGAATACGACAGCTTCTCTAAATACACCTTTATTTACACCCTCATTGGCAGCCTCCGGTCCCATGGTATGAAGACGTCCAACCTTTCTGTTGGTTCTTGTAAGGAATCGCGAATGATCATGGTTCGAAAGCTCATTCATTGCAATCTCAAGTGAGTTCTGGTTAAACCTTGACATATGGTGTCTTAACGCACCTGTAAATGCATCCGGATTACCGAGCAAATCACCTCTAAACTCGTCACTGTGCTTTTCCACACCGGTCAAAAACCAGGTTATCGGTTCCATAAATGCATCATAATTCATAACCGTATCCCACTGGTCGCCTAAAAGCCAGGACTTGGCATCTCCATAATGTTCGGCAAGAATAATCGCATTTGGATTAGCCTTCTTAACTCTTTCCCTGAAATCATGCCAGAATTTATGATTAAACTCCTCGGTATAACCAAGGTCTGCTGCCACATCAAGTCTCCAGCCGTCAGCATTAAACGGCGGTGAAACCCATTTTTCACCAATCCTCATGATATACTCATAGAGCTTTTCCGACTCCTCATAATTAAGCTTAGGCAAGGTATCATGTCCCCACCAGCCGTTATAGGTCGGATTGTAAGGCCACTGCCAAGGATCCTGAAACTTGAAGAAGCTTCTGTACGGACTTTCCGCATCTACATATGCACCCTTGTCGTAACCCTCCTGATTTTCATATATACACTCTCTATCGAGCCATTTATTGAACGAACCGCAATGGTTAAATACACCATCAAGAATTATCTTCATGCCCCTTTTATGAATCTCATCGACCAGCTTTACAAAAAGAGCATTACTTGCTTCAAGATTTTCCTTGCTGGTAACTCTGTTGATATATCTGGTTGAATCCTTGTTGGTCTTGGAGCCCTCCGGAAGACACTCCCCATCATCCTTTATTATCACACCGAAATGCGGATCTATATAATCATAATCCTGTATATCATATTTGTGATTGGAAGGTGATACAAATATAGGGTTAAGATATATAACATCAACGCCCAAATCCTTAAGGTAGTCAAGCTTGTTCATAACACCCTGCAGGTCTCCGCCATAGAAAGACCTTACATCCATGGTGTCCGGATATTTAGACCAATCCGTTACACGTCTCGTGCCCTCGCCGATATAGCAGTACTCGTTATCAAGCACATCATTGGACTCATCACCATTGCAGAATCTATCCACAAATATCTGATAAAATACCGCACCCTTGGCCCATGATGGCACAAAGAAATCGGGAACTATACTGAAATTATAATCATCATTGTTGTGATTTTGCGTACCAAGCTTATTATAATAACAGGTTACATTTCCCGCCTTAACCTCATAGAAATAATCTATCTCTTCATCGACTCTCGGAATTGTGTAAGAATAATAATCGAAAAAATCATCACTCTGTTCGACAGACATCCTGAAGCGTTCACCATTGCATATAACGAAGACACCATCAACATTGTTTGCAGAAGTTCTGAATCTTAACTTTACAGAACCGCCCTTGGCAACCTCCGAAGGAGAACGGTAGAATTCCGTTCCGTCAGAAAAAAGTGCACCAAAGTTAAGTGCAGTCTTAGTTTTAAACACATAATCAAAAACCTTGATTGCATTTCTGCCAAAGTCCGACATAGCCCTGCCTCCATAAATCCTCGTTACATAAAATATAGAATATATTTTAATACATTATTGCCATTTTCTCAATAATTATTTTTCTGAATATCTCAAGCGCTCCCTGATACGTACTGTAATCATCCATTTAATAAACCTCCCCTATAGACTCCTAATCGGTTTTATTCAAAAATCACTCAGTTCTCCTGACAATACCATCTCAAAAAATGACTTAAAAAAGAACACGCTGTTTCAGCACGATGTACTCATAACCGAATACTCTACATTTCCTTTCTTTTTCTTGATTCTATTGAACGCTGCTTACCTTCTTCTCCTGTCGAGCCCGGTTTCCTGATAATATCTCGACTTGTCCTCGTACATCAGCTTATCAGACTTTCTAATCGCTTCGTCCAGGCTTACGTCAGCGTCAACAAGTGCATATCCGGCGGAAATGTTGTAACCGCTCTCGGTTACTCGTTTCTTAATAGACTCACATGTTTTTTTGATATTGTCTTCATCGCATTCAAAAAACAGCAGGATAAACTCATCTCCGCCAATTCTGTAGGAATGTGCATTTTTGTCTATGGAACTTGTGATGCACTCGCCAATCTTGACAAGTGCCTTGTCCCCTGCCTCATGCCCCTTAGTGTCGTTAAGCCCTTTAAGTCCGTTCATATCGAGGGAAGTTACTGCATATATGCTATTGGCGAAAACGATACAATCGTCGTAAAATGCTTTTCGATTAAGCAGACCGGTGAGAGCATCACGCCTGTTATCATGAGAGTAAAGGATAATATAAAAGAATATACTGCTGATCATGATGGCTTCATTCAGATGATTTCCTCCAACAGTAGCATCAAGGGCTGTTGCACCCAGACAGAAAAGTGCTCCAAGCCAAACGATATATTTTTCCCATCCTTTCCTCTCTGTAATATTCCTGAAAGTAAACCATAGCAGCAACAATAAATAAAGCAGCGGGATAATAAAGACAATATACCCGAACGGACCACGATAGTGAGCGTAATTTTCGTCATAGCCGAATACAATATCGGAAAAAAATCCCGTACTGCTGAACAAAAGAGTGATCAAACTGGGAATCCAGAGGAACATTTTTCTGTGTCTTTCAGGAATGACAACAAGCAGGAGTCCGAGAGCTGCTGTGGAACGGAATGTATAGCCAATAATTGTACAGAGTATACGCCAATACAGTAAGGAAGGAGATTGCGCCGCTACCGTTTCAAACATATCCTCAAACACCAATACCAGGCAACTGATGACCACAACCCAAAAATACTTTGTTTCCGAACCCCGAAAGGATTTCCGATTCCATAGCTTGATACTAAATAGCAGTATCATAAAGATGGTGACGTAATTTCGTGAAAACAATAATATATCCATTTCAATTTATATCTCCCATTTATATTTTTACAGGCATTATAATGCCTATGCGCATTAACATTTAATGAATTATTTTATTACCATATTATATACCACAATAGTATAATCAAACAACAATTATTATCTCAATCTCTTATTGTTTATCTACAAAGAAGAAGAGGACATCGGGCGTTCGACCGTCCTCTTCGGAGAAGGTATTTTGTTACTTATGGGACCGAACCTTAAACATTTTCGTCTTCTTTTGTCTTTGCCAGTAATCCTTGATTTATAAGGTTTTACGACATTTTCCCACTTTCGTCTTATACCGTCTTTTTTCTTCTTTACGAACCGAAAAGTGGTTCAAAAGGTGGTTCAGGCTTGATGCCTTTATTTTGTTACTTTTTTGGTGTAGCAAAAAACTCCTTTAATCTGTACACGGATTGTCAGAATCTTCATCTTCACCTAATAAACTATGAGAAATAAGACTCTTAATCTTATCTTTGTATTTGTTTAAAGATATTTCATCACCCACTATTATTTCGTCAAATAATTGTGCTCCGGCTTTCCTTCTAATAACCAAATCCACAGCACTTGGATTGTTTAATTCATTTCCTCTAATCAGCGACTTAGGTCTTGCTTTTCCGGCATCAACGAAGCCAAGTGTGCAACTGCCATCAGCGGCAGCAAATGAACATATTACATTATTTTTCTTAAACTCCTCCTCGGTAAGTAATCCATCATGAAACAGTTGCATCATATCCGGAAGAACCTTGATTTTTCTTCTTACAGTACCCTTTACAGATTTTTCGTTTTGTCCACTCTTGGAAAAATCAAAATCACTTTCCGATAAGGAACCATCATAACATTTATCAAAAAATTCTTGTGCACTCACCAACGCATTTACACCGGTTAAATGCATAAAGTTATCTTTTGCTGCCGCAATAATATAGTAATTCTTTTTTGAAAACGCCTCTGAACATATAAGATATTCATAGTCTAAGTATATTGATTTATATTGCATCGCCGCACTTAACAATTCTGTACGTACACGTTCTTTAAAACTTATTTCAGCCATTGTATCCCCTTTGTTAAGAAAAAGGGATGACATTCAGCCATCCCTTGATTTATAGCAGTTTACTCTGTAATGGGAATGAGTTTTAGGTCTTCATCCCGACCGCTGGATACGGGTTTTAAGTCTCCGTTCCGACTTGTTTCTACATATACAATATCACAAAAACGGATTTATTTCAATACATTTGACTGAAAGATTTAAAAATCAACTATCCGTTTTAGCTTGTATGTTAGCATTTTTTTGAATGAAAGGCAATATGAAATGGCTTCCATTTTATAGTATTCCGTTTTTTTTAAATGTTACATTATAAAATGCGCCGTTTCTTTCATCTTCCTCTACCCAACACCAGTCGTCTCATTTTGGAGATTTTTACACTTTATTTATAAACCGGAAATAAACACACTATATGTTGCACCCATTTTCTATACTAATGTATTTTTTTGACTCATCAATAACTTTTGCTAATTGATTTCCAAAACCTATGTTATACGCAAATTCATCAGCCACAAACTCATTTTGTCTCATTGACCATCTCAAGAACAAGAGACAAAATTTTGTCCATAGCCAAATCAAATTTGATGACAAAGAGGCTATTCCTGCAAGGAGAACACCCGAGATAAGGCGTCTACTTCTAATAGCAAATAGCCCTAAAATTGCAGTAATAGTCCAGCATGCTATTTTTATCAGAAATATAGCGACCCATATAAAAACATTACCGCCACCAATAATCAATTGAACAATTGAATGTCCATAAGCCAGGTGTCCAACTTCATGTGCCAATATTCCTAATATATCATCATCTGATAGATTTAATAAAGCATCCGTAATACAGATTGTTTTTCGACCAACAGCAAATGCATTCGGTGTTTCATCATGTATCATAGTTAAATTCACTTTGTTTACTGTATAAGGTGAATTTTCCTTTGTTTTTTTCAAAACAAGTTCTAAAAGAGGCACAATTTTAATTTGATAATCCTTTCTTCGTATCGACATCCCCTTTTATATTAGTCTTCGACAAACCAATATCATAAGGGATATCTGATTGTTTGGGAAGAGGCAGATAATATCTCCTCTTCCTTTTTTACTATTAGAACCAATGATAATTATACACTAACTATATATTACTACTTATATGTTACATTCAACATCTGAATATTTATATATAAAATGATTATAATTATTGTAATACCTTTAAGGAGGCACGCAATGAACGAAAGAGGACAAATAATAGTACACCTGTCTGAATTAATTGAAAAATCGGGGTTAAGTAAGAATAAGTTCTGCCAGATGGCTCAACTTGAGATGACGCAGCTAAACCGACTTTTGAAAAATCAGATAACACGATTTGATGCTGACGTTCTGATAAGAATATGCGATACTTTAGATTGTGGAGTTGGTGATCTGCTTGAATATAAAAGAACAAACAAATAATACATGCCATAAGATACAGTGCATACAATTAGCCGGAATTAGAAATGATTCCGGCTTTTTTATTTGAAGTATTAAATTATGAATTAGGGGTGGTTCAAGGGGTGGTTCAAAACGTGAAAATTAAAGGTTTTTTCAACACTAAAAAAAGTCATTTGGTGTAAAGGTGGTTCAAAAGGTGGTTCAAACCCGAAAATCAGGTCAAAGAAAAGGGATAAAATCAGAAGAGTAAAAAGTCCGCGAAGCCGCATAAATCCTGAAAAGGAGAAGAGGACAGCCAACGAACGACTGTCCTCTTCGGAGAAGGTATTTTGTTACTTATGGGGTGTAGCAAAAAACTATATAATGTATTGGGGGTTACAAGTATTATTATACTCAAATCCGTTAAAAAGTGTATCCAACTTTTAAATTTTTATAAAAAATTTTTTATGCAGTATGCACATAACTTTTAAACGTTAGACAAAACTTTTACTAAATTACAACCCTGTTTTTTGTGCATTTTGTCTAATCGTTCAAAAATAGCGACTCAAACTCGTCTTTTTCGATTCTCTCCTTCTCAAGAAGAAGATTAGCACATTTATGCAAAACATCCATATTTTCCATGATTATTCTCTTTGCCTCGGCATAACACTCATCGATTATTCTTCTTACTTCTTCATCAATGGTTTTAGCCATCTTGTCGCTATAATTTCTTGAATGTCCCAAATCTCTGCCTAAGAATACCTCTTCGCCATTGTCTACCTCATAGTTGATGAGGCCGACCTTTTCGGAAAAACCGTACTTGATAACCATTGCACGGGCTGTTTCCGTAGCCTGCTTGATATCCTGTGATGCTCCGGTGGTTACATCGTCAAATATAAGCTCCTCGGCAACTCTTCCGCCAAAGCTTACCTGTATATCCTGAAGCATCTTTTTCTTGGTGTTAAATACGTTATCATTTTCAGGAAGCGGCATAGTATATCCGCCTGCTCCACGTCCGTTAGGAATAATTGATACAAGTCTTACAGGACCAACCTCTGAAAGCAAATGGAACAATATCGCATGACCTGATTCGTGGTAGGCTGTAATCTTTCTTTCCTTTTCCGGTACAAGACGGCTCTTTTTCTCTCCGCCGATTCCTATCTTGATAAAGCTCTTATCTACATCATCCTTGGTGATGTATGGTCTGTTATTTCTTGCGGCACTTATCGCAGATTCATTCATAAGATTTTCAAGATCAGCACCGGCAAAACCGGCTGTTGTTCTTGCAAGCTCATGTAAATCTATATCATCTGCAAGCTTCTTGTTTCTTACATGTACCTTAAGTATTTCTTCTCTACCCTTAACATCCGGTCTTCCAACCATAACCTTTCTGTCAAAACGTCCCGGACGCAAAATCGCAGGATCAAGGATATCTACTCTGTTTGTTGCTGCAAGAACTATAATGCCCTCGTTGGTGCCAAATCCGTCCATCTCAACCAAAAGCTGGTTAAGAGTCTGCTCACGCTCATCGTGACCACCGCCAAGACCTGAACCTCTTTTTCTTGCAACTGCATCTATCTCATCTATAAATACTATACACGGTGCATTTTTCTTTGCATCCTCAAACAAATCTCTTACACGGGATGCACCGACACCGACAAACATCTCAACAAAGTCAGAACCGGAGATTGAGAAAAATGGTACGCCGGCCTCTCCTGCAACCGCCTTTGCAAGCAAGGTCTTACCTGTTCCAGGAGGGCCCTCAAGAAGAACACCCTTAGGAATTCTTGCACCTAAATCATTGTATTTCTTAGGCTCTTTGAGGAAATCAACGATTTCCGCCATATCCTCTTTTTCTTCTTCAAGTCCGGCAACATCCTTAAAGGTATATTTCTGATCCTTCTCTGTCATCATACGGGCACGGCTCTTGCCGAAGTTCATCACTCTTCCGCCACTGCTACCGCCTCCGGCGCCACCGCCACTTACGCCTCCCATAAGGACGATCATAAGCACAACTAAAAGAACTACTCCAACTATAACAGGCATCCAGGTCCAAAATGCGCTCTGTCTCGGCACATCGTAAAGGCTCATATTAACCTGTCCGCCTTTTCTGTTCATTACGATATCCTGAACCACATTTACATCAGATACGTAAAACTCGATGCTTGAACCGCTGGTATAGGTTATTGTAACCGTACCTGTCGGTATCTCACTATTTTGATATATATCAACTTCGCTGATAAGCTCCTCATTTATGTCGCTTTTAAAATTATCTATAGTATAATCCGTATCAGTCTCCTGCGATCTGCTTTGCAGCCAAAGCACGATACAAAAACCGATAAAGAACAATAGAAGATAAAAGCCAAATCCTCTTCTTATACTATTTTTCATTTCTCGCTCCTTTCTTTATCCGCATAGTATAAATTATTCTTCGATAACGCCTATATAAGGCAGATTTCTATACTTTTGTGCACAGTCAAGTCCATAGCCAACTACAAATCTGTCCGGTATTTCAAAGCAGGTCATATCAGGCTCGATATCCACCACACGTCTTGATGGTTTATCTAATAGAGTAATTACTTTGAAGCTTGCCGGATGTCTCTCTTTCAAAATCTTAACAAGATAGGATAAGGTTCTTCCCGAATCCATTATGTCTTCAACGAGGATAACTTCTCTTCCCTCTATGCTTTCATCCAAATCCTTGATTAGCTTCACAACTCCCGAAGAGGTTGTTCCGTTGCCATAGCTGCTAACCGACATAAAGTCAAGTGTAACAGGCAATGTAATCCTCTTTGCCAGCTCGCACATAAAAAATACGCTTCCCTTAAGAACTCCGATCAAATGTACCGTCTTTCCTTCGTAGTCGCGGCTTATTTTTTCTGCCATCTCAGCAATCTTAGCATTTACCTTTTCCTCGCTGATTAAAACACCGATTTTCTCCATAGTATCACTCTCCTTACGTTATATTTTCTTTTGTATCATCAGTTTAGCTTATATTCCATATATAATATTTTTTCGGTTTTATCATCTATCTTATAAGCTTCACTATATCTAAGACCTACCGCCCATATTATCTCACTGCCGCAAGCAATAACAGGCCATGAAAGTCTCTTTTCCCTGTCCACCTTATTATCAATAAAAACCCTTGATAACTTCTTGGAATTGCCCTTATCATCAATTATTATATAATCCCCTTCCTGTGGGGTTCTTATACAAAGAGCACCTTTTATTTTACCATAATCAGCCATTTTAGTATAGTTATTTTTTATTATTTGAGTTTCCGAATTGCAGCTGTCAATATATAAATCAATGCAACCGTCTCCCAAAACCAATGTGTATCTTCCTTTTTCCAAAGCATCAGCATCAATATCAAAAGCAAATCCACTGTCTTCCTGCTTCAGGTTAGAGATAATCAGCCTGTCATAGCTTATCCTTGCTGTTATATCATAAGGAAGATTGACGTTGCTGCCGGACTTACTCTCCATAAGCTTAAGCACATCCTCTATATGTCTTCTGGTTATATCCTTCTTTTTTCCGGCAACCTTTGCTATAGCCTCATGGATAATATTTTCCCTGATAAGCTTAGGCAGCTTAATTATAGCCGTCTTATCAAGTGCAAGCATGGATTCCTTATCGGAAAACACTTCATCAACTATACACCTTTCAAGCTCTGCCTCGCTTATTTCATTTATAAGCTTATAAGCTTCATATGCCTCATCTGCCATATCGGCTATATGCTCTATAGCGCCGTCATTCATTTCAAGCAATGTCGGCAAAACTATATGTCTTATTTTATTTCTGTCATAATCCTTGGAAAGATTTGTCGAATCGGTTCTAAAATCCTGCCCAAGCTTTTCAAGATATGCCTCTATCTCATCTCTTCTAACGCATAAAAGCGGTCTTATAATATCACCGCGAACCGCCTTAATTCCGGAAAGTCCGTTTATACCGCTGCCTCTTGTCATATTAAATATAACGGTTTCCGCAAGATCATTTTTATTGTGGGCAACTGCAATCTTTGCCGCTCCCATTTTTACCCTTTGCTCCTCAAAGCAGGCATATCTGAATTTTCTTCCTGCCTCCTCGACAGTCATCCTTTCATCCTTTGCATAAGCCTTTATATCCTTATGATAGACCTCAAGCGGTACGCCAAGCTTTTCACAAAGCCTTATACAAAACTCTTCGTCTGCATCTGCCTCATCACCGCGCAGCATATGATTGATATGAACCGCATAAGCCTTCGCTCCAAGCTTCTTTAAAACCATAAGCAGACATACCGAATCAGCACCGCCGGATAGTCCGACGATAACCTTGTCATCCGCCTCAAGCATATTATATTCATCTATATATTTTTTTATCTTATCCTCAAAGCTTCTCATATGTACACAATCTCCCCAAAATTATTGTAAAATAATATCATAACAAAGGGCCAAAGTATAGCCTTATCACAAACTTTTCACAACTTCACAAGCTGACACGACTGTCTCATCTCACATCCTTCACAACCTTGCACACAATCATAGTCGCATCATCCTTAAGGCGATTACCGCTTAAGGACTTAATGCTTCCCACTATTTCATCCGCCAGTTCATCCGGTGTCATCGCATCCGATGAAAGTATAAGCTCCTTCATATAGTCTTCTTTATTTTCAAACAATATGCTCTCAAGCATACCATCACTCACCATAACTATCATATCATTTGAATAGAATTTTTTCATGCATTTTTCGCATATTGCATCGGGAGTAATTCCCACCGGAAGAGACGTCGATTTTATCATCTCAATCCATTCGCCTCTTTTGACAAAGGTTGTAGCTGCGCCCTGCTTATATATCCTGCCACAGCCTGTGTATAAATCCACAATCATCATATCAAGTGTCGAAAAGCTTTCTCCCTTATTTTTCTCCGCAAGATATGAATTGACAACCCTTATGGACATCTCCTTGTCAAATCCGGCATTTAAAAGTTCCTCCAAAGAATCAATCAATTGATTACTGTCCCTTGATGCCTTTTCTCCATTGCCCATACCATCCGCTATTAGCAGGAGCTTTTGACCGTTTCCTATATCTCCTATATAAAAATTATCCCCGGAAACCTCATCCTCATATCTGCTTAACCGCCTTACTGCCGTTTCACACCTATAGTCCGGTTTTTCAATCATGCAAAGCATATCATATCTCTTACTCACTATACTTTTACTCTCATCCTTAAGCAAGAGCCTTACCTTCATGTTTTCCTCAACTATTTTTCTGACGGTTTCGGCAGTTACAAGTCTTCCCCGCCTCACACGGGCATTTATATAAACCTCATACCTCTCATCCTGATTTTTAATCATAAGTATATTTTTAACAAGCACCTCTTTTTTGGAAAGTTCCTCTATAATCGATGCTTCTATGGTCTTCCTTATCGGAACCATCTCATTTAACTGATTGGTGAAATTATCTATTATATTGCCTACATCATTGAAGCTGATACCGGTTCCGGCATCTCCCGCAAATGTATATTCAATTCTTTTAAAGGCATCTGCAAGCTTATTTACCCTTTCTACCACAATTCTTCCCCACTCAGGAGTATTGTCAGGCTCGTAATAGCCTGCCTTGTCATCAAGTCTGAGCATCAGTCTGTCCGGAGCCAGTATAAATACAAGTATCGCCGAATAAAGTGCCTTAATCCCCTCTTCGGAAAGCAGCATATCAAAATGCGTAAATCCGGCTATGTAATATATAATTAAAAATGAGGCTGCCTGGATAAACCTTCCTCCTTCGATAAATATTAAAAGTGCATAAACCAGAAGTGATATGGTAAGATACGCCACAAGGAAGTCCATCTCTCCTGTCTTTATCCCCATCAGCATACCGGAAAAGGCAGTCCATGTAAGCCCGATGCCAAATCCAAACTTATACCACGCAAAAAGTATTGAAAAGACAAAAAAAGCCTGTGCAACAGTTATCCCATAAACCACCAAAGGCATGCCATAAAATGAAGCTGCAAAAAAGCAAATAACCCCCAGTGCCGTTTCATTATCCGTAACTATGGAAAGCGGATCCTTAATAAGACCGGATATTCCTTTATAAAAAATTATAACTGCCGCAAATGCAAGTGCAGCCATTATACCTGTATCAAAAAAATCAATGTATTCATCCGTAACAAAGCCTGTAACACCGTGAACCACAAAGGTTATGCCGCCCGTTATAAGTGCTGTGAGATAATTTCTACCCCTTAGGTTAATTGAATTCTTAAGCGTAAGAAGAATCATTAAAAAAATCATTATTGAACCATATTCAAAAAGCATATATGTAGAGTTTATAGTTGCTATCCCGCCCATAAGACCGATAAATATAAGCCATACATTTTCACCCGAAAGTAAAAAAGCCACCAGCGCTCCGATTGCAAACGGATTCATATTCATAACAAATGCCCTGCCGATAAAAAATGCAAAAGCAGCAAAGCCTATGCCTTTAAGCCTGTCAGATATCTTCATAATCTACCTCCTGATGAAACTATTTTTACCTTCTTTCGTATATATATTAAAAATATCATAATTTCATATCAGCCTAAAAATTATAGCTTTGTACGGATTAATTTTCTGTCTAACTCTGGAGGCTTTGCAAAATAATTATTGACAAAAAAAGACCGCTCCAATTGACTCGAAGCGGTAATAAATCTTATTTACTCCTGTGGCTTTATTACTATCTCATCCGGATATACAAGTCCAAGCTTATCCTTGGCCACATCCTCTATGTATTTATTAGTCTGCATATACTGCTGCTGTGCAAGCAAAACATCATTCTCCTGCTTTGCTGCCTCAATCTTTTGCTCCAAAACCGTCTCGGAATAAGCAAGTTCTTTTCCCTGAGCATGGAGTTCTTTAATTCTTAACCCTGATATGGTACATACAAATAACACAGCCATCACAATAAGAAAACTTGTGAACTTAGACTGTCTTCTTGTAGACTTTTTTCTTCCTCTCCTTTGGCTCATCTCTACCCCTGACGGATGATTCAAATGCATCCTTTTCCTTCTCATTATTTTTGAAATATCTAAAAATAGATATATTCATTTTATACCATTTTACGCCATTTTTCAACATTTTCTTTGGTTTTTCAACACACTTTTTTACAAAATACAAGATGTAGTTAAGCAATTTAAAAATGCCACTACTTATTGTGTTTTTATAAATTACTAATCCGGTAATTGCAACGACGAAAATGTAAATTCTGAAGCTTCCATCATTATATTTGAAGATATTTTCTATAAAAAGCCAGGTAAAGAAAAGCCAATATATTATATCCTCTATACCGACAAGCGTATCACTGTGATTAAAGTTCTTTCTTATGCTCCGGAGCATATCATAAACTGCTCCCATACATATCCCCATTATAAGACTTACCACGAACATATTTCCCTGGGAATAAATCATCTCGAACATTTATTTAAACATTCTCCCAAGTATACCTGCTGCGGTTTTTTTGACATCGTGAACATCAGAGTAAACCATGCTGTCAATCGTTCCTGCCATCTCCAGCTCACCCTTATCAACATCAAGTCTTATAACATGCAGATTATCACCTTTAATCGTAAGTACTCCTGCCTCCGTAACCAGCACCACCACGTCAGTATCAAAGGACTCCACATCTGTTATGCCGTATATAGTAGCTTTTTTTCGATTATCTAAAGAGAGTTTGTGATTTTTTGCATATTGAATTTCTCCCATATAATCCTCCAAATCAAGGAACTTATATAGAATATAATATGCTCTTATTTTTTAAAGTATGTTATACATTTCCTTGGCATCTTCTTTTTTGGTTGTTTCGGTTATCTGTGTAACCTCCGCTTTAACGGTTTTATTGCCAAAGGCTATCTCGATAACATCTCCCACCTTAACATCATAGGATGCCTTTACCACTTTCCCGTTTACGGATACTCTTCCTGCATCACAGGCTTCATTTGCAACCGTACGTCTTTTAATCAGTCTTGAAACCTTTAAATATTTATCAAGTCTCATATCAAACACCTCAAATTCATATAATGTAAAAAGGTCATCATACATAAGCATGATGACCTTCACTTAACTTTATTATCTGCTAATTAGTTTACAGAATCCTTTAAAGCCTTACCAGCCTTGAACTTAGGAGCCTTTGAAGCCTTAATCTTCATAGTAGCGCCGGTTCTAGGATTTCTTCCTTCTCTTGCAGGTCTCTCAGCAACCTCAAATGTACCAAATCCAACTAACTGGATCTTGTCACCCTTCTTTAACTGCTCTGCAACTGTATCAGTGAAAGCCTTAAGTGCCTTCTCTGCCTCAGTCTTCTTTAAACCAGTCTTCTCTGCAATGCTTGCAACTAATTCATTCTTGTTCATTTTATAAATTCCTCCTATAAATACAAACGTTGATTGCTATAAACAATCCCCTGTTGTTCGTGACATTCTGAATAATGAATGCCCTACGCATATTTATACCTTGTTAGAGCCGATTTGTCAAGTACATAGATACCAAAAAACACCTATTTTTTATAGTTTTTTTATATAAACCAAGTTTTTTTAACCTTCCATCTGTTTTCCAAGGAATTTTGCCGCTATCACAGCCGCTTTTTGCTCTGCTTCTCCTATATTTACGCTATCATCCTTACTGAGAAGAATAACTGCGCCGATTGCATCGCCTTCGCTTATAATGGTCTGAACAATCTCGCCGGAATACTCATTATCACCATTTCCGAGAATCTTTATAAACTTCTTCTCACCCTTTTTTGCAAGGATAGCCTCTCTGTCATTGATAGCCTCCTCAAGTTCCTTGTGAAGACTCTTTCCGAGAAGCTCCTTTTTAGGAATACCTGCCACAGCTATAATCTGATCCCTGTCGCATACGCACACGCCACAGCCGAGTATCTGTGAGCACGCCTCAACATACTCCTGGGCAAAGCTTGAAAGCTCTCCTATCGGAGAGTATTTTTTCAATATTATCTCTCCATCCTTATCGGTGAAAATTTCAATAGGATCGCCTTCTCTTATCCTTAAAACCCTTCTTATCTCTTTTGGAACCACTATACGTCCAAGCTCATCTATTCTACGAATAATACCTGTTGCTTTCATATCTACAAATCTCCTTACATTTACATTAGTCTGTTTCTATTATCTGTAAATTAAGGATTTTTATACATATAATTTATTAATTTTACTGAATTACATTTATCTGATAATTGTTACCCTGCGTATCCCAGATATTATAAAAGTAAACCTTTTCAACATTTGGATCAATGTCCACCATATCAACTACCAAATCTCCATCGAGATTAAAGCCGTAAAATAATCCTGAAAACATCTCCCATTCATCAAACGGCTTTACAGTACCATCATCATTAAACTCAATAATCCTGCCATATGAAAATGGTTCGATATAACAGCCCTTTTCAAGCACGACACTGTTCTTTGGCAAAAGCGAAACTGTATCTTCATCCTCAAGCGGATAGATACCGATTATTACTCCATTCGGATTATCTTCATCTATCCTTATATGTACATCATAAGGGATAAAATATCTATCGAGATCATAATCGCCATTTTCATCCATATAGCTTACGATAATCGGAACCTTATATACGGCATAGCCGTCACCTCTTTCGATTTCACGCGCGCAGCAGTCAGCCTCATTTCCCGAAGTATCCTTGAGCACAATACGCTTGTTAAGAATTCCCGAAGAAAGCACATTATCATCAGAAAGATACACATCCGATGAATCGATCCAAAGACCATATCCTCCGTTATCATAGTTTTCATATATTTCCCAGATCTCAAGACTTGCGCCTGCAAAATTCGCAGCCTGTTCATCAGTAAGCTGAATAGAAAAGCTGCCCATACTTCCTATGTTTCCTACCTCGTATTCGGATGTACCTCCAACAGTTTCGTCCGGCTCCTCCGATGCCATTTCCACCACTGCATCCTCTCCATCCAGTTCCCAAGCGGTAAGAGGTGCGCCATAAAAGGTCTCAGTAAAGTTTCTTACAAACTGCATATAGGTTTCACTAAAGCCGGTCAGACTGTATTCATCCACCCATTCTTCTGCATATAATTTATTGTTATATGGAAAATAAACCGCAACACCATTTGCATTTTCCACATTTGATTTTTCATAAACCACCATCTCATTAAGAGAGTTTTGTAAAGCACCTGCCTCACTTAAATGTGAGTCAGACATATTTTCAGCGAGATTATAAAGGTCTACCGTGTCATAGCAAAGCTCCTCATCAACAATTCCGAAAGCCTTTGTGTTGCCGCGCTGTCTGGCTATATTGGAATATTCTCCGTTGATAAGGTCATTTTCCGTAGCGGATATAAGTGCATTAAAATTGTTCATAACATCCTCTGTCTTTGATAAATCAAGACAAGAAAGAGTATATTCCGGCTTATACCAGATATAAGAATCATAATAATCCGCATAGGTATCTATTATTTCTTTTCCTGCCGTAGCTCCGGAAAAATCAGTACCGTCAGATATCTTATTTAAAAATGCATAGTCCCATCCGTCACCCGGTATAACCTCCTCTGATGCTATCAGATAATTTGAGTAAGGTTCAAAAAGCTCTGCTATCTCAATCATGCCCATAAGACACGCATCAAAGCCTACCCACTCAAACTTTTTACCATTGGAAATCATATGTGAGGTTGTAAATGCCTCATCCATTTCAGTCATGGAAAGCGTATCAAAGTCATATCTTTCATCGCCTCCGTAACCAAGCACGGCCCCTCCTCCATGATTCCAAAGTACAAGGCTGTAATAATTGGCCTCATAATTATCATATGCATAATCAAGGAACTCGGTTAAGGTGCCTGGATCAGCCATATTGTCCCCTTGCAATACATTAAGCTTGGTAATCTTATCAGTACCAGAGTTTACCTCATACACAGCAACCTCATCCGCTGAAATATCATCGTTCCACCAGTAATTCGAGCCGCCTGTACAGATTAGTATTTTGATATTTTCATTATCAAAACCGCTCTTTTGCATCTCCTCGATATCAAGACTCGCAAGTCCTGCCTCGGATTCGAGATTTGAGCCAACCATATAAACCAGCATAAGCTCGCTTGCCTCACCGGTTGCCACCATCAGATTATTAAACTTTTCTGCATACTCTTCACTTAGCTTTACTCTGTAAGAATAATTATTTGCAAATTTACGCTTTGTATCCTTCGTATCTCCATAATTTGAATCTCCGCATCCAAACAAGGATAAGCTAAGCAGCAGTGCTGCACATATAGCTCCAATTCTTTTTTTCATATGTTCTCCTTTCTCCCAAGGCATTATCCCATTAATCCCTGCACCAAAATAACAATTATAAGCAACGGCAAAATAAATCTAAAATAATTTTTAAGTTTAGGCGATATCATTATGCCCTCACCGGTGTTTGCCTCTTCAATGTATTTATCAAAGCCCCAGCCCCATTTTGTTACACAGAACAGGAGAAATACAAGTGAACCTATCGGAAGAAGCAAATTACTAACTATAAAATCCTCACTGTCAAGTACATCTCTGTTTCCTATGATATGAAGATTGCTCCATTTATTATATCCCAATACACATGGCATACTTGCAATGAGAATAAGAACAAGATTAATAATTGCTGCTTTTTTTCTAGACCAGTCAAAATTATCCATGCATGTTGCAATAAGGTTTTCAAATACCGCTATAACAGTTGAAAAGCTGGCGAAGGTCATAAACATAAAGAATAATGCACCCCATATTCTACCACCTTTCATATGAATAAATACCTGCGGTAAGGTCTGAAATATAAGCGATGGACCTGCCGTGGTTTCCACATCATAAGAAAAGCACGCAGGAAAGATAATCAGTCCTGACATAAGTGCTACAAATGTATCAAGCGAACAAATCCTTATAGCCTCTCCGCCAAGCGAATAATCACTTGACATGTAGCTGCCAAATATCTCCATCGCACCTACACCAAGGGAAAGTGTAAAAAAGCTCTGATTCATAGCTGCCACAATAACATTTCCGACACCGGCTTCTTTCATCCTTTCCACACTCGGTAAAAGATAAAATCCAATTCCTTCTGCAGCGCCCTTTAAGGTAAAGCTGTGTATTGCAAGAACGATTATCAGTCCCAAAAGGCATGTCATCATAACCTTGGAAATCTTTTCAAGTCCGTTCTGCATTCCTATAGCACAAACTAAAATTCCAAGTACGACAATAATTGCCATATATAAAGTCATTTCATGAGGATTTGAAAGCATATCTCCAAATATACCGGCTACATTTTCCGATGTCACAGCATCAAATTTTCCGGCTGTAAATTTTACAAAATAATCCAGCATCCAGCCTGAAACAGTTGTGTAATACATCATAAGCATAAAGCATCCGAGTATACAAAACCAACCGTGTATGTGCCACTTACTCCCCTTTTTTTCAAGCGCCTCATATCCCTTTACAACGCTCTTTTTACTTGCCCTGCCAACCGCAAGCTCCATAGTAAGCACCGGTGCCCCCATTATCACCAAAAACATAAGATAAAGCAGAACAAACAATCCTCCACCGTTTTGCCCTGCAACATACGGAAATTTCCATACATTTCCTATACCAATGGCACAGCCTGCGCTTACAAGCAAAAATCCAAGTCTTGATTTAAAGCTTTCTCTTTTCATAATTTAAAATCATTCATCCCCTTATGTCTCTTAAAACTTATATAAAATTATATAAGATTTTAATCAATATGTGAATAGCTAATTTTAATTGATTTAATGGATAAAATATATATAATTATATAAGAACGGGAATTATAAAAAATAGCAATTTATGATTAAAATTATTATTTAATCTTTTTCAATATAATAATTATTATATTACCATACATAATCCAAAAGCAAGGAGATAAAACATGTCTAAAATACTTGTTATACTTACCGGCGGCACCATAGGTTCATCCGTAGAAAACAATCTTATATCTGTTGCTTCCGACTCAAAAAAATATAAGATTATCGAATTATACAAAGAAAAGAATCCGTATTTATCAAAAGATATAATCTTTGAAACCTGCGAGCCGTATACCATATTAAGCGAGAATCTTAGCGGAAAATACATCAATAAACTTATTAGCTGTATAAATGAAAATGTTAAAAAAAGCTACGACGGAATTATAATTACTCACGGAACCGATACGCTCCAATACACTGCCGCTGCTTTGGGAATTATTTTTAAATCTGTAAATATCCCTGTTATACTCGTATCAAGCAATTATATCCTAGAAGACAAACGCGCAAACGGTCTTGATAATTTTTCGCTTGCAGTAAAATATATCAGGGATAAATGTACACCCGGTATCTATGTTTCGTATGATGGCAGTGTGACAGGCGGACTTACTCTGCTGCCACATATGGCATATTCTGACAAACTTTACCGGATTGATAATCCGGATATAGATTTTGACTTCATTGATATCGACGGTACTAAAAACACTCTGTCAGATATTTCACCTGTATTATATCTAAAGTCAGTGCCGGGACAGTTTTATCCAGATTTGGAAATCACACATCCCAAAGCAATTCTTTTTGAAACCTACCACTCCGGGACACTTTGTACCGACAGCGAAGCTTTTCAAAATTTTTGCAAAAGTGCTGATTCATTAGGGATACCGGTTTATGTTGTCGGGGTAGAAGAAAGGATCCAATACGAAAGCACCTCTGCCTACGAAGAGCTTCATCTTAAAGTACTTGGCAAAATTTCTCCTGTAACAGCCTATATGATACTCTGGATTAAATACAGTTAATCAATCTACTACCGATGATTTATATAAAATATGATGTATATCAATCAAAAAAGGAGCGTAAAATTACGCTCCTTTTGCTTCGCATTTATTACATTTCTTTTGTCTAAGCTGCTTCTTAAACTCGCCGCTTTTTATGTCATTAATTCTTTGTTGTATAAGTCCCTGTACCATGTCACTTATTTCTTTTTTCTTCATGTGACCGTATTCTTCATAGTAAATCGGTTCCAGAAAATGTACCTGAGTGGTAACAGGTCTTATAGTATTGATATCCATTGATTTCCATGAATCATATAAAGCAACCGGAATAATCGGTGCCTTTGATTTTAATGAGCATGAAAAACATCCATGCTTAAATTCCTGAAGAGTATTTCTGTTATTGGTGTAACCACCTTCAGGGAAGATAAGATATCTTCTTCCGTTTGCAACCTCATCCGCAATCTCATTTAAAACCTTTATCTGCTGTCTCGGATTGTCAAATTCAATCGTCTGGGCACGAAGCAGTCCGCATATCTGTCTTGCCAAAAGTCTGTCCGCTGACTTTGCCTCCCACAATACTGCACAGGTCGGCTTGTGCTTGATAAGTATACCCAACGCATCGTATTTGCCCTGATGATTTGAGTACATTATATAGCCTCCCTCTTTAGGAAGGTTCTCTACTCCATAGCACTTCGTCCTTGTCATAGCCTTAAGCTTCATATGGCGCATTATTTTAATGGCGCGTCTGTAGCACACTTCCTCCGAATATTTTTCCGGATGCCTGATCATATAATTTGACTTCGGGATACTTCCAAAGCCGTATATCAGGCTTGTCGCTACCACAAACTTAAATTTCATCTGTTTCATAATATCACCATCTGTCCTGTTCTAAAACTTCATAACATTTTCTTTCTTTTCAATGCCCACAATACAATAATACATATAAGAACAATAATTCCGCAAATTATATAAAAGCCATACGGTGTCTGCGAAAGCGGCATCCACCTGCCCGCAACGTTCATGCCGTATATACCGGAAATTATCGTCGGTATAGCCATTACAATCGTTATGGCTGCCAGATATTTCATAATGTTATTGAGTCGGTTATCAATAACTGTCGACATAAGCTCTCTGGTACCTTTTATGATATCACGATAAATCTGAGTCATCTCTATAGCCTGCAGATTTTCGACAATTACATCATCCAAAAGCTCCTGATCCTCCGGGAACTTTTTTATGCCGCTGTATCTGGTAAGTCTGTCCACAATCATACGATTCGCACGAAGAGACGTGTCGAAATACACAAGGTTTGACTCGAGCTCGTGAAGGATTATGATATCAGAGTCTTCAGTTGCACCACCCATTTTTTCTTCCATTTCAAGTCGTTTCCTGTCAATTATCCTAAGATAGGACTGATAGAGCATGCTGGTACGATAAAGAATCTGATAAGTAAATCTCACCTTTTTCTTGGTTGTAAAATCCTTAAGCTTATTGATGATAAAATGCTTTAAGACCGGTGTCTCCACAGAGCATATGGTAATAATCGAATCATCCGTCCATATAATTCCAAGAGGTATGGTTGTATACGCCTCCTGATTGTGACGAATCTCAACCGTCGGAATATCAAAGATTATAAGAACATAATTGTCATTGATATCGACACGAGATGATTCCTCTTCATCAAGAGCCGCCCTGATATCCGGTAAATCTATACCATAGCGTTCAGAAATTTCGATACTTTCTTCCTGTGTGGGGGCTGTCAGATTAATCCACATTCCATTTTCATAATCTTCAATTTCTCTAAATACACCATCATCAGTTATATACCTGCTAATCATGGCCGTAACCCCCGTCTTAGTTTAATAAATTTAGTTATTCTGACACTCCGTATCAGTCAGATAACCCTAAATTATAGGATAACATAAGTTTTATTAAATTGTACACACTTTTTTTCATGGTATTTTTTATTATTTTATGCCAACAACCTTATAATCCTGGTCTTCTACAGCCTTCTTTAATACATCATCAGACACTTCCTTTGAAAATGTAACGACTGCCTCATTTTTCTCGTGGCTCGGAACTGCCTCTGTTACCCCATCAATTGCTTCAAGAGCCTTTTTAACTCTTGCCTCACAATGTGTACACATCATTCCTTCAATAGACATTATTTTCTGCATTTTTTTGTCCTCCATACCTAATTCTTCTGATTTATATTTTATCTTCTTAAGATTAAGTCTAAGTGCATTCGTTACCACACATACACTTGACATACTCATAGCCGCAGCGCCAAACATCGGATTAAGAAGCCATCCAAATATAGGATACCACACACCCGCAGCAAGTGGAATACCAATTACATTATAAATAAATGCCCAAAAAAGATTTTCATGTATATTCTTTATGGTCGCCTTGCTGAGTCTTACCGCCGCTGCGACGTCACTTAATTCATTTTTCATCAAAACCACATCTGCCGAATCAATTGCTATATCTGTTCCGGAACCGATTGCGATGCCCACATCCGCCTGTGTAAGTGCAGGTGCATCATTTATACCGTCGCCAACCATAATAACCTTCTTACCCTGATTGATATAGTCTGTGACAACCTTAGCCTTGCTTTCCGGCATAACCTCTGAAATGATTTCATCAACTCCTGCCTTTTTGCCGATTGCATCAGCCGTCTTCTTGTTGTCTCCGGTAACCATAACGACAGTTTTTCCCATAGACTTTAATTCATTTATAGCGGATATGCTGTCATCTTTTAAAACATCTGCAACTGCAATTATCCCAAGCAGCTTATCCCCTTCGCAAAACAGCATCGGAGTTTTACCCTCAGAAGAAAGTTCATCTAACTTTTTGATGACATCATTACTTAACTTTATCTTGTCCGATATATATCTGCGATTTCCGGCGTATATATCTTTCCCGGCTATTTTGCCACTTAGTCCGTTGCCTGCGTGGTTTTCAAATTCTTCAATCTCTATATCATTTAAAACAAATGTCCCTTGATTAGATTTTAAGCCGCCTTTTGAAGCTTCATTTGAATCTGCCTTTTTATCTGCTTTAGAATCGTCCGGATTCTCGCAAAAAGAAACTATCGCTTTAGCAAGCGGATGCTCACTCTTTTTCTCTAAGGCATAGGCCTTTTCTATGAGTAATCTCTTATCATCATTTATATAGCCACCACTTTTATCAATACTTTTATCAATTATTTTATTATTATAACTATCGCTTCCTGCTATTTCAGTCTTTCCTGTTAATTCAGATAATGAAATCACATCCGTTACAACCGGCATACCCTTAGTTATGGTTCCTGTCTTGTCAAGAAGTATCACATCCGCCTTACCGGCATTTTCAAGTGCAGTTGCATTTTTAAATAAGATGCCGTTTTTAGCTCCCAGACCACTTCCGACCATTATTGCAACAGGTGTAGCGAGTCCGAGTGCACAAGGGCAGCTTATAACCAACACCGAAACTGCTCTTGCCAGTGAAAAACCAACTTCGTATCCGGCTATAGTCCAGACTATATATGTTATAAGCGCGATGCCTATAACTATCGGTACAAATACTCCCGAAACCTTATCTGCTATCTTGGCAATCGGTGCTTTGGTAGCTGCTGCATCACTGACCATCCTTATTATCTGGGACAGGGTTGTATCCTCACCAACTTTTTTTGCCTCGCATGTTACAAAACCTGAAAGGTTGATCGTCGCGGTCTTAACCTCATTTCCAACCTCTTTATCAACCGGTATACTCTCGCCGGTTAAGGCACTTTCGTCTATACTTGTACTGCCCGATACAATCCTTCCATCAACCGGAATTCTCTCACCCGGTCTTACGACAAATGTATCTCCTACCATTACCTCACCCGCAGAAATCGTTACCTCTTTGCCGTCTCGTAAAACCGTCGCAGTATCCGGCGCAAGCTTCATAAGACCTTTTATGGCATCCGTAGTTCTTCCCTTCGAGTATGCTTCAAGCATTTTTCCAAGTGTAATAAGCACCAGTATCATCGCCGCAGACTCAAAATAAAGCTCATCCATATAATGCTCTACAGCCGCCATATCGTTATTCATACTTGCATCAGTCATGGCAAAAAGCGCACACACACTGTATATAAATGAAGCTCCGGAGCCGAGTGCCACAAGGCTGTCCATATTGGGTGCAAGATGTCTGAAGCCTTTAAATCCACTTATAAAAAACTTCTGATTGATAACCATTATAATAACTGCCAAAAGAAGCTGTATAAGTCCCATAGCCACATGGTTTCCATCAAAAAATGCCGGCAGTGGAAATCCAAACATCATATGTCCCATCGAAAAATACATGAGCACAATTAAAAAAACAAGCGAGATAAAGAATCTCTTTCTTATATTCTTAAATTCTATGTTTTCGTTAGCTTTATTGTTTGAATTTACAGAAGTATTTGTATTTTTACCATTAGCATCACCGGCATCATCCTTTAAACCGGCACCATAACCTGCATCCTCTACGGCTCTTATAACAGTATCGGCACTTACATCGCCCTCAACCGTCATGGAATTGGTTAATAGATTTACTGCAACTGAGTCAACACCTTCTACCTTGGAAACAGCCTTTTCAACTCTTGCGCTGCACGCTGCACAGCTCATACCGGTCACATTATAACGTTGCATTATATCATCTCCTGATAGTTTTATCTTGTAATGATTATTATTTTTTAAATTCTGATTTATATTATCATTTGAATTATTTCTTGATTATATAAGATGTTAGCACAATCTAACTTTTTATGCAAATTAAAAAAATCTATTATAACGAATTTTTATAACAAAATTTTCTGATTAAATTAGTCTTAATGAAATAATCTTCGAATTGCAACTTGTTTGTTTTATCAGTAAATCTTTATTAAATACTTTCATACTATATGTGATTTTTTATAATGATTTGATTTTGAATGATAATTGTTGATTATCAGTTAAAAAATAGTTAGTTGCGAAAAAAGAAAAAAAGGAATTACTAATATGTTGAAATACACCGATAGGCATGAAATTTCGCAAATAGAAAGGATGTTTCGTCATTCATGTGTGACAAATAGCGCATATTATGAAATATCTGGAAAAAGTGGTAGTGGAAAAACAGAATTGATCAAAAAAACAGTAGATAGGATATGTCAAGCTGATTCCTTTATTGTTTATATTGATGTGATAAACGATGAGTATATTTCCACCTCGTTTTATTTATCGATTCTCGAAAATGTGTATATGCCAATAACGCATCTTTCCGTTAAGAGGACCGTATGTCATGTTGCCATCATCGTCATACTCTATCTTCTCACCGTTATAGGTTATCATGCGGTTTGAAGAATCATAGGT
>CACWQH010000003.1 GCA_902762955.1 uncultured Lachnospiraceae bacterium
TGATTACGTTATGATTACGTAATGATTACGTCTTAAATAAATGGCGTAAAAACAAGCGATTTTCTGGGATGGTTGGGTTCAAATCCCCCTCCCGCTACTAAAAAAACACTTTATCAAAAAGTGTTTTTTTCTCTTTTAAGACAAAATTTCCCATATAACAAAAAAAGATTTGAATTGTTTGGTTTTATCTGTATAATTAGTTTGTGTGAAAAGTTATATTATAATATGAAAATACTTATTTATATAGCAGGATATATAGTGCAAGGAGGCTTGGATATGAGAATCGGAACAGGCTATGATGTTCATAGATTGGTAGAAAATAGGAAGCTGATAATTGGTGGAGTGGATATACCTTATGAAAAGGGATTGCTCGGACATTCGGATGCAGATGTGCTGCTGCACGCAATTATGGATGCAATTCTCGGTGCAGCGGCACTTGGAGATATAGGCAAGCATTTTCCTGATACAGATGAAAAATATAAGGGCGCAGACAGCATTATGCTCTTAAAAGAAGTCGCTCGTATGATAGATGAAAAAAATATGCTTGTGGGAAATATAGATGCAACCATCATAGCACAGGCACCAAAGCTTAGACCGTACATCGATGAGATGAGGACCAATATTGCAAATGCGTTAAGTATCGATATCAATCAGGTAAATGTTAAAGCGACGACAGAAGAAAAGCTTGGTTTTACCGGAGAAGGACTTGGTATAAGTGCACAAGCGGTATGTCTTCTTGAAACGGTAAATAATTTCGACTACAGATTTAGTCGTGATGTAAGTGATTTTGCAGATTATGGTTGTGGGGCATGTGGTGGATGTCCGATGCGTAACAGTTAAATTATTAATTTACAAGCTAAAACGAAGAAATGATATTTACGGAGGAAGAGTATGTTTTGTAATGAATGTGGTGCAAGTCTTAAAGAGGGAAGTGTGTTTTGCTCATCCTGTGGCGCAAAGGTTAAAACCATTGAATGTATGCAGCCGGGATATACTGAAACATCTTATAATCAGCAGCCGCAAACTAATTATGTAATGCCACAGTATACTGTAGATAATCAGGCACAGAATATAACGGATTATCAGCAACAGAGTGATTATAATCAACCGCAGTATACGACAGGTTATCAGCAACAGAGTGATTATAACCAGCCACAATATATGACGGATTATCAGCAGCCACAGAGTGATTATTCATCTATGCAGTATTCTATGAGTAATCCTCCTATACAGGACAACAATGTCTTGTCGGAAGCGGATGCAGCTTCCAATAAAAAACTTATAATAGCATTATCTGTTATTTCCACTTTGATTTTAGCAGCTATAGTGGCTATAATTATTATATTTGTAGTTCCTAAAAAAACAAAGGATGATTCTGAGGATGACGGATATATCGTAGCCGGACCTGTAAAAGAGCAATATGAAAGGGAAGAAGATGCTCGTACCACGACAGACGAATGGGATGATACGGAGGCTGGAGCAGTTTTAGACACCTCCTACAACGGCCTTATAAATAATCTTGCAAATCTTACGCCTGTTACAATAAAATTTGTATCCTCGGATGTTTCGGATTATCCAAATGTAAAAACATATTTTACTATAGAAAATTCTTCAGGTGAAACAGTTATGCTTTCATCTCCAAATGTAGCTATTAAGGAAAAAATCTCAAATGGAGCCGAAGTTGAGCGTGAGATTAAATCCTTTGAACAGCTTGAGGGTAGAGAAGGTATTAGCATCGAACTGGTGGCAGACAAATCCGGAAGTATGGACTCTGATCTTGGTACTATGCAAAATATTATGAGTCAGTTCGTAAATGCTCTTGATTATAATTCAGGCGATATGGTAGAGCTCATTGCTTTTGATTCTTATGTTATGTATATGTGTACCTATACGCAGGATGTAAGCCTTCTAAATAACGGTATAAACAATATGACCACCTACGGCGAAACCGCTTTATATGATGCCTTGTATGAGGCAGTCAGAAATGCCGGAAGCAAGGAAGGTGCCAGATGTGTAATTGCATTTACGGATGGCATAGATAATTGCAGCGTACATACCTCGGATGAGGTAATTAATCTTGCCAATACTTATGCCGTACCTATATTTATAATAGGCACATATAGTGGTGATTATTCGATTTATTCTGACATAACAAGCAGAACAGGCGGAATGTACTGGGATATTTCTTCTGTATCCGATATGTCAACTATACTGGATTCGATTTACACAAGAGAAAAGAATATGTATTGTCTGGAGTATGTTTCCGATTCATCGGCAGATGCTTATGCCCAAAGAGATATATCCTGCGTAATGTCAGACGATACATTTGGTTCTTCTCTTAGTACAAGCTTTACCGCAACCGAGACCTTGGAAAAGGAAAAGCATGAATCCAGATATGAGCTTATAGTGGAAGATATTTCCTGGAGTGAAGCAAATGAAGCCTGCCTTAGAAAGGGTGGACATCTGATAACCATAACCTCACAGGAGGAGATGGATATGGCTGTTGCGATGGCCTCTGAAAAGGAGCTTAGATTTGTATGGATGGGTGGATATACCTCCATAAGAAATGATGTTGCTTATGGTCACTGGATTACGGGTGAACCTTTTGAGTTTCAGCCTTGGTATCCGGGAGAGCCTTCAAGAACCGATGAAGACGGTGCGGCAGAGATGTATCTGATGCTTTGGCAGGTCAATGATGAATGGTCCTGGAATGACCAGAGAAATGACCCGGTAGGAGATACCGGACTTGCATACTTCAAGGGAAAAACAGGCTATATCTGCGAATATGAGGACTAATTTTGGAGGCAAAAAATGTCAGGCAGAAATAACAAAAGAAATAAAACAATAAGGTTTTTGACGGGAGTAGTAGTTGTAGATATAATTGCAATTATTGCGATAATATTTGTATTTGTTAAATTTATTAAACCGGCAAACAAGGATAAAGCTTCAGGGAAAAAAGATGTTACAGCAACCGAAAATGTTTCAGATACTTCTTATGAAGCTGAAGTATCAGATATATCAACAGATACACAGGATAGTACTGATTCATTTGTAGAAGAAACTACTGAAGTACCTGTATTTGATGATCCTGCGGTGGCTTATGCTGAAGATATGCTTAGTAAAATGTCTTTGCATGAGAAGGTATGTCAGATGTTTATCATCACTCCGGAAGCGGCAACCGGTTATTATGTTGTAACTGAGGCGGGAGAAACTTCAAAGCAGGCTCTTGTTGATTATCCGGTATGCGGATATATCTATTTTGCGCAGAATCTTCAAAGTATAGAGCAGACTAAAACAATGCTTGCCAATGTAAAACAGTATGGTATGGATACAAACGGAATTCCGTTTTTTACAAGTGTTGACGAGGAGGGTGGAATTGTAGCAAGATGTGCCGACAAGCTTGGAACGACAAGCTTTAATTCCATGTATTATTATCGTGCTGAAGGGACAGAAACGGCATATAATAATGCTTATACCATAGCTTCGGATATATCAGGTCTTGGTTTTAATCTTGATTTTGCACCTGTGGCAGATACGTGGTCTAACAGTGCCAATACCGTTATAGGAGAAAGGGCATACAGTACTGACTATCAGGAGGCGGCTGATCTTGTTGCGGCTGCGACAAAGGGCTTTAATGATGGTGGAGTGGTAAGCTGTATAAAGCATTTTCCGGGACACGGCGATACCATGGAGGACAGTCATAAGAGTGCAGCTTATATCCATAAACCGCTTGCTGATTTAATGGGTGAGGATTACCTTCCTTTTAAGGCAGGTATAGAGGCAGGAACAGGCATGGTGATGGTAGGACATCTATATCTTTCAGATGCTGATATTACTTCATCCGAGGATAATTATCCTGCATCGCTTAATTATAAGGTTATCACAGGTGAGCTTAGAGAAAAGCTTGGTTATGACGGAGTTGTTATAACGGATTCCCTTGCCATGGGTGCTATCTCAAATTATTATTCAAGTGGTGAGGCAGTATGTCTTTCCGTAAAGGCTGGTGCAGACATCATGCTTATGCCGGCAGATTTTAAATCGGCGGTAGATGCTTTGGAACAGGCTGTGGAATCCGGAGAGATATCCGAAGAGAGAATAGATGAGAGCGTAAGAAGAATACTTATTTTAAAATATAATTTCCTGATTAAAGATTAAATTTAAAAACAGTATATAAAATTGTATAAAATAAAAACCTTAGATTGTGAAAAGTGTGTTAAATGTCAAATTATTTCATTTTAAGGTTTTTATTTTTTTTTACTTATGTTATAATAACGAACGTGAGTGAAAATCAAGCCGTTTGCGAAGCAAATATGTTGAGCGTCGAAGATGCATGCTTGTGAAAAATGGTGAACTTAAGCTTGGAATTTTTTGAATGGAGGATGCTCTAGTGTATAAGATTGTAAAAAAAGAAGTTTTAAACCGTGATGTTATCTTGTTAGAGGTTGAAGCACCTTATGTTTCTGCAAGATGTGAGGCCGGTCAGTTTGTAATTGTAAGAATGGGTGAGGATGGAGAAAGAATTCCTCTTACCATAGCTGATTTTGACAGAGAAAAAAATACGGTTACACTCGTTATCCAGATGGTTGGCTATTCTACAAAGCTTATGGGTAAGCTTGAGGAAGGAGATTATTTTGATGACTGTGTCGGTCCTTTGGGACAGCCTGCACCACTCAATGAAAAATGGAACAGAGTGGTAGGTATAGCAGGCGGACTTGGAGCTGCTCCTTTATATCCTCAGTTAAGAAAGCTTGCCGAGATGGGTGTTAAGGTAGATGTTATCATCGGCGGACGTTCTGCTGAGTACGTAATATTTGCTGATAAGTTCAAAGAATTCTGTGATAATGTATATATAATGACAGATGATGGTTCTCTTGGCGGTAAGGGCTTTGGTGTTGATAAATTAAAAGAGCTTGTTGCAAATGGTGAAAAGTATGATCATGCCATTGCGATAGGTCCGCTTATCATGATGAAATTCGTGGTACTTGCAACCAAAGAGATGAATCTTCCTACTGCAGTTTCTTTAAATCCGATTATGATTGACGGAACAGGTATGTGTGGAGGCTGTAGAGTTACCGTTGGCGGTGAGACAAAGTTTGCCTGTGTTGACGGTCCGGACTTTGATGGATTTGAAGTCGATTTCGATGAATGTATAAAGAGACAATCCTTCTTTAAGGAAGAAGAACATGAATGTATGATGAAGATAGGAGAGTAGGAATATGCCAAACATGAGTATGACAAAGGTTCCAATGCCTCAGCAGGAGCCGGATGTAAGAAATAAAAACTTTGAAGAGGTTGCAACAGGCTATACAAAAGAGATGGCTATGGAAGAAGCAACAAGATGTCTTAATTGTAAGCATAAGCCATGTGTAAGCGGCTGCCCTGTAAATGTTCCTATTCCGGAATTTATAGAGGCTGTTGCTGCCGGAGATTTTGACAAGGCTTATGAAGTAATAACCAGTGAAAATGCACTTCCTGCAATCTGCGGTCGTGTATGTCCGCAGGAAAACCAGTGTGAAGGAAAGTGTGTAAGAGGTATCAAGGGCGAGTCGGTATCCATCGGACGTTTGGAGAGATTTGTTGCTGATTACCATATGGCACAGGGAATAAAAACAACCCCTGACATTGAGAAAAACGGTATAAAGGTTGCAGTAGTCGGTTCAGGTCCTGCAGGTATAACCTGTGCAGGCGAGCTTGCAAAGAAGGGCTATGATGTAACTATATTTGAAGCATTACATAAGGCAGGCGGAGTACTTAGCTACGGAATTCCTGAATTCAGACTTCCAAAGTCACTCGTTGCAAAGGAACTTGAAAATGTAACAGATTTAGGTGTTACTATAGAGACAAACGTAGTAGTCGGACGTTCCATAACTGTTGACGAGTTATTTGAAAAAGGCTATCAGGCAGTGTTCCTCGGAACCGGAGCAGGTCTTCCTAACTTCTTAAGAATACCGGGAGAAAACCTTCTTGGAGTTTACTCTGCAAATGAGTTCCTTACGAGAGTAAATCTTATGAAGGGATACAAAAAGGGTGAGGCACCTACTCCTGTTAAGGTTGGAAAAAATGTTGCGGTTGTCGGAGCAGGTAATGTTGCTATGGATGCTGCAAGAACAGCCAAGAGACTCGGAGCTGAAAATGTTTATATAGTATATAGAAGAAGTGAGGATGAAATTCCTGCAAGAGCAGAAGAGGTAGAGCATGCTAAAGAAGAAGGAGTAATCTTTAAGCTTCTCAATAACCCTTCAAAGATTCTTGGCGAAGACGGATGGGTTAAGGGTATCGAGGTTGTTAAACAGCAGCTTGGAGAACCGGATGCATCAGGCAGAAGAAGACCTGAGCCTATCGAGGGTTCAAACTATATAATAGATGTTGAAACTGTTGTAATAGCTATAGGTCAGTCACCTAACCCTCTTATCAGACAGACCACTGAAGGTCTTGAAACCCAGAAATGGGGTGGAATCATCGTAGATGAGGAGACCGGAGAGAGTACAAGAAAGAACGTTTATGCCGGTGGCGATGCAGTTACAGGTGCCGCAACCGTTATACTTGCAATGGGTGCAGGTAAAAAGGCTGCTAAGGCGATAGATGATTCCTTTAAAAATGATTAATGGGCAGGTTTATATAAGATGGATAATTATACTGAGCAGCTGGTTGCTTCAAAACCCGGTGTAAAGGAAAAAATATTATTTGTTTTGGCACTTATTCTTACCACTTATGGTATCGTGGCTGCATTGTTTATAAATTTCAGCACAGGCGCGATGCTTGTAATAATTGGTGGAATAGCTATATATTTTGCAAAAAACAATATGTCCTTTGAATACGAATACATTTTTACCAACGGGGATTTTGAAATAGCAAGAATAGTTGCGAAATCAACCAGAAAAAATGTATGTGAGATTCATGAAGGTGACATAAAAAGAATTCTTCCGTACAATTCCGAAAAGTTTCAAAATGAGCTTGATATAAATGCGGATTTGACTGTAAAGGATTATTCATCAAGAGAAGAAATCGGACGTGCAGACTGCTTTGCCTTTATAAAAAATGATAATGGCAAGGACTTGGCTGTTATACTTGAGCTTAATGATAAAAATAAGGATTATATTAAGTCGGTATATAAAAACAAACTGGAATTTTAATATATAAATTAAAGCATTAAAACCTTTATTGTGACATAAATGTTGCAATAAAGGTTTTATTTTTTGCTGTTTTATCGGATTAAGAAGCGGGATTAAAAATGATGTATAAATTTGAAGTAAAAATATCAAAATATTAGTGTTGAAGATAAGGAGAAAACGGATGAAAAACATAATAAAAAGAATTAATCCCGGTATATTAAAAAAAGTATTTGAAGATGTGATTTTGTGGCTTACGGGCGGATTGTTATATTTCTATCTTGAGATAGCTTACAGAAGCTATTCGCATTATTCTATGATTATCTGTGGCGGACTATGCTTTCTTGTGGTTGGCACGGCAGGAGATTATATACTTAAAAACAAAAAGCCTTTAATTACATCTATAATATTGATAATGTTTTTTGGAACCTTGATCATAACAACTCTGGAATTTATCACGGGAATAATAGTAAATATAAAGTTTGATATGGGGGTTTGGGATTATTCTTCCTTGAAGTTCAATGTTTACGGGCAGATTTGCCTTGGATATACCTTGCTTTGGGCACTTTTGAGCCTTTTGTGTGTTTATTTTATCGATATAATAAAAAAATATATATTCGAGAAATAAAGCCGAAGCTGAAATGACAGCTGCGGCTTTTAAAAATCTTTTATGTATCTTTATATTTACGGCTCCAGAGGAGTCATCTTTAATCCTTTATACATCTTGGTATATAAGCTTTTCTCATCCTGATATAACATATAACCACGGGGACCATCTTTTACAACGTAAGCATACTTATTTTTCTGCACGTTCATATATAAAACCTCGTCTACATTAAGCTCCTTAGCCTTCGCCTTAGCAGTGTACACGTTAAGTGGCTCTAATTTGAATTTTTTTACAGCCTGATCAACTGTCATGTTAACTACCTCCCTGAAAGTAACTGATTTTAATGCTTGATAATAATTATACAAATGAATATAATTATCATTAGGCATTAACGTTCATTCTCTTCTAAAGATAGTATATTGTATATTATTTACAAAGTCAATTGGTAAATTGAAATAAAAATAAATTTTTTTGAAAAAAAGAGGATAAAAATGGATAAGGAAAGATTGCTTTTACACGCCTGTTGTGCTCCCTGCAGCTCATACGTGCTGGAATATCTCGAAAATAAATATGATATAACGGTATTTTACTATAATCCCAATATAACCGAGGAAGCGGAATATAATAAGAGAGTTAGCGAAATTACAAGGTTTATTCATGAAGCACCGTTTGCAAAAAATGTAAAACTCGTAGAAGGAAAATATGAGCCGGAGCTTTTTTTTGAGATATCGAAAGGTCTGGAAAATGAGCCTGAGAGAGGCAAAAGATGCTATAAATGCTACGAGCTTCGTATGGATGAAGCGGCAAGGTATGCAAAGGAACATGGATTTGATTTATATACGACAACGCTTTCCATAAGTCCTCATAAAAATGCTGATTGGTTAAATGAGATTGGAAACAGGCTTTCGGAAAAGTATAAAATAGATTATCTTTACAGCAATTTTAAGAAAAACAACGGGTATTCACGTTCGATAGAACTTTCAAAAGAATTTAACCTTTACAGACAAAATTATTGTGGATGCGTATTTAGCAGGGAAGAAAGTCAAAAAAGAGAAAAGTCTAAATTAAAATAGATATTCAGACTTTAAATAATTATTTTACAATTAGATAAATTTGAACTTGTTTAAAAAAAGTATATATAGTAAAATTGTAATGGTAAAACCATGGATTTATAAAAATGTACTTATAAGATTGTTTATCGCTTCTTTTTGCTTTGGGTTAAGCTTGTTGTAATTTTGTAAAAGCTCCTGTTCGGACAGCGATAAATCATTATTGGAATAGTTTTTAAAATTCTTGTATTCGGGTGCATAGGATAGTCTTTTTGCAGGTATTAAGGCACAAATCAGTTCCATTGGATTTATACAATAATAGGTTGAAAGATTAATCAGAAATTCAAGAGAAGGAGTGCGTTCTCCAAGCTCATATCTTGAATATGTTGATCTTGATATGCCTAATGAATCTGCGACTTTATTTTGACTCAGTGATCGTTCTTCGCGTTTGGATTTTAAAACTAATGCTAATTTTTTGTTTTTTATTGTTAAATTTTTTGACATGCCTTTACCTCCTTATGTGGTAGTGTTTTTTTATCTTTTGTGGTTTTATCTGACCGGCTTATGATTGCTCATAGCTATATCATAAAAAAAAGAAAAAAGGTTGGTATCAAGAATAACAGATAATTCAGCCAAAGTATTTACATCGGGAAGACGGAGTCCCTGTTCGTAACTGCTGTAGGCCGATCTTGAAATCCCTAATTTTTCAGATATATCCTTTTGAGTTATATGCCGTTTATTTCGGATGCTTTTAAGGTATAAGCCAAAATTATTTTGGAACATTAATATTTACCTCCGTATTTTATATATTTAGCATATTTTTATTGGTTTTAACAGTTAAAAAAATTAACCCAAGGGGTCAAAAAAGGAGTTTAAGATGAGTAAAGCGGATGATTTATTTATTAAAATGTGTACTGATATTATTGAAAACGGTTTTAGTACAGAGGGAGAAAAGGTCAGACCAAAGTGGGAGGACGGTACATTTGCTTATACTTTAAAAAGATTTGGTGTTGTAAACAGATACGATTTATCTGAAGAGTTTCCGGCTATAACATTAAGGAAAACTTATATTAAATCTGCTGTTGATGAGATGCTTTGGATATGGCAGAAGAAATCCAACAATGTCAATGATTTAAAAAGTCATATATGGGATGAGTGGGCTGATCCTGATGGTTCGATAGGAAAAGCATACGGATATCAGATGGGCGTGAAGCATCAGTATAAGGAAGGCATGATGGATCAGGTTGACAGGGTTATCTATGATTTAAAAAATAATCCATACAGCAGACGAATTATGACCAATCTGTATGTACACCAGGATCTTCACGAGATGAACCTTTATCCGTGTGCTTACAGTGTAACCTTCAACGTGACAGGGGACAGGCTCAATGCGATTTTGAACCAGAGATCTCAGGATGTGCTTGCGGCAAACAACTGGAATGTGGTTCAATATGCTGTACTGGTTTATATGCTTGCTCAGGTAACAGGCTTCAAACCGGGAGAACTGGTTCATGTGATTGCGGATGCGCATATATATGACAGACATATTGACATAGTAAAAGAATTGATTAAGAGACCTACTTATCCGGCACCGAAATTCACTCTTAATCCTGAGATAAAGGATTTTTATGATTTTACAACGGATGATATTACCATTGAGGATTATCAGACAGGTCCTCAGATTAAGGATATTCCGATAGCGGTATAATGCATTGTTAAATGCGTTATTATGAATAAGGATAAGTTGTTTGTGAGGTATAAAAAATGAATCTTATAGTAGCAGTAGATAATAATTGGGCGATAGGTAATAAGGGAGAGCTTCTTGTTTCGATTCCGGAGGATATGAAGTTTTTCAGAAAAGTAACTATGGGAAATGTAGTTATATTAGGAAGAAAAACCCTTGCCGGATTTCCGAACGGGCTGCCGCTTAAAGGCCGTGACAATATAATTTTTTCAAAATATCCAAATTATAAGGTAGATGGAGCAACAGTTGTTCATTCAAAGGAAGAACTTCTTGAAGAATTGAAAAATTATAATGATAAGGAAATATATGTAATAGGCGGAGGAAGCATATATGAAATGCTGCTTCCGTATTGCAAATATGCTTACGTTACAAAGATAGATTATAAATATGAGGCAGATACATTTTTTCCGAATCTTGACAGCCTGGATAACTGGAAATTGATAGAAGAAAGTGACGAAAATACTTATTTCAGTATAGAGTATTATTTCTATAAGTATGAAAATACATCTCCGATTGAAATTTAATTGTTTAAATTGAACAAAAATACTTTAAAAAAGTATTTATATGTGATATAATTTTACGAGGATTTTTTATAACTAAATAGTTTAGGGAGGTTTACATATGGGTAATATTTTTGTAACTACAGGCTCAAACATCGAGGGGTATGATATTGTAGAGTATTTGGGTTTTGTTAGTGGAGAGACAGTTTTAGGTTCCAATTTCTTAAAAGGCTTTGTAGCAGGTGTTACAGAGGCTTCTGATTCTGAAAGTGAAAAGCTTACAGCCAACTTAGAGCAGGTTAATGGTATTGCTCTTGAAAAACTAAAGAGAGTTGCAGAAAAACAGGGCGCTGATGCTATTATAGGTCTTCAGCTTAATTATACGCAGTTCGCAAATTATTCTGTTGGTACAATAGCATCGGGTACAGCAGTAAAGCTTGCAAAAAGAGATGTTGTTGAGCAGGCGGTTACAAAAGATTTATATGTAACTAACTATTACAACAGACTTGTCCCAAGACCTGTAAAGGTTATACTGAGCGGAACCAATAAAGCTGTTAAGATATCGGCATGGTTCTACAACTACAATATGGATGATATCAAGGCTATAAGAGCTGATGTAGAGCTTACCAATCTTTACGAAGAGAAGCTGCTTCTTAAGGATTTGGATTTTGTATTTGAAAAGGGAAATATTACTCAGATAGAATCCAATGAAATTGATTGTAAGCTTCCTGCAAAGGATATACTTTTAATTAAGGATTCAAAGGTTACTATTTCCAAATATGTTACCAGCCGTGGAGTATTTGCATGTAATGATTTACCTATCAACGTTTCGATGCCTATGCACAGACTTATCGCTCTTAAGGAAAAGAGAGGTTTGGATGCTGTTGAGAAGTATAAGACAGACGGTATGGTTTGGACCTGTAATTGTGGTTATGTAAATGAGGCAGGTTCTGATGAATGTATAATCTGTGCACGTAAGCAGGAGGATATGAAGAGCAATTCCAAGTTCAATCCTGATGAGATGATTGCAAAGATGCAGACTAAGGAATACGTTATCGAGATTAAAGATGTACTTATGGAATACATTAAGGATATTGACAGTGAGTACAGAATGGAACTTCTTGAGATTATGGAATCAGGCTTACAGTATGAAAAAACAAGAGGTAACATGAAGGAAACTGTAATAGAAAAGGTAGAAAAGGTCTTTGAAGGACATTAATAATATTATGATTTAGAGGTGGCATATATGGGTTCCGGTCTTAGCATGGCTAGTGTAAACAAAATAAAAGAATTAGCAGCACAAAGAGAATATAGCCTTGCATTAGATATTATAGACAGTCAGGATTTATCAAAATCTCTTAACCCGCAGTTCTTAAAGCTTTGTGGTGAGATATTTATAAAATCAAGAAGATATGCGGATGCCAGAAATGTTTTGGTCAGAGCGCATAGTATGGCTCCGGAGGCAAAACGTATAATATTTTCATTGATAGATCTATATACTAAGATGGGTTATAAGGAACTTGTAGATAAGTATTATGAAATATACATGTATGATGCTGATGAGGAAAGCATTGATACTAAGCAGGTAAAATATACTTATGAAAAGTATAACGGCGCCCGGATAGAAAAGCTTAGAGAATATATTATTCCGTATTACACTGACAATATGGATTATTTCTGGAGCTTTGAAGCATATCTTTTACTGGTTTTGAATGACGATGAAGATGATGAAGAGCTTTTAAAGGCTTTGATAGATGAATATTCAGCTACATTTAAAAACAGTGATAATTTAAAGATGATGGATTCCATAAAGGACGATAAGTCTATTGCCTCCAGTAAGTTTTATAATTTTAACAAAGAAATTGTGGCTGATGATGAAGTGGGACAGAAGATTATCAGAAGGGAAGAAAAGAAACAGCTTGAGGTTGACTTTGATAGAATTCATCCTGCAGAAGCCACAATTATAGAAGTTATAGATGAAGAAGAAAAGAAATCCAAAGGCTTCTTCAAGAGAAAGCATAATGAAGAAGAGCAAAACAGTGAATCAGAAGAGGGCAATACCGAGGAGGCAGGTGCTATAAATTCAGATAATGATACATCTGATGAAAAAACCGCAGAGAGTTCTTCGGAAAATAAAGCGGCTTCTGGTGATAATACATCTGATAAAAAAGCATCTGATGATAAAAATGATGTATCAGATGATATTGAACAGGAGCAAAGTAAAAAATTTGCGGGATTCTTTAAAAAGCTATTTTCAAAAAACAAAGACAGTGATTCTGATAATAATACAGAACAGAATCAGGAAGAAGCAAAGGAAGAAACTACGGAGAATGAGGCAGAGGCGAAGCAGGAAGCTGTTCAGGAAGCTGAAGCTGAAGAAGTAAAGTCCGAGGCTGCTGAGACAGAAACAGAAGCTGTTCAGGAAGCTGAAGCCGAAGAAGTAAAGTCTGAGGCTGCTAAGACAGAAACAGAAGCTGTTCAGGAAGCTGAAGCCGAAGAAGTAAAGTCTGAGGCTGCTGAGACAGAAACAGAAGCTGTTCAGGAAGCTGAAGCCGAAGAAGTAAAGTCTGAGGCTGCTAAGACAGAAGCGGAATCTGTTCAGGAAGCTGATGTTGAATATATAGAACCGTCAGAGGAACAAGAAAAAAATATTAAGGATGAAGATAATAAAATGCAAGGAAGCGGACAATCAATTGATATAAATAATGAGGATGATTTTTCAGAAGAAGATTTTGATGAATTTTCAGAAGAAGATTTTGATGAGTTCGCTGCTGAATCAGAAACTATTGAAGAACTCAGTGAAAAAGAAAATAGGATTGAAAATACTCAAAATGAGACAAGTGTATCATCAGAGACCGGTAATAAGTCCGGAGTACTTTTTGAGGATGTAGATATATCTTTTGATGATGAGGAAGAAGATTATGAAATAGATGACTTTTCAGATTCAAAGCATGACGAATTTGGGGCTATGTCTGAAGGCGTAGAAGAGTTTGAAGAAGTTGAATCTGAATCAGAGTCTGAGGCAGAGGAAATCATAGAAGAGGTTGAGCCGGAACCAGAACCAGAGCCAGAGCCTGAGGTAGAGGAAATCATAGAAGAGGTTGAACCGGAGCCTGAGGTTGAGGCAGAGGAAATCGTAGAAGAGGTTGAATCTGAACCTGAGCCGGAGCCTGAGGCAGAGGAAATCGTAGAAGAGGTTGAACCTGAGCCGGAGCCTGAGGTTGAGGAAATCATAGAAGAGGTTGAACCTGAGCCGGAGCCTGAGGCAGAGGAAATCATAGAAGAGGAAGTTGAATCTGAGCCGGAACCAGAGGAAATCGAAGAAGAAATTGAACCTGAGCCGGAGCCAGAGGAAATCGAAGAAGAAATTGAACCTGAGCCGGAGGAAGAGGAAATCGAAGAAAAAATTGAACCTGAACCGGAGCAGGAAGCTGAAATAGAAGAAACTGAGGAAGTATTTGAAACAGAGCCTGAAAATGATACGGATAATAATCAGTCTGAAGAGCAAACTGATTATTCTGAAGAAGATATATCCGAATTGTATAGGCTCGAAAGAGAAAAAATCAAGCAAGAAAATAAAGAGAAAAAACTTGATTTTCCTGTGTTCAGATCTTCACTTTTCCCGAATTATCATAATGATGTTCCGGAAGTTGAAAATAATTTCAATGAAATTATGAATGACAGTAAGAACAAAATTGATGAAAACTTTGAAAAAGAAGCGAGATTACAGAGAGAAACAGAGGCACTTCTTGCTTCACTGGGAATAAGTATTGGAGGTTCTTCAGAAACAAAATCTTTTGAGGCTAAAAAAACTGTCGAGAAAGAAATTAAACAGGAAGTTTTTAAAGAAGAAGGTAATAAAGTCTCAAGAAAAGAATTAAAAGAATCACTTAAAATTGATTCAGATAAAAAGAACATTCTTAGAAAAATGAAAGAATATAGATAGATCTGACATAAATGGTTACCGAAAGGGGGAAAATTAAGTGGCTATTGATCAAAGAGAAGCATTGATTGCTGCTGTTAGAGCACAGGTCGAAAAAGAAAAAGCTGCTAAAGCTGCAAAGTTAAAGAAAGAACAGGAAGCTGCAAAGCTTGCCGGTGTTACCATTGCAGATGAAAAATCGGATGACAATAAACCGAAATATAAGACTTTATCTGCTGAAGATTTAGCTAAAATTGAAGAAAAGAAAAGGCGTAAATATGCAGCGGAGCATGGTATCGATTTAGATGCAGAAGAAGCTAAGGCTGCAGAAGAAGCTAAGAAGGCAGAGGAAGCTAAGAAGGCAGAGGAAGCTAAGAAGGCAGATGAAGCTAAGAAGGCTGAAGAAGCTAAGAAGGCCGCAGAAGCTAAGAAGGCTGAAGAAGCTAAAAAAGCCGCAGAGGCTAAGAAGGCACAAGAAACCAAAGAATCAGAAGAAGGCCTTGGTATGAGCATCGGTATTCAGCATGATAAGTCCGGTAAATCTTTATCAGGAACAGGAGCTAAAGAAGACGAAGGCCTCAACAAAAAAGCATCCGGAGGTCTTGGGCTTAAGCTTAAGCTTGATGATGATAAGAAGGAAGATAAAAAATCGACCGCTACTACTGACAATAAGCCAAAAGCAGATGAAAAAGCTAAGCTTCGTCCTGAAAAGCTTGTCGGAGGAAGTGGTTCAGTTAAGATAATTGAGGACGATAGTACTTCTGAGGATGATGGAACAGTAACTAAAGACGGAAATACTACTGTTATTTCGGATGATGCAGGATGGAAAGCATCTGAAGAATCAAAGAAGCAAACTAATCCGGATGATATTATTAATATAGTTCCTAACAGAGCTGCACCTTCGGGAGACGTCAAGAATATGTATGATCTTGGCGATGATGATGAAGATGCACTCGGAGCAGAGATATCTAAGCTTGCAGATTACAATGATGGTAATAAATCTGAAGAAGGCAAGGCTGATGAAACTGTTGAAGAAGAAGCTAAGAAGCAGGATAAAACTGATATTGCCAATAAAAAGCTTGCTGAGGAAGAAGCAAGAAAGAAAGCTGCTGCAGAAGCTGCAAAGAAGAAGACGGATGGTGCTTCCGGTAAGAAGATGTCTGCTGCTGAAGAAGCTTTAAAGAAGGCTGAAGCACAGAGAAATAAATTAAAAGAGGCTGAGAGAAGCGCTGATGAACGTGAGAGACGTATAGCAGAGGCTCAGGCTAAGATAAGAGCTGAGGAAGCTGCTAAAAAGAGAGCTGAAGAAGCAGAAAAGAAGAAAGCAGAAGAAGCTGCAAAACGTAAGGCTCTTGAGGAAGAACGTAAAAAAGCGGCTGAAGAAGCAAGACGTAAGGCAGAAGAAGAAGCAAGAAAGAAAGCAAAGGCAGAGGCTCAAAAGGTTGTTGATGAGGCCAAAAAGAAAGCTTCTGAGATTGAAAAGAAGCTTGCTACTGCTAAGAAAGCAGAAGAAGCAGCTACAAAGGCTACAACTGATTTAAATAAAAAGCTTGAAGATAATTCCAAAAAGCGTGCTGAAGAAGTTGAGAAGGCTAAGGTGCAGGAGGATAATCTTAATAAAGCTAAGGACGAGGCAAGAGCAAAGGCTGAAGAGGCTGCTAAGAAAAAAGCTGATGAAAGAGCTAAGAAGAGAGCTGATTTTGAAGCTAAGGCAAAGGCAGAAAAAGATGCCAGAACAAAGCTTCTTGAGGATGCTAAAAAAGCAGAGGAGGAAGCAAAGAAGGGCGTTGATACCGCTAAGGCTGGTGTAGAAGCTGCAAAGAAAGCGGTTGAGGATGCCAAGAAGAAGGTTGAGGAAGCTGCAAAACAATTAGAAGCTGCTAAAGCTGCACAGGCTGATGAAGAAAAGAAGGTTGCAGATGCAGATAAAAAGGTAGAAGAAGCAAACAAGAAGGTAGCAGAAGAAGCTAAGAAGGTTGAAGAAACCAATAAAAAGATTGAAGCTGAAGAAAAAGCAGCAGTAGAAGCAGAAAAGAAGCTTAAGTCAGAAGAAGATGCCGCTGCAAAGGTAGATGCCGACAGCATTAAGAAGGCAGAGTTTGCGGCAGTTGTTAAGCTTGATGAATTTATTAAAGAAAACGCAGAAAAAGATAAGGCCAGAAAGGCAGAAGAAGACGCTGATAAGAAGGCTGTAGAAGAAGCAAAGAAGGCTGAAGAAGAGGCAAAGAAGGCTGTTGCTGATATCGAAAAAGAGATGGAAGCTGTCAACAGGGAAATTGCTGAAGCAGAAAAAGCGGTTAGTGCTGCCGATACTCTTAAGCTTGATATCAAGACCTTTAATGCAGGAAGACTTCCTATCGCAGCATCATATCTTGTTAAGTATACAAAGGCAGAAGTGCTTGGCGATAGAATTGTTTCTGTATTTGAAGAGGTTGCAAAGTCTGAAGGCGCTTTGAGAAATATGCTTTTGTTAGGTGAGCATGGATTTGGTCTTACAAGTGTAGGTGAGGATTTCGCAAGAAGCTTCTATGACATGGGCATATGTAAGGCAAAGACCATTGCTAAGATTAAGGCTTCGGCTCTTAATAAGGTTAAGCTTGCTGATGCAATGACAAAGCTTAAGGGTGGATGTCTGGTAGTAGAAAGCTCAGGACTTATAGCAGCAGACAGATTGAGGGAACTTCTTACATTAACTGCTCCTGAAAATAATGATATTATCATGATACTTACAGGTGAGCAGGATTCTATCAAGAGACTTCTCAAGGATGTCAAAGAGGCTAATGGCAAGTTTGAGCATCAGATAAAGATTAACAGCATTAAGAATGAAGATATGGTAAGTATCGCAAAGGGATACATAGAACAAAGAGGCTTCAAGGCTGATGCTGATATCGACGGAGTAATTAAAAATGCACTTATGGCAATGGAATCCGGTAACATTGACAGAATGTTAAAGTTTATTGATGATGGAATGCTTAAGTGTGAAGAAAGAGAAAAAGCAAAGGGAAGTAATGACCAGAAATTACTTGCTGCAGATTTTAAATAATAATTGAAAAAAACAGTGCCGATGTTTATAATTATTGTATTGTAAATGTCGGCACTGTTTTTATTTGTGAAAAAGGATAAGGATTAATTATGGTAAATATTGATATAGGAATTGATTTAGGAACCAGCAACACAGTTATATACATAAAGGACAAGGGAATAGTAGTCAATCAGCCTTCGGTTGTAGCATACGAAGTTAAAACAAAAAAGATAATAGCTGTTGGTGTCAAGGCTAAGAAAATGATTGGAAAAACTCCTGAAGGAATAGATGTGGTTTGCCCGATAGTTAAGGGAGTTATCTCTGATTATACACTTACAGAGAGAATGATAAAGGCATATGTTAGAAACGCTATAGAGCAAAGAAAAATATGGGGTAAGCCGACTATTTGTGTATGTGTTCCAAGCGGGGTAACGCAGGTTGAAAAAAAGGCGGCGTGTGATGCTGTATTAAGAACCGGAGCAAGAAAGGTATATGTTTTGGAAGAACCTTTTGCTGCGGCTATAGGAACAAATGTAGATATTGACGGACCTAAAGGGCATATGTTTGTGGATATAGGCGGAGGTACTACAGATATTGCTGTTGTTGCAAAGGGAGCGATAAGCATAAGTAAGTCGGTTAAGGTTGCAAGCGGTGATTTTGATGAGGCGATTATTAAATATTTAAGAAGAAAATACAGTGTTCAGCTTGGCAATATGTCTGCTGAACAGTTGAAGATAGAGATTGGATCGGTTTATCCGAGAGAACAGGATGCAGTTGGCTATGCAAAGGGCAAGGAATTGATGAAGGGCCTTCCGACAAAGCTGCCTATCCACTCATCCGAGATAGAAGAGGCTACCGGAGAGGTTGCGGATATGATAGTTGAAGCAGTTAAGCAGGTTCTCGAGCAGACACCTCCCGAACTGGTAAATGATATAGCTGAATTTGGTATAGTTTTGTCCGGTGGAGGAAGCAAAATCTACGGTATGGATAAGCTGATAGAGGAAAAAACAGGTGTAAGAGTAAGAAAAATGGAAAAACCCGAGCTTGTTGTAGCTACAGGAGCGGGAACGGCAAGAAAATATGTGGCTGATGAAGTGGTTATTACATCCGATGTGTAATAAAAAAGTATAATAAAATCAAGGTTTATGGTGTTGCTTTAAACCGTAAAATATGATATTATCTATGTATCACTGTCGAGTGGTATGCACACTTGACAAAAAATTAAACAACGGAGGTTTTCAAAATGGCAAAAAAAGTAGTTTTAGCAGGCGCATGTCGTACAGCAATCGGTACTATGGGTGGTTCATTAAGTACTACACCGGCAGCAGAGCTTGGTGCAATAGTAATTAAGGAAGCACTTAACAGAGCAGGCGTTGCACCTGAAAAGGTAGACCAGGTTTACATGGGCTGTGTAATCCAGGCAGGTTTAGGACAGAACGTAGCACGTCAGGCATCAATTAAGGCAGGTCTTCCAATTGAGGTTCCTGCAGTTACCATCAACGTAGTTTGTGGTTCGGGTCTTAATTGTGTAAATATGGCTGCACAGATGATTCAGGCAGGAGATGCTGATATCGTTGTTGCAGGTGGTATGGAGAATATGTCAATGGCTCCATTTGCACTTCCACAGGGACGTTACGGATACAGAATGACTTGGCCAAGCCAGAGCCAGGGCGCTCTTGTAGATACTATGGTTAAGGATGCTCTTTGGGATGCATTTAATGACTATCATATGATCAAGACTGCTGATAACGTAGCTGAGCAGTGGGGACTTACAAGAGAAGAGCTTGATGAGTTTGCAGCAAACAGCCAGCAGAAGGCAAGCAGAGCTATCAAAGAGGAAGCATTCAAGAAGGAAATCGTTCCTGTAGAGATTAAGAAGAAGAAAGAGACAGTTGTATTTGACACTGATGAAGGAGTTCGTGACGGTGTTACACCTGAGTCTCTTGCAAAGCTTCGTGCTCTTTATCCGGACGGATATGTTACAGCAGGTAATGCATCAGGAATCAATGATGGTGCAGCAGCGGTTGTTGTAATGTCAGAAGAGAAAGCTAAAGAACTTGGCGTTAAGCCTATGGCTACATTTGTAGCAGGTGCTCTTGCAGGTGTTGCTCCTGAGATTATGGGTGTTGGTCCTGTAGCAGCTACTAAGAAGGCTATGGCTAAGGCAGATATGAAGATTGAAGACTTTGATATCATCGAAGCAAACGAGGCTTTTGCTGCACAGTCAGTTGCAGTTGGAAAGGATCTCGGAATAGATGTAGAAAAGCAGCTTAATCCAAATGGTGGTGCTATCGCACTTGGACATCCTGTTGGAGCTTCAGGCTGCCGTATCCTTGTTACACTTCTTCATGAGATGGAAGCTAAAGATGCTAAGACAGGTCTTGCTACACTCTGTATCGGTGGTGGTATGGGTTGTGCAACCATCGTAAAGAGGGAGGACTAATATGGAATTCATAACATACGAGCAGGATGGATTTGTTGGTGTTGTTACTATTAACAGACCACAGGCACTTAACGCTTTAAACAGCCAGGTGCTTGAAGAGATAGAAGCTACTTTCGATGCCATTGATTTAGATAATACAAGAGCAGTTGTTCTTACAGGTGCCGGAGAGAAGTCATTTGTTGCAGGCGCAGATATAGGAGAGATGTCAACTCTTACAAAAGCTGAGGGTGAAGCCTTCGGTAAGAAGGGTAATGACGTATTCAGAAAAATTGAAACCTTCCCTATCCCTGTTATAGCAGCTGTTAACGGCTTTGCTTTAGGCGGCGGATGTGAGATTTCAATGAGCTGTGATATCAGAATTTGTTCTGACAATGCTGTATTTGGTCAGCCTGAGGTTGGACTCGGAATTACACCGGGCTTTGGTGGAACTCAGAGACTTGCCCGTCTTGTAGGCGCAGGTATGGCTAAGCAGATGATTTACTCTGCAAGAAATATCAAGGCTGATGAAGCATATAGAATCGGTCTTGTAAATGCAGTTTATACTCAGGAAGAACTTCTTCCTGCTGCTAAGAAGCTTGCAGCAACTATTGCAGCAAATGCTCCGATAGCAGTTCGTAACTGCAAGAAGGCAATTAACGAAGGTCTTGAGGTTGATATGGACAAGGCTATCGTTATTGAAGAAAAATTATTTGGTGACTGCTTCGAGACAGAAGATCAGAAGGCAGGCATGGGTAATTTCTTAGAAAAGGATAAGGAAAAGAAGCTTAAGGTTGTTCCTTTCCAAAATAAGTAAAAATACACGTTGGATGAGCCAAGCGGATGTTTTTATCTGCTTGGCTTGTGGCGTGAAATACAAAGATGTTAGTAATACATTATTCAAGGAGGACTAAAAATGATAGTAGGAGTTATTGGTGCCGGAACTATGGGTTCAGGTATTGCACAGGCTTTCGCGATGACTGACGGATATGAGGTTAGACTTTGCGACATTAAGGAAGAGTTTGCTGAGGGTGGAAAGGCTAAAATTCAGAAGAATATAGATTTCCTCGTTGGTAAAGAGAAGATTACAGCAGATAAGGGTGCAGAGATTATGAGCAAGATTACAACAGGTCTTAACAATATCTGTGCTGATTGTGATCTTATAATCGAGGTTGCACTTGAGAAGCTTGAGATTAAGCAGAATATATTCAAAGAGCTTTCAGGTATGGTAAGCAAGGATTGTATCTTTGCTTCAAATACTTCATCACTTTCTATCACTAAGATTGGTGAGGGCTTAGACAGACCGCTTATCGGTATGCACTTCTTCAATCCGGCTGACAGAATGAAGCTTGTTGAGGTTATCAAGGCTGAGAATACTCCACAGGATATGGTTGATAAGATTAAGGCTATAGCAGTTGAAATCGGAAAGACTCCTGTAGAGGTTAAGGAAGCTCCGGGATTTGTAGTAAACAGAATCTTAATCCCAATGATCAATGAAGCAATCGGTGTTCTTGATGCAGGTACTGCTTCAGCTGAGGATATCGATATCGCTATGCAGCTTGGTGCGTCACATCCAATGGGACCTCTTCATCTTGGAGATCTTATCGGACTTGATATCTGCCTTGCAATTATGGAGGTTCTTTATACTGAAACTAAGGATGAGAAGTATGCTCCACAGCCGCTTCTTAAGAAGATGGTTGCAGACGGAAAGCTCGGCAGAAAGACCGGCGAAGGTTTCTTTAACTACGCAAAATAGTATTTAAACTATAAAAACATATAAAATGGAGGAACAAAAATCATGGATTTTACATTGAGCAAAGAACATGAGATGGCAAGAACTCTTTTCAAGGATTTCGCTGAAAATGAAGTTAAGCCGCTTGCTCAGGAAATCGACGAGCAGCACAGATTTCCAAGAGAAACAGTAGAAAAGATGGCTAAGTACGGATTCTTAGGAATTCCTGTACCAAAGGAAAATGGTGGACAGGGATGTGATCCTTTAACATATGTTATGTGTGTTGAGGAGCTTTCTAAGGTTTGCGGTACTACAGGCGTTATCGTATCAGCACATACTTCACTTTGTGTTGATCCTATTCAGACCTATGGTACTCCTGCACAGAAGGAGAAATATCTTCCTGACCTTGCGTCAGGTAGAAAGCTTGGTGCATTTGGTCTTACTGAGCCGGGTGCAGGTACTGATGCTCAGGGACAGCAGACTAAGGCTGTACTTGATGGAGATGAGTGGGTGCTTAATGGTTCAAAGTGCTTCATTACTAACGGTAAGGAAGCTGATGTATATATCGTTATCGCAGTTACAGGTACTGTTGAGAAGCGTGGCAAGAAGATGAAGGAAATATCAGCATTTATAGTTGATAAGGGAACTCCTGGATTCACATTTGGTACTAAGGAAAATAAGATGGGTATCTGTGGTTCATCAACCTATGAGCTTATATTTACTGATTGCCGTATCCCTAAGGATGCACTTCTTGGACAGAAGGGTAAGGGCTTCAATATTGCGATGCATACACTTGACGGTGGACGTATCGGTATCGCTGCTCAGGCACTTGGTATTGCAGAGGGCGCTCTTGAAACTACAATCAACTATGTTAAGGAAAGAAAGCAGTTTGGCAGAAGCATAGCTCAGTTCCAGAATACACAGTTTGTTTTGGCTGACCTTGCTACTAAGGTTGAGGCTGCTAAGCTTCTTGTATATAAGGCTGCTATGAAGAAGGCTGAGTTTGCTGTTAATCCTAAGGCTTCATATTCAGTTGAGGCTGCTATGGCTAAGCTTTGTGCAGCAGAGGTAGCTATGGAAGTAACTACTAAGTGTGTTCAGTTACACGGTGGTTATGGTTACATCAAGGAGTACGATGTAGAGCGTATGATGCGTGATGCTAAGATTACTGAGATCTACGAAGGAACTTCTGAAGTTCAGCGTATGGTTATCAGCGCAAACTTATTAAAGTAGGAGGAAGAGAACGTGAAGATTATCGTTTGTATAAAGCAGGTACCTGATACAAAGGGCGGCGTTCAGTTCAACCCTGATGGTACATTAAACAGAGCTGCAATGCTTACAATCATGAATCCTGATGATAAGGCTGGTCTTGAGGCAGCGCTTAGATTAAAGGATGAGTACGGTGCAGAGGTTACTGTACTTACAATGGGATTACCAAAGGCTGAGGATGTTCTTCGTGAGGCTATGGCTATGGGAGCTGATAAGGGAATCCTTGTAACAGACAGAGTTTTAGGTGGTGCTGATACTTGGGCTACATCTACTACAATCGCAGGTGCAATCAGAAATCTTGAGTATGACCTTATTATCACAGGTCGTCAAGCTATCGATGGTGATACTGCTCAGGTTGGACCACAGATTGCTGAGCATCTCGGACTTCCTGTTATCTCTTATGCACAGGATATAAAGATTGATGGAGACAGCGTTATCGTTAAGCGTCAGTATGATGACGGTTATCATATGTTAAAGGCAAAGATGCCATGTCTTATTACAGCACTTTCAGAATTAAATGATCCAAGATATATGACTCCTGGTGGAATCTTTGATGCAGTTAAGGCTGAGATTACTACTTGGGGAAGAGCAAATCTTGTAGATGTTGATGATGCAAACCTTGGACTTAAGGGCTCACCAACTAAGATTGCAAGAGCTTCCGATAAGGTAAGAAAGGGCAGCGGAGAAAAGGTTAACCTTGATGCCGAAGAGTCAGTTAAGTATATCGTAGATAAGTTAAAAGATAAGCACGTAATATAATATAAAGGAAAAGTGGTGAATAAAATGGGATTAGAAGAATATAAGGGCGTATATGTCTTTGCACAGCAGGTTGATAACGTTTTAAGTAACATTTCCTTCGAATTAATCGGTGAAGGTAAGAGACTTGCTAAGGATTTAGATACAGATGTAACAGCAGTTTTAGTAGGTTCAGGTGTTAAGGCGCTTGCAGATGAGCTTGCTGCTTATGGTGCAGACAAGGTTATCGTTGTAGATGATCCTGAGCTTAAGAATTACAGAACTGAGCCATATGCACATGCACTTGCTTCAGTTATTAATGAGTACAAGCCTGAGATTTTCTTGGTTGGTGCAACTGCTATCGGTAGAGATTTAGGTCCTACTGTATCAGCAAGAGTGGCAACAGGTCTTACTGCAGACTGTACTTCACTTGAGATAGGTGATTTCCCTATCAATCCAATTCCGGGACAGGAGCAGAAGCATAATCAGCTTCTTATGACTCGTCCTGCATTTGGTGGTAACACTATAGCAACTATCGCTTGTCCGGATAATCGTCCACAGATGGCTACAGTTCGTCCGGGCGTTATGCAGAAGCTTGACAAGGTTGAAGGAGCTAAAGCAGAGGTTATCGAGTTCAATCCTGGATTTACTCCAAATAACAGATATGTAGAGATTCTTGAGGTTTCTAAGGCTGTTTCGGATATCAAGGATATCATGGATGCTAAGATTCTTGTATCAGGAGGACGTGGTGTTGGTTCACCTGAGAACTTCAAGCTTCTTGAGGATTTGGCAGAGGCTATCGGCGGACAGGTTTCATGTTCACGTGCCGTTGTTGATTCAGGCTGGAAGCCAAAGGAACTTCAGGTTGGTCAGACAGGTAAGACTGTTCGTCCAAATGTTTATTTTGCAATCGGTATTTCAGGTGCTATTCAGCACGTTGCAGGTATGGAGGAGTCTGATATCATCATCGCAATCAACAAGGATGAGGATGCTCCAATCTTTGATGTAGCTGACTACGGTGTAGTTGGTGACCTCAACAAGATTGTACCGGCACTTACTGAGGCAATCAAAGCAGAGATAGCTAATAAGTAAAAAAACTATGTTCATCCGCACTTCGTGCGGATGAACATAGTTTTTTTTATTTCATTTGCAAATTTGTAATGTATTTCATATCCACCCATTCGTCCGGGGTTAAGTGGTAGTATTTTATTCCGGAGCTCGAATGATTGATATAGAAGGTATTATCAGCATCTATATAGAGTATAAGGGGTTCTTCTTCGTTATCGTATATTAATTTTATGTAATTCATTTCATCAAAATTCACCTCATCGGGATAATCACAGTATCCGAATGTTGTATTTAGATTCTTCTGTAATGCATTAACGTCTTTTATTTCTGTCTCGGTATTATTATTTATATCCACGTAATAGGCACTTGATGGTGCTGGTATGTTTATTGTGTATGAACGATTAAATAAGTTGTTTAGTGATATGCTTTGTTTGTATTCATAGGATATGTTAAGGCTTTCATCGACTGTTACGCGATACACATGAATTTCATCCACATCACCGATTATTTTAATTAGAATGTTTGTGGTACCTTGTTTTTTGGCAGTAAATAAAAATCCTGTTTTCTTGCCGATTTTAAATCTTTCCTTGGAAAATTCTTTTGATAGCTTTATTACATCGGCATCTTCTATTATGCAATCACCAAATCCGAAATCTTCACTCGCAGATAGATTATTATTGGTATGAATAACATACAACTCTTTTCCGGATGATTTTGTTTCGAGATTATTATAGCTGATTGAATTATATACACAGTAGATGAAAAGAGCGGTAAGCAGTGATATGTTTACTGCATTCCAGATACGACTTATAATCAATAATATTTTTTTATTGTTTTTCTTGGCCTGTTTTGATAAAACTATGGGTATAATAATAGGTATAAGTGGGGTTAAAAATAAAACATATAAAAAGTATCCGATTATAGTTACAAATTCTAACATTATATATGACCTCCCAAGCGAAAAATCTTATCTGATTATTAGATAAAAAAGAATCTGTTTTGGTCGATTTTATTTGTTACCCTCAATAAATTCTCTTACTTCGTCAGGATTGTTTCCAATTAAAAGAGGCTCAACATTGTTTTTTGTAGAAAATAGCCTGTAACCTTCGATACTGCCGTATTCAAGATAAAAGTTTTCGTCTATAGGATAGTAATCGTGCACTATGCCGAAACCTGTTGTTGAGAACAAATAATATGAGAAATATAATTTTGCAGTTATGCTTTCAGATACTTCTTTAGGCAGACTGTTTCTTACAGCGTCAGTGCTTGTGGCAGTATCGTTTTTCCATGCTTTAGATATAGCATCGTTTATTGTGTCTTTATCTTCGCCGGCATAGGTGATGATATCATCTATTGTAAGTGTGTGTAATGTAATGTATTCTTTTAGTGCATCAAGTCCTTCTGTATTGTATTCTTCGCTGTCAATTACTATGTTGTCGCCGTGAAACTGAAAGGTTATTCTGTCGGCAGGGTAGGTTGGTATATATGTTATGTCAAAGCTTTTTTCGTCGTCAGAGTTCTTTTTTACTTTTGATTTTATTTTTATATCACCAAGAAGCTTATATATTTCTTCGTTTGTCTCGCCAAATATATACATGCCGTATAGTATGTCCTGCTCATAGTCGTAATAGTTATTGAGCGTTCCATAGTAATAAGAACCGTCCTCAGAAGTTGGATTTACGGTTTTGTATGAGTCAAGCTCGCGCAGGTAGTGATTGTTATATTTGTTTTGAGCTGTAAAATATATAGCAAAAAATATTATCAATATAAGAATTACAGCGAGTATAGATAAGAATTTTATTTTTTGTTTTTTCATTTTGTATACCTCTTTATTTTTCAAAATCAAATGTTATTTCATATATTAGATTATTATATATCAAAAATCATATTTGAACAATCAAAACAAAGCGTATTTTGACTATAAAACAAATTGTGTTTGAACAATCAAAACAACTGATTGATTTAGAAAAGTTGCTTTGCTATAATGAACGCATGGGCAATGAACATATCTTCTTTATAAATAAGCATTGCCTTAAGGCTTTAATTTGTGTTGAAGGGATTAAATTTAAATGAAAGAATATAATTTCTACGGATGGGAGCAGGCAGATGTGCCGGCTTTGATTGATACATATAAGGGAATAAGTACACCGCGTGATTTATATGATGTGTTATCAGATATTTGGTGTGAATATACTTGTGCGCCACGTTTGAGAAAAGAGTGGTCAGCTGACAATAAAACTCTTGGTCAGTGCTCGATTACGGCATTTCTGGTACAGGATATATTTGGCGGTGAGGTATATGGCATACTTCGTCCGGGTGGAAATTATCACTGTTATAATGTAGTCGGTGATAAGAAGTTTGATCTGACAAGTGAGCAGTTTGGGGATGAGGTACTTTATTATGACGATAATCCCATACAGACGCGAGAGGTTCATTTTGCCAGGGAAGAGAAAAGATTAAGATATGAATATCTGAAAAAAGAATTATTGAAAACTACAAATGCATATAACACAAGTGTCAAAAGCCCAAGTGCAAAAAGTGAGCATACAACCCTTTGCTACATAATTAAGGATGGCAAGGTGCTTATGATGCTTCGCAATAAGAAAAAGCAGGATATCAATCAAAATAAATGGATAGGCGTGGGAGGACATTTTGAACACGGCGAAAGTCTGGATGAATGCCTTCTAAGAGAGGTTAAAGAGGAAACCGGACTTGTGCTTACAAGCTATAAGGCAAGGGGCATCGTTACATTTTGCTATAAGGATGTGGTGGAATATATGCATCTTTATACTGCCGATCAATATGAGGGCGAGCTTTCTGTCTGTAATGAGGGAGAGCTTTCCTGGATTGATAAGGATAAGGTTATGGACTTGAATATCTGGGAGGGTGACCGGATATTTCTAAAGCTTTTACTTGAGGATGCAGGATATTTTTCGCTAAAGCTTGTCTATGATGATGAGGGAAGGCTTATAGATAAGCATCTCGTTATTAATTGACGGTTTACATAACTTTTTGTTTCGGAGGATGCTATGTTTAGAGAAGTTACCATGGAGGAAATTTCCGATGGAAGAACCTATGAATTAAATGACATGGTTAAATGCGATACCGGCGACTGTAAGAATTGCCATAAGTGCTGCACCGGAATGGGTTCATCGGTGATAATAGATCCATTTGATGTCTGGAGATTAAAAAATGAACTTAAGCTTGGCTTTGAGGAGCTTTTGCAAAAGGGATATATTGAGCTTAATATGGTAGATGGTTTGATTCTCCCGAATCTTAGAATGAATGAGAAGAATGCCTGTTCATTTTTGGATGATAACGGAAGATGCAGCATACATAAGGCCAGACCCGGGATTTGCAGGATATTTCCGCTTGGAAGGGTTTATGATGATAAGGGCTTTAAGTATTTTGTTCAAAAAGGACAGTGCTTTAAAGAAAAAAGTCTTGTAAAAATCAAGGTTAAGAAGTGGATTGATACGGATGGACTTTCAAAAAATCAGGAATATGTTTTAAAATGGCATGATTTTATAAGAGCTGTCGGAGAAAAGATGATTAAGCTCAGGGACAGTGGCAGAGGTGAGATGCTTAATGATATAGCCATGTACGTTCTAAATGAGTTTTTTGTCAAGGATTTTGAAATTGATGATAAAAATATAACTGATGAAAATAATTATAGAAAAGGTGATGATTGTGACATTACAGATATTTATTATATAATTTCAAACAGAATTGAAGTTGCCTATGAAAATATATTGAAAGTATAATGCGAGCGAAGGTTAATAAATTTTATATAATAGATATAACTATGAACAAGAAAAAAATAATAATAAAAAGTGAGGATGAAATATGCTTGGAATAATCGGTGCAATGGATGAAGAAGTAAGCAAGTTAAAAGAGGCTATGGAAGAGGTTGAAATAACTAAAAAGGCTTCAATGGATTTTTATAAGGGCAAGATGTCCGGAAAGGATGTAGTTGTGGTTCGTTCGGGCATAGGCAAGGTAAATGCCGGAATGTGTACTCAGATTCTTTCAGATTTATATGGCGTTGATGCAGTTATCAATACAGGTATAGCCGGAAGTTTAAATGCTGATATAGATATAGGTGATATAGTTCTTTCCACTGATGCACTTCAGCATGATATGGATGCAACAGGCTTCGGGTATGAGCCGGGAGTTATACCGCGTATGGAAACATCGACATTTATAGCTGATGAAAAATTAAGAAGTATAGCAAAGGAATGTTGTGTGAGGGTTAATCCTGATATTAATGTGTTTGAAGGAAGAGTAGTAAGCGGAGACCAGTTTATCTCAGATAAGGCGGTTAAAGACAGAATTGTAAAAAGCTTTGCGGGCTTTTGTACTGAGATGGAGGGTGCAGCTATAGCTCAGGCAGCTTATCTCAATAAAATTCCTTTCCTTATTATAAGAGCGATATCGGATAAGGCGGATGACAGTGCTACAGAGGATTATCCGACCTTTGAAAAGAAAGCTATAGAGCACAGCGTTAAATTGGTTAAAGCCATCGTGGAAGAATATTAAATTAACTGCTTTTTTATATATAGCTAAAAACAATAATGATTTTAATAGCTTATTATGTTATACTTGAAAAAGAAAATTATTTAGTTGAAGGGAGATAATGAAATGGACTTAATTCCAAGTTTTTCCGTTGACCACACTAAGATTGTTCCGGGAATATTTACCAGCAGGGTGGACGTTCTTGGCGATCAGAAGGTTACTACCTATGACGTGAGAGTCACAAGACCTAACATAGAGCCTGCCGTTGAGGTGGCAGCGATGCATACACTGGAGCATATTATCGCTACATACTTAAGAAATGATCCTGATTGGAAGGATGAGATTATCTACTGGGGACCTATGGGATGTCTGACAGGATTTTATCTTATCATGAAGGGTAACCGTGAACCAAAGGATATCTATGATTTGGTTCTTAGAGCCTTTAAATCGGTTGAGGAATCAGAGGAGGTTCCGGGTGCTTCGGCAGTAAACTGCGGCAATTACCTGATGCACAATCTTGAGATTGCCAAGTGGTATGCACGTAAATTTGCCGGTTATCTCTCTGAAAACGAAGGCAAGTCTGAAATCTTTGAGTATCCAAGGTCAGAAAGATTCGTGACTGAGGACGGTCGTCAATTCTTTGATTCTTAAAAAAGAGTATAAGGATAAAGGCAAATTATTTTAGAAAGTATGAATTGCATAACTGTTTAGTTATTATAATAATATGTGGTGAATTAAAAGGACAAAATTTGGTTTATTAACCTGATTTTGCCCTTTTTGGTTTACATAACCAATGTTGGTTTACATAAAAATGATACTATTTGTGTCATTTTGGAAAAAATCTTGACTAAGAATATAAAATTATATAATCTTAAATTATAGATGTGTATTGAAATTGTTAAAAAGCAAGTCGCATCTACAGTTGAAGGGTGTGTTAAAGGGTATGAAATAAGTAATGTAAAATGTATGTGACAATTTGGAGGTTAAAATTATGGAGGAGAAAAAAGAAAAATATACTAAAGACAATGAAACAAATGAAAACAGTCAGGAGGATAATAAAACTGACAAAAAAAAGAAGAAACTGAATTACAGTGCATATTATAATGATATTATAGTAAGAGAGCAGCCTTTTTATAATTCTGATAAATCTATTAAAGGTAAATATACTCCTTTTGGGAAACAGGAGTGGTTTAAATAACTTTACTATTCATATTTTCATTAAAATATCCGATATATCCGTTGGAGATTTATATTTTTAAATTATTTTTTTGTTCAAAATATTGCAAAATAATTTCAATAATACAAAATGCACCACTTTGAACAAAAAAAATACCATATTTTGTAGAATTTTATAAAAAAGTATTTTATTTTTATTAATAATGTGGTATAATTCCTTATATTATGGCGTAAAAGACGTATTTTTATGCCTAAAAACCATGAGAATCAAACATGCTTTTTTAGAGAATGCAGAAATTTTAATAAATGTAGCTGTTAAACGTTTTATCAGGTAAATTAATTAAAATAATGAGGTGAAGAGATGAATTTCAAAGACAAATTAATTAAAAGGTTAGTTGATGTCGGTAAAAAACATAGGATACTGGTTTATCCTATGCTTGTTCTTGTTGCAATTATAAGTGCAATTTCCCATGCAATATATTGGGGAAAGGGGAACGGCAGGAAGCTTGTTGCTTCTGTGGTTATAGTTGCGCTCTTAATTACCCAGTCTCTTTTCCTCACTTCATCTGCGGATACAAGCGAAAATGATCCGGTCGTCGGAACAGAACAGGAAGAAGGAACGGAAGTAGGAGTTGAACCTCAGGAAGACAATACAGATGGAAATCCATCAGATATAAATGCTGCGGATGGAAGTACTGATGATGGTGCAACTTCGGATGGAAACGTTGATGACGGAATATCTGCAGATGTAAATACAGAAAATGTAAATTCAAATGGTGAAGAAACACTAAATCAGGCTTCTTCAAATGAATCTGATGGTGATGATGAAATTATTGATGACAATAACCTTCTTGGTGATGGTGAGAGTTCTGAATTACAAAATATTAACTATTATATTGTATATACAGACGCTACAGGTTCTAAAGTAACCAATATGATTACCAGTTCGGCAATTGATGAAAACGGAACAGCAACCGTTTTGAGTGGCGATGAAGTAGTATCGGACTGGTCCGGATATGCGGGAACCGGAGCATTTTCGGTAGAGGGACCATATTTACATAGCACCGGAACTGCAATTTCGGGAAATGATGTAAATGCATGGGCAGATGACAAAGAAATAGAAGGTAATGTTGTAAAGCTGTATTATAATGTATCAAGAACAAGCTATACAATAACCATAGATGGAAATGGCGGAACAGCAGGTGAAAGCTCGACAGTTACAAGAACAGTTAATACTACAACAGGGGCAGTTGATGAAATTGTAAGCTATACTCCGGAAGAAGAAGGGTATGGATTTAAAAAGACGGGTTATATATATAAAGGTGTAGGTACAAGCCCTATTGATGTATCCCTTTCAAATCTTACATTATACGCCCAGTGGGAGGGGCAGCCTTATACTGTTATATATAATACTATTGATCCAAGATATGCTGATAAAATAGATGATAATGGTGAAACTTCGATTCAGAAGGAATATAAGTTTGGTGATTCTGTTGATCCTTTGACGGATTCCGATATTAAAGCAACAAGTGCCGGATATGTATTGGATGGATGGAAAGATACAGATGGAGTCTTTTACAGTAAAGGTATCACACTTGCCAATAATGAGTTGGCAATACAGGATACGGAAAGTGAAAGTGGTATTTCATCAACCGGTAAGACTCTTACAGCAGTATGGAAGTACAGAGACGTTAACCTTAGCTTTAGTGATGGTTCTAAAACAATTACCGCACAGTATGGTGACACAATTGATCAGAGTATTGTGACTATATATGCGGATGAAACAGCAGGAAATAATAATTTTTCATATACAATGGCTGATGCCAGTAGTTCTGCACTTGAAGGCTTAGGTATCAGTGTTCAGGTAACCCAAACAGGCGGAAATGTTACAGGATTTAAATTAAGCGGTACTCTTAGTGATATAGACGAAGAAGGAGTTTCTATAGTAATTACCATTTCTGATTCAAATAAAGCAGAAGGTGATACTTCAGGCGCTATGACTCAGACCCTTACTCTTATATCAAATAAGAGACAGGTTACTATGGATCCGTCTACTGTAAAGGATGCTACAGGTAATCCGATTGAGAAAAATTATAATGGATTGACATCCATATCTACATCGGGAACATGTGATGTTCTTAACAAGGTCGGAAGTGATAAAGTTAATGTTACTTTTGCTCAGGCGGCAGAACTTTATGATCCGAATGTCGGAACAGGAAAACCTGTTATTTTAAGTAATGTTAATCTTGCGGGAGATGATGCAGGAAAATATGTATTGTACAATAACAGTGCTCCTGTAGCAGCAAATGCATCTGTTACCTTGGACGGTGTCGCAACGGTTAATGCAAGTGGTGTTCCGGTTACAATCAGATTGGCAGATGATTCTGCAAGTACACTTTTTGGCGCGGCTACACCTGTATACACACTTGAAATAACTGATACAAGCAAGTTGTCATCAGAGGACGCAACCATCTATGCAGGATGTTCCACAGATTCTGAAAGGGAGTCCTTTATAGCAAGCAAGATGGGCTTTTCCGGTTGGAGCTGTGCAAGAACTATATACAGCCCGGTTAAGTCGTATGATATAACACCGGTATTTAGTACCGGCGGTACATACAATTATACTGCAAATGTTTCTCCATCTAAGGAAACCTTTACTGTAACAAGAGATAGTGGAGAAGGACATTATGAATTTGACAGAGATGCTGTAAATGGAATTTATCCGGGACTGAATATCACTGCTACATCCGGTTATGATAAAGTTAGAATCGTAACTGATGGTGATATATCAGAAGGTGCTGATAAGGGAACGGTTGAAGGTAAGTTTAAAACTTCGGTAAATGTTCCGGATGGAAAAAATCAGACAATTCAGCTTCAGATGCTTAATTCTGCGACAGGCGCTATAACTGAGATAGTAACACTTACAGGAATAAGCGTTGATTCCAGTTGCCCTGAACTTAAGAGCTTTTCAGTTACACCTAATAAAACATTGATTAATGAACCGATATTCAATGGAATACCATTTGGAGCATATTACCATACTCAGACGGTAGAAGGTTCCAATGTTGAGAGTGTAAGTATAAATTTTGTATATTCATCAAAGGATAGTGATTGTAAGACACTTTATTATACCTTTACTGATGAAAATGGAAATGAATTAACAAGCGGTTCAAAGCAGATGACCAAAAATGCAGCGGGTGATTATGAAGCATCCATGACCATTGGTACAGGTGTATACGGTAAGCTTAGTGTATATGCTGTAAATGAGCCTGGAATTAGTTCGGCTATAAGCTATATAAGACTCAATGACTCACTGACAAAGATGGATAATTACTATGAGTGGATGGTTGAAAACAGTATAACAAGTTCAGACATTGTTGTTACAGATTCCGATGGTGCTGCAGCTTCATTGAATTCTGTGTGGTATAACAGTTTGACATACAGTACTGCTGCAACTGATAATGAAAGTGGATTACAGAAGATTGATTGGCATATATCAGGACCTTCGGGAAATGTTTCTCATGAAGAGAATGCAGGATATGAGCTTGCAAGTTCAAAGACAGAATACGGAAAGGTTATAAGCTATACCTTCTCAGGAAAGCTTGATTCGGAGGAACTTGCGGCAGGTAGCTATTATGTATCCGGAACATTATATGACAATGCAGGAAATAGTATTGAGCTTTCTAGCAAAGGTCCGTATCTTCTTGATTGTAAAAAGCCTGTTATTATTGATAATACAAGCTATTCACCGAGTGGATATGATAATACCATAAACTTTACTTTTACAGCAACAGAGGGCGAAGATGAAAGTGGTATTGCAACAGTAAAATTATATAAGATAGAAGGTTCTGAAAAGAAAGAGCTTAAGAGCTGGGGAGATGAACCGAGTTATTCATATGAGATTACCGAAAATGGTACATACCAGATTGAAGCAACCGACATAGCAGGAAATGTAAATGATTCATTTACAAAGACTATAACCAATTTATCAACGGTTGTTCCTGATACTCCTGTCATTACTGTTGATGGTGAAAAGGGCAATGATCCTTGGTACATAACAAGTAGTCCTAAGGTTAATATTAAATCACAGACTCAGACCTCTGATGGTGTGCATGTTACAACATATTACAGTATAGCTAAGGAAGGCACTACCAATAACGGAACAACCAATGGCAATGGTGATTATACTTTTGATTTGACAGACAGAGGAGAAATAACTATCACTGCATGGAGTATGAGTGATTCAGGTATAAAGAGTGAAGAGGCTAAGAAGACGGTTTATGTCGATACAGAAAAACCGGATTTGTTTATAACTGAATCTTCAGCAGATGAATCAGGTAATTTGACGATTAACTTTAAGGTTACTGATACATTAAGTGGTGTAAATACCTCAAAGATATTTATAAATGGAAAACTGGCAGATGTTACAAATAATGATGGAGTTATAAGCGGAAGCTTTTCAGCAAGCAGTGCATCATCATTTGAGATAACAGCAGAGGATATTGCCGGAAATAAAGCTGATACACTTAAGTTTGTTCCAATGGGACTTGAAGTTAGTCCTGTTATGGATATCGAAGATACATCAGCATACCTCACTGCTCAGGTTGTTAAGGGTACATATGATATAGCAGAGTGTTATATCCAGTACAAGAAATCAACGGCATCCACTTATGAGACTGCACTTGCCAACAAATATGATAATGAAAGAGGTAAGCAGATTGATTATACATTCAAAAATCTTACTCCGGATACAGTATATGATTATAAGGTGTATGCATCTACACTTACTTCAAAGGAAGTAAAGACCTATGAGGGTAGCTTCAGAACCAGCAGTAAACAATCGACGGGAGTTGTATATGGTTCTGCTTCCTATGATTCAAATCTTGCCGATGGTTCAAAAACATATCCGATATATGTAGCTCTTTATAGTGGTAATACATATATCAAGTCTGCAAAGATTGATTCTGCAGATGATAATGATTATAAGTTTACTGATATAGCAGACGGATCTTATAGAGTTGTAGCAACAAATGGCGTTCTTTCAAAGGAAACCTCAGTTACTCTTGAAAAAGGAACAGTAACATATCCATCAACATATGCAGCTGATGGCGGAATAAACTTAGTACTTAGCGGCCTAAGCACAGAGGTTGTTCTTCAGGATGACACAGTTGCACTTACTGTTGACGGTCTCGAGAAGATTTATAATACCGGCTTATATAACGGAAATGTTACACCTGCTGATATGGAGGTAGTTCGTCAGGGCGGTACAATCAAGATAACACTTTATGCAAGCTATATGGATGTAAGCAGCGTATCAGATACTACTGAAACAATATTTGAGGACAGACTTGGAAATGAAGCAGTTATAGAAAGATACATAAACATCGAGGTTGTTAAGGAAGTTAGAAATACAGAGGGTGAACTTGTAAACGGAACACCTTCAAACATTACAACACTTGCCGAGCCTGTTACATTATCCTTCCCGCTTGGAAGTCTTGCAGGACAGAATATACATGTTGCATCACTTCATGGTTCAGGTTCGGATTACTCATTTAAGTCTTGGGTAAATGGAAGTGAAGCAGTACTTAGTACAAACTTTATTACAATAACAACTGACAGATTCTCAGTATATGCACTTTACAGATACGAAGTAAAGGATATATATTATACAGTTAAGTGGCTTGATGGTGATGGAAATGTAATGAAGACAGAAACCGTAAAGAGCGGCGAGTCGGCAACACCTCCAACCGCAACGCCTACCAAGAAGGAAACAGACAAGTACACTTATGCATTTGAAGGCTGGGATACAGATTATTCAGCGATCACAGGTGATACAATTATTTCTGCATGGTTTACCGCAAATAAAAAAGTTGATGATACAGATAACAAAAACGGCAATAACAACGGAAATGGAGATAATAACGGCGGAAACACTGACAACGGAAATAACAATAACAACAATAACAACAGTGGCAGTGGAAACAAGAATAATGATAACGGAAATAAGACCAACCCTACACCTACTACTGTAAATCCTGGTACATCAACCACACCGTCAGGTGATGGAGCAGGTGATATAAGTACATCACCTGTAAGATATACTTATATGGGTTCTGCATCTTCACCTAAGACAGGAGATGCAACACCGATAGCAGTTGTTATGGTAGTTATGCTTACATCAGCTGCCGGAATGGTTGTTCTTAGAAAAAAGGCTAAGGAGAACGAATAAAATAATTTAATTAAAAAGTTATAACATATTAAATATCAATATTTGATATTGGAATTATGATTAAATATAGCCGGTAGATTATTTCCATAATTTACCGGTTATATTTTTTGTTATCGGAATAATAATATACCTAAGACAACAAAATGTCTTTTAAATAAACGGAGGTATGTTATTATGACAAATTCAAATTCAAACAGCTATGCAAGTGGTGCAGAAGCTAAGGATGCTATGAACAGATTTAAGATGGAAGTTGCTAACGAGCTTGGTGTAAACCTCAAGCAGGGTTACAACGGAGATTTAACTTCTCGTGAGTCAGGTTCAATCGGTGGCGAGATGGTTAGACAGATGATCAAGAAGCAGGAGCAGCAGATGTCAGGTAAGTAGTTACCGGACAAGCAGTTATTTTGATATAATTGTAAAAGCTGTTACTAAAGGTCTGTTTATATATGTTAATGCATAATATATAAACAGACCTTATTTTTTTGCAAAAAAAGAGACCTTATTTTTTATTAAAAATATGGACGAAAAATATTTCTTGTGTTATAATCTGATGAATAGTGTGTATTTATGCAACATAAGGAGGAAGAACAAATGAGTTTATCAGTAGAAAAATTAGAAGGAAGTATGGCCAAGCTTACCATAGAAGTACCGGCTGAGGAGTTTGTAAAGGCAACAACAACTGCATACAATAAGCAGAAGAGCAAATTTTCAGTACCGGGCTTTAGAAAGGGTAAGGTTCCTCAGGCATTTATCGAGAAGATGTATGGACCTGAAATCTTTTATGAGGATGCTGCCAATGCACTTATAAATGAGTATTATCCAAAGGAAGTTGAAGCATGTGAGGAAGAAATTACTTCAAATCCTGAGATAGATGTTGAACAGATTGAGAAGGGCAAGCCTTTCATATTTACAGCACTTGTTGCAGTTAAGCCTGAGATTAAGCTTGGTGAATACAAGGGAATTGAAATTGAAAAGGTTGATACAGAGGTTTCTGAAGATGAGATTATGGCTGAAATTCTTAAGGCACAGAAAGAAAACTCACGTTCAGTACCTGTAGAGGACAGAGCTGCAAAGCTTGATGATGAGGTTACTATTAACTTTGACGGATATATGAATGATGAACCGTTTGAAGGCGGTAAGGGTGAGAACTACAAGCTTACTCTTGGTTCACATACCTTTATCGAAGGCTTTGAGGATCAGATTGTTGGTAAGAACATCGGAGATAAGTTTGATGTAAATGTAACCTTCCCTGAGGATTATCAGGCTGCTGACCTTGCCGGAAAGCCTGCTGTATTTAAGTGTGAGCTTCTTGGAATCAATGCTATCGAGCTTCCTGAGTTAGACGACGAATTTGCAGGTGAGGTATCAGAATTCGATACATTTGATGAATACAAGGAAGACACTAAGAAGATGCTTCAGGCTAAGAAGGAAAGAAGCGCAAAGACAGAGAAGGAAAACAAGCTTGTTGATAAGATTGCTGAGAACTCAGAGGTTGAGATTCCTGAGGCTATGATTAAGTACAATCAGGAGCAGATGTTTGATGAGACTGCACAGAGCATGATGTATCAGGGACTCAATATCGAGCAGTATCTTAAGCTTACAGGTACTACAAAGGAAGAGCTTATGGAGAGAATTAAGCCGGATGCTATCGCAAGAATTAAAGCCGGTCTTGTTCTTGATGCAGTTGTAGAGGCTGAGAAGATTGTTCCAACTGAAGAGGCTATTGATGAAGAGATTAAGAGAATGGCTGAGAACTATCAGATGGAGGTTGACAAGCTTAAGGAATTAATGGGCGATAAGGAGATGGATACTCTTAAGCGCGATATAGCAGCTAAGGAGGCTCTTAAGCTTATCGTAGATAATTGTAAGGAAGTTTAATAACAGGCATATTATTTATTTCATTTAGGGAGGTAAAGTTATGGCATTGGTACCTTATGTCATTGAGCAGACCAGCAGGGGCGAGCGCTCTTATGATATCTACTCAAGATTATTAAAGGAAAGAATTATATTTTTAAGTGATGAAGTAAATGATCAGACAGCAAGTCTTGTAATTGCACAGCTTTTATTTCTTGAATCAGAGGATACAACTAAGGATATAAGCTTATACATTAACAGCCCGGGCGGCTCAGTAAGTGCAGGACTTGGTATATATGATACAATGAAGTATATCAAGTGTGACGTATCAACCATCTGTGTTGGTATGGCTGCAAGTATGGGTGCATTTTTACTTGCCGGCGGTACAAAGGGAAAGAGATATGCTCTTCCTAATTCAGAGATTATGATTCACCAGCCTCTTGGCGGTACAAAAGGTCAGGCAACTGATATAAAGATTCATGCTGATCATATTATCAGAACAAGAGCAAGACTCAATCAGATGTTAAGTGAAGCAACCGGAAAGCCGCTTGAAATTATTGAGCAGGATACTGAGAGAGATAATTTCTTAAGCGCTCAGGAAGCTTTGGATTACGGTTTGATTGATCATATTATGGAAAGTAGATAATTTTTAAAGAGGTGTCATATGGCAAGTCGTATTGACGATAGAAAAAAATTAAGATGTTCATTTTGCAATAAGAGTCAGGAACAGGTTAGAAAGCTCATTGCAGGTCCTAATGTTTACATATGCGATGAATGTATAGATATATGTTCAGAGATAATTCAGGACGAGTTTGACAATGAAACGATAGATACTGATATCAATCTTCTTACCCCTAAGGAGATTAAGGATTTTCTTGATGACTATGTAATCGGACAGGAAACTGCCAAAAAGGTTCTTTCTGTAGCAGTTTATAATCATTACAAGAGAATTCTTGCAGAAAAGGATTTTGATGTCGAGCTCCAGAAGAGTAATATAATCATGATCGGACCTACAGGTTCAGGTAAGACATATCTTGCACAGACACTTGCCAAGCTTTTAAATGTTCCGTTTGCTATAGCAGATGCGACTGCCCTTACTGAAGCCGGTTATGTAGGTGAGGACGTAGAAAACATCTTGCTTAAGCTTATACAGGCTGCAGATTATGATATTGACAGAGCTCAGTATGGAATAATCTATATTGATGAAATTGATAAGATAACCAAGAAGTCTGAAAATGTATCGATTACCAGAGATGTATCAGGTGAGGGCGTTCAGCAGGCTTTACTTAAGATAATCGAAGGAACTGTGGCTTCTGTACCTCCTCAGGGCGGACGTAAGCATCCACAGCAGGAGTTCATACAGATAGATACTACCAACATATTATTTATTTGTGGCGGTGCCTTTGAGGGCATGGACAAGATTATTGAAAGCAGAATAGGTCAAAAGTCTATCGGATTTAATGCTGACCTTAATCTTGATTATAAAGAAAATCCAAGTGAGATACTTAAGAAGGTCCTTCCTGAGGACTATGTAAAGTATGGACTCATACCTGAGTTCGTAGGACGTGTACCTGTTTCGGTATCTCTTGATATGCTTGATGAGGACGCTTTGGTTAAGATTCTTTCAGAGCCGAAGAGTGCTATATGCAAGCAGTATATCAAGCTCTTTGAACTTGATGGTGTCGAGCTCGTATTTGAAGACGAAGCGTTAAGAGAGATAGCTAAAGAAGCTATGACAAGAAAAACCGGTGCCAGAGGCTTAAGAGCTATCATTGAAAAGGCAATTACTGATCTTATGTATGAGATACCTTCAGATGAATACATTACAAAATGTATTATCACAAAGGATGTTGTGGCTGAAGGTGCAGAACCTATCATTACATACTCTGATGAGCCAAGAACCAAAAAGGCTAACTTCAGACGACATGTAAGACATAGTACAGATAGCATCGCATAAAAAAGTGTCACCGGGGGAACGGACCTCGGTGACACACTTTTTATGTATTATTCAACTGCATGTAAAAGTTTTTATATAAAAGTGTATCACCGAGAACCGTCCATGGTAACACATTTTTTTGTGAGGAAAAGAGAAGAGAGAAAGAAATGGTTATTAAGAGTGCTGAACTGGAAACAGTTTGCGGAATTACAAGTAAATTACCGGACAATGAGCTGCCGGAGATAGCTTTTGCAGGAAAATCAAATGTTGGAAAGTCATCCCTGATAAATGGCCTTTTAAACAGAAAGTCACTTGCAAGAACATCGTCATCACCGGGAAAAACACAGACGATTAACTTTTATAATATCAATAAATCGCTATATTTTGTTGATCTTCCCGGATATGGCTATGCCAAGGTATCGCAGGAGATACGTAATAAGTGGGGCAAGATGATAGAAAGGTATCTTCATAAGTCTAATCAACTTAAGCTTGTATTTTTATTGGTTGACATAAGACATGATCCCGGCGAAAATGACGTTACCATGTATAACTGGATAGTGGAAAATGGTTTTGAACCTGTAATTATCGCAACTAAGCTTGATAAAATAAAAAGAAGTCAGCTTTTAAAGAATCTGAAAGCAATCAGAGTAAAGCTTGGCATGAGTACAGAAGATACAATAATCCCATTTTCATCAGTAACCAAACAGGGCGTAGATGAAATCTGGGAACTAATCAACAGCCGTATATGATATCATTCGGAACTCCAGAGTTCATTTACGAGATAGTCGTATATTCCGGAGCTTTTTGCCCGCCAGTTGTTGCATATTGTCTCTGCCTGGGATTTGGCAGGTACATCAAATTTAAGATCTATAAGAGTTTCACGTCTGTCTTTGATTACACACTTGACCGTGTACCAGTTCGTATCATTGAAATAGTAGTCAGCGTAAATCTCTGATTCATTCTTTACATTTATTTTTTCTTTCTTTAAATATTCAAGAATATCCTGTTTAATTGCATACGGAAGTCTGTTCTCGAAGTATGAGAGCGCTTCCTCGCCGGAATTTGTAATCTTGTAGTGGATTGTATCGCGAATTGTATCTGTTGATATAAAATTGCTGTCGATAAGCTCGCTTAGAGATTCATGGAGATTGAAAACATTGGTATACTCTTTGCCAACTATAAAATCAGATATCATAGTGTTGGTCATGGTATAATCTGTTCTGTCAAGCATAAAAAGAATTATTAATTTATATAACAGTAAACCTTCCATACTAAATGTAACCTCCATGTACTGTCGAAAATTTTGTCGACAAATAGAATAATACGACAAATGCTTATAAAAAGCAAGAATTTATTAAATTTTTAGTTTACGTTCTTAAAAAAATGTGTTAATATACATTTATCTAAAAGACAAGTGGTCATAATATTTCGTACGTCCGCTTATACCCGGAGACAAATTATTATAGGATTTATTTGGTGATTTAATTTAAGTGAAAAATTATATTTAGTCAAAAAGGAGAAAATATGGATTTTAGAAAAGCATCGTTAGCAGAGTTAAGACAGTATGCAAAGGATAAAGGTATAAGAAATATATCAACCTTAAAGAAGGGTGAGCTTGCGGAGCTTCTCGAAAATGTCGAGATACTTACATCAAAAAAATCTGCTCCAAAACAGGAGGAGCCTAAAACAGAAGCTTCAAAACCTGAAGAGGTAAAACCGGTAAAGGTTAAAGTAAAAAGAGCAAAACCGGAAGAATCCCAAACAGATAAAGATAAATCGGAAGAGCCTAAATCAGGAGCTAAGGGTCCTTTAAAAGTAAATAAGCATGTCGTAAAGAAGGAAAGCGGCGAAGGTGAACAGGCAGAAAGAAAGTCTGTGGCAAATGCAGCTAAGACTGAAGTTAAGCCGCAAGCTGCTGAGAAGAAGGCTGCCACAGCACCGGTTGAGAAAAAAGAAAGTACAACAAGTGATATAAAAGAAGAAAAAAATGATACTGTAGCTGAGCCGGAGGAAACTCAGGAGGTCGAGGAAAGAATCGAAGTATATGATACTCAGGAGTTTGATGCCAATCTGGACAGTGGTGAAAGCGCAGATGGTATCCTTGAGGTTATGAATGAGGGCTATGGCTTTATAAGAAGCGATAATTATCTTCCGGGTGACAGAGATATATACGTATCACCACAGCAGATTAGAAAATTTGGCCTTAAAAAGGGAGATATAATCGGAGGACCGATAAGAGCAAAGACTCAAGGTGAGAAATTCAGTGCACTTTTATATATAAAGCATATAAATGGTCTTTTACCGTCAGAGGCGGCAAAGAGAACTCCGTTTGAAAATCTTACACCGATTTTCCCAAATGAAAGAATAAGCCTTGATACACCGGGAGCACCGGTATCCATAAGAATAGTTGATCTTTTATCACCTATAGGAAAAGGTCAGAGAGGTATGATTGTTTCTCCTCCAAAAGCAGGAAAAACTACACTTCTTAAGGCGATTGCAAAAAGCATAAGCAGAAATAATCCCGATATGCATCTTTTGGTTTTACTTATCGATGAAAGACCGGAGGAAGTAACAGATATCAGAGAATCAATAGAAGGATCAAATGTAGAGGTTATATATTCAACCTTTGATGAGCTCCCTGAGCATCATAAGAGGGTATCGGAGATGGTAGTCGGAAGAGCTAAGAGACTTGTAGAGCACGGAAAGGATGTAGTAATCCTGCTTGATAGTATTACAAGACTTGCAAGAGCCTATAACCTTACAGTTCCGCCAAGTGGCAGAACTCTTTCCGGCGGTCTTGATCCTGCAGCACTTCATATGCCTAAAAAATTCTTTGGTGCTGCCAGAAATATGAGAGAGGGCGGAAGCCTTACGGTTCTTGCTACAGCTCTTATAGAGACAGGAAGCAGGATGGATGACGTAGTATTTGAGGAATTTAAGGGTACGGGTAATATGGAGCTTGTACTTGACAGAAAGCTCTCTGAAAAGCGTATATTCCCGGCTATAGACATAGCCAAATCAGGCACAAGAAGGGATGATTTACTTCTTACTCCCGATGAGCAGGATGTTGTAAACGGAATCCACAAGATGCTTTCAGGATCAAGGGCAGACGAGCAGTCTGAGGATATACTGAAGCTCTTTGTCAGAACCAAAAACAACAAGGAATTTGTTGAATATATGAAGAAATCAATGATTAGAAGATAATATTTTAAAAAAGTACTTGAATTTAAGCTTGTGCTATGTTAAAATAGCTATCGTTGTGAGTATGAAGAATCAAGGCATTTGCCTGTTCTCATAGAGATTTTTATTTAAAGAAGAGGTGAAAAACATGAGAGAAGGAATACATCCGGATTATTATCAGGCAAAGGTTGTATGCAACTGTGGTAATGAGTTCGTAACAGGTTCAACTAAGCAGGACATTCACGTAGAAATCTGTTCAAAGTGCCATTCATTCTATACAGGTCAGCAGAAGGCTGCTCAGGCTCGTGGTAGAATTGATAAGTTCAATCGTAAGTATGGTGTACAGCAGGCATAATTAAACTTAGACAGTAAAATTATATTGACTTGTTGCGTGATGGTTAGTTACGTAACAAGTCGATTTTTTTTAAAGGAGTATATATGGCAGATGTCAGAATAGGCGGACAAGCGGTTATCGAGGGCATAATGATGAAAAATAAGGAAAAGTACGCCATAGCCGTAAGAAAGCCGAATAAGGATATAGAAGTTAAAATTGAAACCTACAAGCCTGCGGCTGATAAAGGCTTATTTTTCAGACTGCCTATAGTTAGAGGCGTATTTAACTTTGTTGAGTCGCTTGTAATCGGAGTAAAGACGCTTACTTATTCTGCGTCCTTTTATGATGATGAGGAAGATAAAAAATCTTCTTCAAAAGAAAGCTCTGATTCGATTATGCTTTTTTTTACGGTAGCATTTTCAATAGTACTGGCTGTCGGATTATTTATGCTTTTACCGGCATTTTTGGTTTCACTTTTGGATAAGTATATAAGCAGTCATATAGTGCTTGGACTTATAGAGGGCGTGATAAGACTTGCCATATTTTTATTGTATGTCTTTCTTATATCACGTATGGAGGATATAAAGAGGACATTTATGTACCATGGTGCAGAGCATAAGTCCATAAACTGCCTTGAAGCAGGAAATGAGCTTACAGTAGAAAATGTAATGAAGGCCTCGAGGTTTCACAAAAGATGCGGAACAAGCTTTTTATTTATAGTTATGATAGTAAGTATACTGGTGTTTATGTGCATTGACTCAAGAACGCTCTGGATAAGGCTTTTGCTCAGGGTTTTGCTTGTGCCGGTTATAGCAGGTATCTCATATGAGTTTATCAGATATGCAGGCAATCACAATAATGTCTGTGCCAATGTGTTAAGCAAGCCGGGACTCTGGGTACAGAGACTTACAACCATTGAGCCGACCTCTGACATGGCAGAGGTTGCGATTAAGGCTGTTGAGGGAGTCTTTGACTGGAAGGAGTATCTGGATAATAAGGAAAAGTGATACAATAAGGCAAAATGATACAATAAGGCGAATTGATACATTAAAGAAAAAGATGAATTGACATAAACTTTAGGCTTTAAGGTGATATTTGGAGAGATAATATGACTCTGAGAGATTGGATAATTAAAGGTCAGGATATACTCAAGGATTCCGGTATCGAGGATTATGAAAATGACACAAGAGTCCTTGCCATGTTTGCATTTGACATATCTTATACCGATATGTTTATGAAGATGACAGAGGAAATGCCGGATGAGGATGCGGAGTTTTTTATGGATTGCATTAACTTAAGGGCAACCCACATGCCGTGCCAGTACATTACCGGAAGTCAGGAATTTATGGGATATGAATTCGGTACCGAGGATGGTGTCCTGATACCTCGTCAGGAAACCGAGCTATTGGTTGAAAAGGCACTTGAGCTTACAAGCGGTAGGAAGTCTGTAAAGGCGCTTGATATGTGCACCGGCTCGGGCTGCATAGGTATAAGCTATGAACTAAAAAGGCGCGAGAATAAGTATAAGGATGATGAGGTACATCTTGCCGATATATCCGACGATGCGATTTATGTAGCTGAAAAAAATAAGTATAAGCTTGGCGCCAAATGTAGTATAATAAAAACAGATTTATTTGAAAATATTAAAGACAGATATGATATAATAATGTCAAATCCGCCATATATAAGAACCTCTGATATAGATGATATCATGGAGGAGGTAAGGGAGTTTGAACCGCGAATTGCTTTAGACGGCGATTTGGACGGACTAGCCTTTTATAAGAGAATTGCATCGGAAGCAGGCGAGTATCTATATAAGGGCGGAATTCTGATTATGGAAATCGGATTTGATCAGTATGAGGATGTGAGAAAATTGTTAATTGATAATAATTTTAATAACATAAGTGTGATAAAGGACTACGCGGGCCTCGACAGAATTGTTGTGGCTTATGCGACGGAGCATGATTATTAGCGGAGCAATTATTCTTTATATTTTAAAGGATAATTTGAAATTTAGATTGTTCTTTAATGTGACTGTTAACTAAGTATAAATGATTATTTGGAGGAAATTATGTTTGACAGATTAGAAGATTTAGTTGCACGTTTAGACGAATTGCAGAGTGAATTAAGTGACCCGTCGGTGGCTTCAAATCCTGAGAGATTTAAGCAGCTTATGAAGGAGCAAAGTGAGCTTTCACCTATAGTTGATAAATATCAGGAATATAAGGGTGCAAAGCAGACAATAGAAGACAGTATCGCAATGCTTGATGAGGAAAGCGATGAGGAAATGAGAGAGCTTGTAAAGGAAGAGTTAAATGATGCCAAGGCTCAGGTGGAAAAATGTGAGCAGGAGCTTAAGATTCTTCTTTTACCAAAGGATCCTAATGATGATAAAAATGTAATCGTTGAGATAAGAGCCGGTGCCGGCGGAGACGAGGCAGCACTTTTTGCGGCAGAGATTTATCGTATGTATGTACATTATGCCGAAGGAAGACGCTGGAAGGTTGAAACCATGGAGGTTGAAGAAATCGGCATAGGCGGTATGAAATCCGTTACATTTATGGTAACGGGAAAGGGCGCGTATTCCGTACTTAAGTATGAGAGTGGTGTACACCGTGTTCAGAGAGTTCCTGAAACTGAATCAGGCGGACGTATCCATACTTCAACCATAACCGTTGCGGTTATGCCTGAGGCAGAAGAGGTTGATATCAAGATTGATGAAAAGGATATACGTATCGATGTAATGCGTGCATCGGGAAATGGTGGACAGTGTGTCAATACTACCGATTCGGCTGTACGTCTTACACATTATCCTACCGGTATAGTAATATACAGCCAGACCGAAAAATCACAGCTTCAAAATAAGGAAAAAGCATTTGCCTTACTTCGTGCCAAGCTCTATGATATGGAGTGCCAGAAGCAGCATGATGCTGAGGCTGAAGCACGTAGAAGCCAGATCGGTACAGGAGACCGTTCCGAGAAGATAAGAACCTATAACTTCCCACAGGGACGTGTAACCGACCATAGAATCGGACTTACGCTTTATAAGCTTGATAAGATAATGGATGGTGATATCCAGGAAATCATCGATGGTTGTATAATTGCCGATCAAAATGCAAAGCTGGCAAAGATGAATGAAGTAGCATAAAATTTTTATGTGGGGGTGGCAATATGTTAGATAATGATAATATGGCTGGTAAAAGTAAAATAGATGATACCATCTTAAATATTTTAAAGGGTAACATCAAAGCTGAGGATGCCATCAGAGAAGAGCAGATGGAGAAGGTTGCACAAATCTTCGATGATGACGAATCAGTATCTGAAGGTTCAGATAACTATGATAATTCAGAGGATGAAGATTTAGATGATATAGGACTTATCAATTTTGATAATTATGGTGACAGAAGCGAGCTTGGTGGAGGAGATTCATTTAGAGGCGACTCCTTCGGAAGTGATTCTTACGGAAGAGATGATTATTCCGCAGGGCTTTCTTCCGGAGATGATTATCCGGAGTCAAATTACGGAGCAAGAGGCAGGGATAACGATTTAAAGTATGGACTAAGAGACAGATCGGAATTTGATGATATAGATGATGAAGAGGATAGACCAAGTCTTGGACTTAATTTGGATTTTGGTGGCGGCCTTCATAGCAATGATTTAGGCCTTGGTGAAAAGACCGGCTATATCAAGGATGATTATGGTGCGAGAGACAGTAATTTCAGAGTCACCTTAAGTAATCAGGACAATGATAATTCAGGTGGAAGAAGACTTGGTGAGCCTGAACCGGGAACAGGCGGAAGACTCGGAGAACAGCTTCTTAACGCATGGGATTATCGTACTCTTCCTAACAAGATGTTGGAGCTTGTTAAAAATATGGGCAATATGAAGCAGGAGGGTACAGGTTATTTTGCGGACAGTGAGTCTGAGATGCTTACGGTTCTTGCATATCTTAATTACGGAGAAACCACCGGTACCACAGAATCTATGCGTGAACAGATTGATGAAGCCTGCAAACAGCTTGAAAACAGAGTTTTATCGGAGCGTGACGACGCTGACAGATATAAGTAAAGAAAAAAATTTTGAGTAGTATTATTTTGAAATGAGCTATATATCAGGATAGAATTTTATAACAGATTAGGAAGATAAAATGAACAGATACTGTGCTAATTGCCAAAAGGAATATGATTTTAAGATTAAGAGCATGGACGACCTTGACAAGCTGATATGTCCGGTCTGTGGTGCAAAGATTGATAAAAACAGCCGTAAACCGGATCCTGTCGGTAAGAACGGCAAAACTGCCGATGAAACCATAGGAAATGTAGTCGGAGGATACTTTACAATCAAATATTATCTGCATTTTGTCCTTGCGATAATTGGACTTATAGCATTTTTCCTACATATGAACGGATTGCTGTATTTTATGGCTTCTGCCTGTGTGATTACATGGCTTTCACAATTTCTTTTTGGACGCATCAGCTTTTTAAGCGGTTTTTTGTTTATACCGCTTGGTGCGATAATCGGAGCCGTAGTCATCAAAGGACTATTTAGAGGAATCTGCCTTGGGGTCGTTGTTGTATTCATATTACGACATTTAATACGTGGATTTAATTATTTTATACTCGCAAAGCTGATTAAGCTTGGAAACAGTAAATAAAATAGTGCCACCGGGAACTGTCCCGATGAAACACCGAGAACCGTCCCGTGACACATGGGGGATTGACTTATTTCCATACAGGAGTTATATCACGGCCAAGTCGTGTGAGCATCTCCTTGTCACTTTTGATGGTGGAGCCTGATGTGGTGAGCATATTGCCGGTTATACTGGCACTTGCACCGGATGTAAAGGTTTCTTCGCCATCATTTTTCATAAGTGCTCGTCCGCCTGCAAGTCTTATGCCGGAGGTTGGATTGATATATCTAAATATCGCAATTGTTCTGATAATATCTGCTTCTGTTAGTCTTTCCTTTTCATATAATGGTGTACCCGGTATAGGCATAAGTGAATTGATAGGGATGGAGGATATGTTTAACTCAGAGAGAGTAAGTGCCATATCGATTCTGTCCTCCCAGGTTTCGCCCATTCCGATTATGCCGCCGGAGCAGACATAAAGACCTTCTGCCTGAGCACGCTTTATATTTTCTATCTTTTCATCAAATGTATGTGTAGAGCAGATGTGTGGGAAAAACCTCCTTGAGGTTTCTATATTGTTATGTATGCTTGTAACACCTGCATTTTTGAGCCTTTTAAACTGCTCACTGGTAAGGAATCCGAGTGATGTACATAGTTCAAGCTTACATTCCTTATTCATACGTTCAAAGGCGTGTATTATCCTTTCGAAATCAGCTTCGGAAGGGTGGTGTCCCGAACAGACTATGGCAAATCTGTCTACGCCTTCGGCTTCATTGGCCTTTGCCTGATTGACGATAGTATCCTCATCAAGTAAATCATATATTTCACATGAGGTGTGATAGTGTGCTGACTGGGCACAGAATTTACAGTTTTCACTGCATCGGCCGCTTCTGCCGTTTATGATAGTGCAAAGATCGACCTTTTCTCCTACAAGGGCAGCTCTTATCATATCAGCTCCCTTTTTTAGATTTTCCAAATCCGTATCTATAAATTCTGATAAAAAATCATCATTTTTAGTAATTCGTCTTCCGGAAATGATTTCTTTTGCAAGCTTGAGTGTGTCCATTATTTTTCCCCTACTTTCTGATATAATCTGTAACATGAATATTATATAATTGTATTTTGCTATTGTCAACACTGTTCGATAATCAAGTTGACAATGTCGAACATAATAAAACACTGGTATATTGATTTTTTTAGAGTTTTTTAATATAATTTCATAATGATGCTTATATTATATTTTAGAAAATAAAATTGTATGAAAGGAAAGGAAAAAATATGAAGATAATTCATTGTGCCGATCTTCATCTTGACTCGCAGATGACTGCGAATCTTGACCGCAAGAAGGCAAAGGAACGAAAAATTGAATTATTTAATACCTTTGGTAATATGGTAAAGTATGCCGCTGAGCACGATGTAGAGGCTATTATAATCGCAGGCGATTTATTTGACAAAAAAACCGTAACCAAGATGGCTTCAAATACCGTGTATCAGGCATTTATAGATAATCCGGATATAGATTTTTATATATTGAAGGGTAATCATGATGAAGATATGTTCTTGGATAATCTTGAAGAGATACCTGATAATGTTAAAACCTTTGGAGAAAGCTGGACAAGCTATCGAACCGGAAAAAATGATAGTATAGTTATCACGGGTGCCGTACTTACCAAAGAAAACAAGGTGAGTCTTTTCAATGAGCTTGTATTGGGCAATGATGATTTCAATATAATGACTCTACATGGACAGGAGAGTGCCGGACAGACTAAGGATAAGACGGTTGTTATACCGCTTAGAAGTCTTAGAAATAAAGGAATAGATTATCTTGCTTTAGGTCATATACATACATATAAGGAGGCAGAGCTTGACAAGAGAGGTGTATATTGTTACTCGGGATGCCTTGAAGGAAGAGGCTTTGATGAGTGCGGAGAGCATGGCTTTGTATTACTTGATATAGATGAGGATAATAAGACCTGCACAAGGAAGTTTGTGCCTATAGCTAAGAGGAGACTTTATACGGTTGATGTCGATGTAAGCGGACTTGACAGCTCGGCGGAGATAATCAGCAGGATAAAAAGCGTCCTCGATAAAGAAAAATATTCTGATGAAAGCTTGATAAAGATTGTACTGACCGGAGAGGTCGATGCCTTTTGTGAAAAGGATACAGATTATATACTTAAGCAGTTTGAGGAAGATTATTATTTTGTAAAGCTTTATGATGAAACCAAGCTTAAGGTAGCCTATGAAGATTTTGCGCTTGATGAGTCTCTTAAGGGTGAGTTTGTAAGAATTGTTCTTTCAAAAGAAGATATATCTGAGGAAGAAAAGGCAGAAATCATAAGATACGGTATAGGTATTCTTTCCGGCGAAGAGGTTTAAAGTGTAAATGCTATTAGATATAAAAATCGGTCAGATGATATAAAAAGTGCAAATCAGATACTGTATGAGGTTGGGACTATATGAAGATAATAAGATGCCACATAGAAAATTTTGGTAAATTCAGTGATTTTACCAAAGAGTTTGATGTCAACAGTAAAAATGTAATATGTGAGGATAACGGCTGGGGTAAGAGTACTCTTGCAGCCTTTATTAAGGCCATGCTTTACGGCTTTGACAATGATACTAAGAAGGATACCTATGAAAATGAAAGAAAAAGATTCAATCCATGGCAGGGTGGAGTCTACGGAGGACAGCTTATATTTGAGGCAGGCGGAAAGGTATATGAGGCATCAAGAGTATTCGGTGCAAAGGAAAAGGATGATGTTTTTGTTTTAAAGGACGAAGCGACAGGTCTTTCATGCGACGATTATTCAAGCAGACTGGGTGAGGAGCTTTTCGGTCTTGACAGCAAATCCTTTTCAAGAAGTATATTTGTATCGCAAAATGCCTGTGATACAAGTGTTACTGATGGTATAAGTGCGAAGCTCGGTAATCTTACCGACAGTACTGATGATATAAGTAATTATGAAAATGCAAGCAAGAGACTTACCAATATACTCAATGCCATGAGTCCCAAGCGCTCCACGGGAGAGATCTTTAAGCAAAAGGATAAGATGACAGAGCTTAAGCAGGTTATATCTCAGGGCAATGATCTGGAAGGTTCATTGGATAATCTTACAGCTCTCAATAAGAAAGAAAAGGCAGCTATAGAAGAATTAAAGGAAGAACAAAATATATGGAGCAAAAGACAGCAGGAGACAAGTGTATATAAGGATTTAGAGCTTAAGAAGAAGGAATATGAGAGAATAAATAATTCTTTAAATGAAAAAAAGGATAGCTACGAGAAGGAAAAGGCTATATTTAAAAAGGGCATACCCAATAAGGACGAGCTTGATGCAAAGCTTGAAACGGCATATTCTCTGTCAGAAAAAAAGAGTGCTCTTAATATATATAAGTTAAGCGATGACGAAGAGGCAAAGCTTTCCGGTATTGATAAGGTTTTGGAGGATGAAGCAGGTAAGCTTGAGGAAGAAAAACGTGAAGCGGATTTGCTCGAAAAGGAAATCACGATAGATGAAGAAAACCTTAAAAAAGAACTTGATATTTTAAAGAAAGAGGAGTCGGAAAATAAAACCGGAGCAGATACGGATAATACAGATAATTCAAAGGATAAGATAAAGGATAGTACAGAAAATGAAGCCGGAGGAATTAAGGATACTAAAAGCTTAAAGTCAAAAAAAGAGTATGGAAGACTGGTTTTAAAGGATATTGTTTATCTTATAATCGGAATAGGCTGCCTTATTCTTGTTTTAAATTTAAAAAAGATTATTCCGGCACTTGTTTTTGTTATGGCTATTGCACTGCTTGTGATAATAGTCGGATTATTTGTAAATGTTTATAATTATTTAAGTCTTAAAAACGATACTAAATCCTCAGATGGGGATGATAACGGACCGGCTCAACAGTTATCAGGCAATCAAAACAAGATGATCACATATGTGCCTAAAAAGCAGGAGATTGAAGTATCGTATGAGGAAAAAGAAAAAGGCTTAAATAATAAAAAAGAAAAGCTCAGTGATAAGAAAGAAAGAATTAATGAGCTGGAAAAACTTCGTGAACAAAATCTTTATATAAAGAATAATCTGACGGATAAAAAGAATAATTATATAAAGATAAGCGATGAATATAAGAGTACATTTGATGAGATAAAAAGCTATCTTATCAGTATAGGATTTGAGCCTGAAGAAGATATGTACAGGCAGCTTGACTATCTGGAGGAAAAAACAAGAGATATCGAAGAATTAAAGGCTGCGGTTGAAAAAGCAGCGAAGGAAAAAGATATATTTGAGATAAATAATGATGTGGACTCGATTTTAAATGCCAAAGAGACAGAATCAAAATATTCTTTAACAGAAATTGATGAAAATTTAAGAAGAATAGGTATTGAGATAGAAGGTCACAATAAAAATATCTCGGGTTATAACCGTCAGATAGACGAGTTAGAGGAAAAACTTGAAAATATTTATGAATGTGAAAATGAACTCGGGGAATTAAATGAAAGCTATGAGGAAAAGCTTCATAAGTACAAAATGCTCAAAGAAACCGGTACGTTACTTGAAGAAGCAAAGGCAGAGTTTACCGCTAAATATACAGCACCTATAAAAAACGGTTTTGATAAATACTACGGAATGATTACCGGTAAAGCAGACAATACATACAGACTTGATGCCAATATTAATCTGTCCCATAAAGAATTGGGACTTGACAGGGAGACAAAATTCCTTAGTATGGGATATAAGGATCTGGTTGGAGTATGCATGCGTATGGCTTTGGTGGATGCTATGTTTGAAAAGGAAAAGCCATTTATAATATTTGACGATTCTTTTGTCAATCTTGATAAGGATAAGGTTGATGCGGGACTTGGACTTATTGATAAAATAGCAGGGGAATATCAGATTATATATTTTACCTGTCATGAAAGCAGAGCTTAATATTTTCAATATAAAAAATACATCATGGGAGAGTAAATATGGGAGTATTAGATGGTTTAGAACCAAAAAAAGTTTTTAAATATTTTGAAAGGATTGCTTCGATTCCGCACGGATCAAGAAATACAAGGATGATAAGCGATTGTCTAGCAGCTTTTGCCGAAGAAAGAGGTCTTCGATATATACAGGATGAGGCCGGAAATGTAATAATCTTTAAAGATGGAACAAAGGGCTATGAAAACTCACCGGCTGTAATTATTCAGGGTCATATGGATATGGTGTGTGAAAAGACTCCGGATTCTTGTATCAATTTTGAAAGGGATGGGTTAGAGCTTGCCAAGACAGACGAGTATATCTATGCCAAGGGTACAACTCTTGGTGGAGACGATGGCATAGCGGTTGCTTTTGCGCTTGCAATACTTGATTCAGAGGATATACCGCATCCGCCGCTTGAGGTGGTTATAACTGTTGATGAGGAGATTGGTATGCTTGGGGCTTCTGCACTTGATTGTTCAAAGCTTAAATCAAAGATTATGCTCAATCTTGATTCGGAGGATGAGGGGCAGCTTTTAGTAAGCTGTGCAGGAGGAGCGACTGTTACACTCAGATATCCTGCACCGGTTCAGCCGGTTAAACCGTCGCATGACGGATTGTTAAAGGGAATTATTGACGATGACAGTTATTTTAGGGTTAAGCTCAGTGTTACCGGAGTTACAGGCGGTCATTCGGGCATTGAAATTCATAAGCAGGGAGCAAATGCCGATATGGTGCTTGGCAGAGCCCTGAATTATCTCAACAAATCCGAGGATGTATATATAAATCTTGTTGAGGTATGGGGAGGACTTAAGGACAATGCTATACCTAAGGAAGCGTATGCTGTAATTGATGTATATCTTGATGAGGATACTCCGGAACAGATTGAGTTTGTTCAAAGGGTGGTTTTTGATAAGGTTGCTGCACTGGATAAGATTCTAAAGAACGAATACAAAAAAACCGATCCGGATATAAAGCTTAGTGTTGAGAGGATAATGGTTACTGATGAAACACCTGATGATGAGATGGTCAACTTCAGTGCCGATTATAAAAATCCTACAGATGAGTTTGTAACTATTTTAGCAGCCGTTCCAAATGGTGTAAAAAAGATGAGTCAGGATATAGACGGACTTGTGCAGACATCACTTAATCTTGGAATTATGAGTACTGAGAAGATAGCTTTAAACAGAGAAATCAAGATGGTATTTTCTGTAAGAAGCAGTGTGAGCTCGGAAAAGGAAGAGCTTATCGATATTATAGGAGCTCTTGCTAAAATCTTTGATGGAACCATCAAGGTTACCGGTGAATATCCTGCATGGGAATACAAAGAGGATTCTAAGCTGAGAGAGATAATGTATGATGCGTATGTGGATTTATTTGGAGAAAAACCTACCATAGAGGCTGTACATGCGGGCCTTGAATGTGGTATATTTGCAGGAAAGATAAAAGATCTCGACTGTGTATCCATAGGACCTCGCATGGAGGCTATTCATACAACGGATGAAAAGCTGTATATAGAAAGTACTAAGAAATATTGGAATTACGTACTTGAGATATTGAAGAGATTAAAGTAGTTTAAGCAGTAGAATTAAAAATAGTATCTTTTAAAGAGAATTAACTTAGTTAGGAGGAAAGCTATGTCGGCTTGGGAGGCAAATGTAAGAAGGGTTGAACCGTATGTACCGGGAGAACAGCCTAAGGAAAAGAACATAATAAAATTAAATACCAATGAAAATCCATATCCACCGTCACCGAGGGTTTTGGCAAAGGCAGTTGAACTGGAAAAGCTAAGACTTTATCCGGATGATAAGGCGACTCTTTTGGTAGATGAGATAGCCGGATATCATGGTTTAAAGAACAGTCAGGTTTTTGTTGGTGTAGGTTCTGATGATGTACTTGCCATGGCATTTATGACATTTTTTAATTCCAGTAAAAATATACTTTTTCCGGATATAACCTATTCATTTTATGATGTATGGGCTGAACTGCTTGGTATACCTTATGAGAGACCTGAGCTTGATGAAACATTTAATATAAAGGCAGAAGATTATTACAAGGAAAACGGCGGAGTTGTAATTGCCAATCCAAATGCACCTACAGGTATAGCAAGACCTCTTTCATTTATCGAAGATATAGTAAAGCACAATCAGGATGTGGTTGTTATCGTAGATGAGGCATATGTTGATTTTGGAGGAGAGAGTTCGCTTCCTTTGATTGATACATATGATAATCTTCTGGTAGTAAGAACCTTTTCAAAATCACGTTCCATGGCCGGACTTCGTATAGGTTATGCTATGGGTAGTGAAAAGCTTATAAAATACATGAGTGATGTTAAATTCTCATATAACTCATATACCATGAATATGCCTTCGATTATACTTGGCGCAGAAAGCTTAAAGGATGATGAGTATTTTAAAGAGACTGTGGCAAAAGTTGTTGCTACGAGAGAGTGGTTTAAGCAGGAGATAGAAGGGCTTGGATTTAAGGTGCTTCCGTCATCAACTAACTTCCTTTTTATAACTCATGAAAAAATATCTGCCAAAGAGATATTTGAAAAGGCAAGAGAAGAAAAAATATTTGTTAGATATTTTAATAAGCCGCGTATTGATAATTATTTAAGAGTAACCATCGGAACAGATGATGAAATGAAAGCATTTTTAGAGCTCTTGAAAAAAATTGTATAAATTTTTATATTTTTATAAAGCAAGTAAATATAATGCTTTAAAAGCATCGTTGTAAACTTTCGGATACAATGGTGCTTTTTTTATACTTGCATTGCAACAACGTCGAGGATATAATTTATTTGTCTTTGTAAAATCTTTATTTAATTCCGTTTTTCCCATTTATAATTTTATAATGGATAGGAGAAGCAATATGGATTTAAATGAATTTACTTTAATGGTGTGTGACAATATCAGAGAATATCTTACGGCATATGATGTCGATGAGATATATGAAAGGGAAGTGGTTAAAAACAACGGTGTAATTTATAAGGGGATAGTGCTTTCAAAAAATGAAAGGGATTCAGCTCCGACCATTTATATGGAGTACTATTATGACCTTTATAAGAAGGGAAAAAGTATCGAAGATATTACGAAGCTTATACTTGAAAACTATAGGGATTCAATTGATAAGCTTGAGGTTTTGGAGGAGCATGCAAATAATCTTGATGACTATAAGGATAAATTATTTATCAAGGTTGTTAATTACGAAAAAAATAAATCCAATCTTGAGGATTGTCCGTTTATTCCGTTTCTTGATATGGCTATAACCTTTAGATATCTGGTACATAAGGATGAAAAAAATGTATCCTCCACCATTGTTAAAAATGTGTTGATGGATAGCTGGGGACTAAATACGCATACTCTCTATAAGATTGCATATGACAATACCAGGGTGCTTTTTCCTCCGCTTTTGAAAAAGATGTCGGAGATAATAAAGCTTTGGTCTGCAAGAGATGTATATATTCCGGAAAATGACATATATGTGCTTACCAATGAATGTGGAATAAACGGTGCGGCATATATAACGTATAAGGAAATATTGGAGGAATTTAGTCAAAATAAGTCGAAGGAGTATTATATCATACCGTCGAGCATACATGAGCTTATTTTGATACCCAAAGAAATGGAAGAGGATACAGATTCGTTAAAGATGTTTATAAAAGAGGTCAATAAGCATGCTATTCCCAAGATAGATTTTCTGTCTGACAATCTTTATTTTTATAATAGAGAAAATGGCATAAAACTTGTCTGATTTGTATTATAAAAATAATTAAACGTCTTGACTAAAATAAAACAATGTGCTATTTTATAGTAGCATAAAAATATGCGAGATTTTATATTTGGAGGGGCTTTATCATGGCAAAAGGTACAGTAAAATGGTTCAATAACCAGAAGGGCTTTGGATTTATCACAGACGAGAACGGACAGGATGTATTCGTTCATTTCACAGGTCTTAACATGGAAGGATTTAAGACTCTTGAGGAAAATCAGTCTGTAGAATTCGAAGTTGTTGAAGGTGCAAAGGGACCTCAGGCAACCAATGTAACTGTTATAAAGTAGTTACAACTTAATCACGTAACATCGTACCTATTTAAATATATTCTGTAGTATTTTTTAGTACAAAATTATGAATTGGGATTTGTTATATCATTGAGTTAAAGCTTGAAATGGCTGTCACGTTTCGTGACAGCTGTTTTTAGTTTCAAAATAATTTGGATAACTGACACAAAAAGTGCCTAAAATATAGTAATCATATTTGACAAAAACAGGTAAATGGCATACAATTATAAGCAGTTGTATGGGGAGATTATAACCGAAGAGAGAGGGGGACTTTTTTGTGGCAGAAAACTTTGTTTCAAGAAAGTATAGAATAGTATCCTCTGCTATAGATTTAATCAGTGAATTGGGTCTTTCTGCATTGACCACACACAATCTTGCGGAAAAAGAAAACACTTCTGAAGCACTTATGTACAAATATTTCAGTGGCATCGATGAGGTTTTGGTTGAGGTTGTGGATTACTATTCTAGCTTTGATGAAGGTATCAGAAAAACAGTAAGCTCAAAAGATATTTCTTATGTAGAAAAGATAAGAATGTATTTTAATGATTATGCAACCTACTATGATAATTATTATTCGTTATCGACACTTATGCTTCAGTATGAAGAATTGTTGCATAATATAAATACCAGAGATAAGATTTCACTTTGCATCACACAGCGTAGACAGTTTGTCGAAGATATGTTTAAGGGTGCGATAAAAGAGGGTGAGATTGTTAAAACCTTTACACCGGAGGAATTGGCAAACAATGCAACCGGTATGCTTATGACACATATTTTAGTCAGAAGAATTACCTATCATAAAAAGACATTTAAACAGGAATTCATGGAAAACCTTGATAAATGGCTTGATTTATTAATAATTTCGGATCGGAAAGGAGAAGAGGATTAATGAAGGTTTTGGTAGCAGAGGATGATATAGCAAGTGGAAAGTTCATGGAGAAGCTTTTATCAAAGTATGGTGAGGTAGTACTTGCCAGAGATGGTATAGCAGCCGTAGATGAATTTGTCAATGCTGTCAATAATAATGAAAAATTTGATCTTATCTGCATGGATATCATGATGCCAAAGATAGATGGGTATAAGGCGCTTGCATCTATAAGGGATGCAGAGAGAAAGCTTGGTCTTGCAAGAGATTCAAGATGTAAGGTTATTATGATAAGTGCTCTTGATGAAGGCTTTGATTCAAGCTATGCAAGTGATGATTACGAGGAGTACATGTGTAAACCTATCGATATAATAAAATTCGATGAGATTATAAAGAAACTGGGACTACAATAATATTATCATGGGATGTATATAATTAACAAATTTTAGGCACTAAGCATGGCGTTAAGTAACACGTGCCATGCGTGTGCCTAAAATATGTTAATTATATATGTTCCGTGGGGAGACTGGCTATGGATTTGTTTGATTATATGCGTGAGAATAGCAAAGAAAAGGATTCTCCGCTGGCAAAGAGACTTAGACCGACAACGCTCGATGAGGTTGTTGGTCAAGAACATATATTGGGAGCCGATAAGCTTTTATACCGTATAATCAAAGCGGACAAGCTTAGCTCCATAATACTTTACGGCCCGCCCGGAACGGGCAAAACAACATTGGCTATGGTCATAGCCAATTCTACAAGTGCTAATTTCAGAGAGATAAATGCAACCACCTCCGGTAAGAAGGACATCGGAGAGGTTGTAAACGAGGCACAGGATAATCTTAAAATGTATGGTAAAAAGACCATACTTTTTGTTGACGAGATTCACAGATTCAACAAAGCACAGCAGGATTATCTTTTGCCTTTTGTTGAGGATGGAACAGTTATACTTATTGGTGCGACTACCGAAAATCCTTATTTTGAGGTCAATAATGCGCTTGTATCACGTTCAACGATATTTCAATTAAAACCGCTTTCAAAAGAAAATATTGAAGTGCTTATAAGACGAGCCGTATCTGATGTGGAAAAGGGTATGGGTTCTTTTGATGCTGTTATCACGGATGAGGCAGTAAGCTTTCTTGCCGATGTTTCTGAGGGAGATGCCAGAACTGCCTTAAATGCGATTGAGCTTGGTATACTTTCTACGGAAAGAGATGAAAAAACCGGCAAGATTGTCATAGATTTATCTGTAGCGGAGGAATGTGTTCAAAGGCGCAATATAAAGTATGATAAGGATGGGGATAATCACTATGATGTGATATCGGCATTTATAAAAAGTATGCGGGGTTCAGATCCCGATGCGGCGGTCTACTGGCTTGCCAAGATGCTATACGCAGGTGAGAGCGTAACCTTTATAGCAAGACGAATTATGATTTGCGCATGTGAGGATGTGGGAAATGCCGACCCGCAGGCTATAGTTGTTGCAACGGCCTGTGCCCAGGCGGTCGAAAGAGTGGGAATGCCGGAGTCACAGCTTATACTTGCTCATGCAGCCATATATGTTGCCTGTGCACCTAAAAGCAATTCGGTTACCAACGCCATATATGCAGCCATGGATGCTGTAAAAAACACGGCAAATGCAGCAGTTCCCAATCATTTGAGGGATGCGCATTATTCGGGTTCCAAAAATCTTGGAAATGTGGGCTACAAATATGCACATGATTATCCAAAGCATTATGTAGAACAACAATATCTGCCGGATAATCTGATGGGGAGCGTATTTTATGAGCCGGGAGATAACGGCTATGAGAAGGACATCAAAAAATGGTTTAATTTTATAAAGGATGATGATAAAAAGCCTGAATAGTTTTTAATTTTAATAAAATCTTAAAAGTTTAAGCTATATATTTATAATTATATTTTTTATATAATCAAATAGTCGGAAGAAATCATTATAAAAACGGGAGAGGCGTTATGAAAAAGAAAATTAAAATCATAATCACAATTATTATTTTTCTTGCTATAGCAGGTGGTATTACTGCCTATTTCTTATTGAGAGATAAGGAGGATGATGATTCGGGCGAGGTCGTTTACGTAGAATCAGTCTGTAATATCATGGGATATGGTGTAGCTGTTGACAGCAGATATGTGGGAATAGTTGAAGCCCAGGAAACAAAAAAGGTCAATCCCGATAGTGACAAGAAGGTAAAGACTTTGTATGTCAGTGTAGGGGATGAGGTAAAAAAGGGTGATATTTTATTTGAGTATGACACCGAGGAGATGCAGCTAAAGCTTAGACAGCTCCAGCTTGAGCTTCAAAATATCAATAATGGCATAACTACAACCAATCAGCAGATAGCAGAGCTTGTTAAGGAAAGAGATGAGGCGCCGGCTGACAGAAAGATAGAATATACGGCGCAGATACAGAATCTTCAGGCCGAGGTTAATCAGAGCAATTATAATGCAAGTTCAAAGCAGCTTGAGATAGACAGACAGCAGGCAGCTATGGAAAACAATAAGGTTATTGCTCCTATGGATGGAATTGTAAAGGAGATAGATGAGTCAGTTGCTGAAAATAACAGTTCTCTTGGAGGCAGTGACTATAGCTACGGATATGGATATGATTCTGGAAGTAGTAGTGATAAGGCATATATAACAATTATGGCTGTGGGAGAATACAGAATTAAGGGTACTGCAAGTGAGCTTAATGTAAGAAGCATGTCAAAGGGAGATGCCGTTATAGTTCATTCAAGATTGGATGAAAGCATAACCTGGAGTGGTACGATTCAAAGTATCGACCTTGAACATACGGAAAGTAATAATAGCGATGGTAGTGGCGGTTCCGATACAACAAGCAATTATCCGTTTTATGTGACTCTGGACAATACAGACGGACTTATACTTGGAGAGCATGTATATATCGAGCCGGACTATGGTCAGGGCGAGGTTAAGGAAGGTGTATGGTTAGGCGAGTTTTATATAGTTCAGGATGCGGGAGACTCCTATGTCTGGGTTGAAAACTCAAAGGGTAAGATTGAAAAAAGAACGGTTACTCTTGGAGCTTATGATGAGCTTATGATGGCGTACGAGATTACATCAGGACTTTCAAATGAGGATTATATCGCTTTCCCTGAAGCAAGAATCAAGGAAGGTATGAAGACAACTCATAATTTTGAGGATGTAATGATAGATGAAGCTACCGGAACTGATGGAATGATGGAGGATTTTGGTGATATAGATGAATCCGGAGAGTATGATAATATAGACGAATCCGGTATGGATGGAGTAACAGAGGACGCTGGCTTTTCAGGAGAGGAGGCAGAGTAATGTTACTTGAATTAAAAAACATTTATAAAAATTATATTCAGGGTAATATGGATGTTCCGGTTCTTAAAAATATCAATCTCTCCATAGAAGAGGGTGAGTATGTAGCCATTATGGGCCCTTCGGGTTCGGGCAAATCTACGCTTATGAATATAATAGGCTGTATAGATAAGCCTACTGCCGGCACATATTTTCTGGATGGTCAGGAGATTAATACACTTAAGGACAGAGAGCTTTCCTTTGTGCGCAACAAGCAGATAGGTTTTGTATTTCAGACCTTCAATCTTATGCCGAGGCAGACAGCTCTTGACAATGTAGGTCTTCCGCTTCAGTATGCCAAGGTTCCTAAAAGGGAAAGAAAAAAAATGTGCCTTGAAGCACTTGACTTGGTAGGACTTTCAGACAGAGTAAGCTTTAAACCGACTCAGCTTTCAGGTGGACAAAAGCAGAGAGTTGCTATAGCAAGAGCTATGGTTAACCAGCCTAAGATATTGCTTGCGGATGAGCCTACCGGAGCGCTTGATTCAAAATCCGGTATACAGGTTATGGAGCTATTCAGAGAGCTTCATGAGCGCGGTACGACCATCATAATGATTACCCACTCTGATGAGATAGCTTCTCATGCTGACAGAATGGTCAAGATAATAGATGGTGAGCTTATTATGGGTGACGGTTTATCAGACAACGCAACAGATATAAGCAGTGAACAGCCTGAATCAGAGATAATGCACACATATGACGGAATAAATGCAGATTCTGTCGGACAGGAGGTGCGATATGAGTAAGGCAAAGAAGATAATTATTGGTTTAATTGTAACTCTTGTCGTAATTGGTATAACCGTTACTGTGTTACATTTTCTTAAGAAAAAGAATGCGAACAGCAAAACCATAGATGTATATCCTGTAAATGAGATAGGTCAGGACGGAAGCTGGTTTGGAAGCTACAGCTCTATAGGCGGTTCTGTTCAGATCAATATGGAGCAAAAGATTTATGCTATCTCCTCGCAGAGAATTAAAGAGATTCATGTCAAGGAGGGAGATGAGGTAAAAGTAGGAGATGTAATAGTCGAGTATGATGTAACATCTCAAAATCTTGCTCTTGAAACAAAAAGAACAGAGGTCGAGCTGGCAAGGACTTCCATTTTGGCTGCTCAAAGAGAGCTGGAGGAATTAAAGAAGATTACTCCTATCGAGGATATGCCTCAGCCGGAGCCTGAACCAACCACTGAAGCACCTACGACAGAAGCACCGACAACAGAAGTACCAACTACCGAGGAGCCGGATATTCCGATAAGCACGGATACGGATGCTGATACCGATACGGACACTTTCGATGAAGCAGGTCAAACAGATGCTTCAAATGCTGATGATAGTACTGGACTCGGACAGTCTGACATGGCTGATACACAGCAAAATTATGATGCTTCAGCCGGTAATCAGGATATGGATTCCTTTGATGAAGGTGACTTTGAAGAAACCTATACCCGAGAGGAATTAAAGAAGGCTATCACGGAAAAACAAAATGAAATAACCAGTCTTAATACAGCATATCAGCTTGCAGAGATAGAATATGAGATTATGGAATACCAGCTTTCAAGCGGTCAGGTAACGGCTAATTTTGACGGAGTTGTTAAGACTGTTTTGGATGAAGAGGAGGCTTTAAACAGCAATACCGCTATGATAGTTATAAGCGGTACCTCGGGTTATACTGTTCAGGCATCAATCGGAGAGCTGTCCCTTGATAAGGTTACACTTGGAGAAAATGTTGATTTGTATTGCTATGATACCGGTATGTATTATACCGGAACAGTAACTGACAAATCCCTTATACCGGCAACAAACAATTATTCCTATAGCGAGAAGATGGAAACCTTTTATCCTGTATCCATAACTATTGAGGATGCAGAAGGTCTTGAAAGGGGAATGTATATGGAGATTACACTTCCCGACAATAATGCAGACTCAAATGGTTCCATGTATCTTCCTATGGCATTTGTAATGAGAGACAATGATAATTTCTATGTCATGAAAGAAGAAAGCGGCAAGCTTAAAAAGGTGTATGTTGAGACAGGAAAGATTATGTGGGGAGAACTTATAGAGATTAAAAGAGGCGTTTCCTACAATGACTATATTGCATTTCCGTATGCAAGTGACGTTGAAGAGGGCATAAAGACCAAGCATGCCCGTACAGACAGTCTGTATTATTAAAAAGGGGAGGAAAACATATATGATTGAAAATATAAGATTATCTTTTCAGGGAATATGGGCTCATAAGATGCGTTCCTTCCTTACCATGCTGGGAATAATCATAGGTATAGCCGCCATAATTGCCATAGTATCAACTATTAAGGGAACCAGTGAGCAGATTAAGGAGAACCTTGTAGGTACAGGTACAAATGTGGTCAAGGTTGAGCTTTATCAGGGTGATTGGAATTATACCTCCGGAGATAGCCAGGGAGGAAATAAGCTGCCTGTTTTTGACGACACTTTAAAAGACCAAATCCTTGATTTGGATGAGGTAACTGCAGTTGCTTCATACAGAATGGGTTCTCTTTACAGCGGAATTATGTATGGTGACAATATTGTAAACAATACAACCTTTGTTGGTGTGGATGAGGATTATTTTTCCGTAATGGGCTACAGTGTAAAAAAGGGAAGACTGTTTACGGAGCATGACAGAAAGAATTTTAATAAATTTGTAATTCTTGATACGGTTGCTGCGGATGTGCTTTTTGCCGGAGAAAAGGATTATATCGGAAAAACCGTTATTATAAAAAATGATGCTTACGTTGTAATAGGCGTGGTTGAACAGCAGGATTCCTTTAGTCCTAAGGTTGAAAACCTAAATGACTGGTATACCTATTACTACAATGATGCTTCGGGAAAATATTTCGTAACCGATGATATCTGGCCTATGCTTTTTGGATTTGATGAGCCATATAACGTGGTTGTTAAACCAAGAAGCACGGAGGATATGACAAAGGCAGGAAGAAAGACGGCAGACATTTTAAATGATTATATCGGTGCCAATGACAAAACCGGCGGTGATATGAACGAAGAAGAGTCAATGGGCACTTCATTAAAATACAGAAGCGAGGATCTTCTTGAAAAGGCTAAGGCACTTCAGGAGGTTAGTGCTTCCACCAGTAAGCAGCTTATATGGATAGCAAGTATATCGCTTATAGTAGGTGGTATCGGTGTTATGAATATAATGCTTGTGTCTGTAACCGAAAGAACCAGAGAGATAGGTCTTAAGAAGGCACTGGGTGCAAGAAAGGGCGTTATACTGGCGCAGTTTCTGACAGAGGCAGCAGTTCTTACAAGCCTTGGCGGTATGATAGGTGTCGGCGCAGGTATAGGTCTTGCATATATCATATCCGATGTCGCCAAGACTCCGGTTGCCATAAGCGGTGCAGCCATAGTTGTATCCGTTGTATTTTCAATGGTAATCGGTATTGTATTTGGATTTATCCCATCGGTTAAGGCTGCGAACTTAAATCCGATAGATGCGTTAAGATATGAGTAGTATAGCTTAAAGAATGAAAAAAGATTTGATGTTATTTGTATATTGTGTTTTGATGTGAGAGGTAAAAATGGCTAAAGATTTAAGGGAAGAAAATATAGAATATTTATCTAATCTTTCTAAAAGAAAGTTTTCAAGGGCTTTGGCATGGATCTGTTTGATTATAATCGCAGCTCTTATCATAGCGACCTTTATTACCGGAATTATGGGAAGTAAGCTTTTTATGCCATTTCTTGCTCTTACCATCACTATACCGTTTTTTATGTACATCGCACTATGGCTGGGCAAGGTTCTAAGCGGAGCCGGCAAAGGTGCTGAATATGAAAAAGATAACGAGTCTGAAAAAGATGAAAAGTCTGAATAAGAGATTATGATTTTATAAAAAATAATGATGATTAGTCTTAAAAGAAAATCGTTGAAATAAACACATATTTTTGATATACTATCCTTTGGTTGGCATGAAGCATTTTATCGTATGATAGATGGTGGATATGACAGCCTGTGTCAGTTTAAAAATTATGAAATACAAGGAGATAAATATGAGTTTATTAAAGGAATGGCGTGATCACGCATACGGACTTGACGAGAGAACACCGGAAGGAAATAAGTTCTGGCTTGATTATTTTCAAAGAGAAAAGGCTATATATGAGCAGCTTTTAGAGGAGCCTGCAAAGGAAGTTAAGGGAACTGTTAAGGAGCTTGCTGAAAAGTATGATATGCCGATTGAGCTTATGGTAGGTTTCCTTGATGGTATAGAGGAAAGCCTTATAAAGCCAAATGATATTGATAATTTAACTGAAGATAGTGAGGTATCACTTCTATTTGATCCTGAAAAGCTTTACATGAATATGGTTGGATGCAATGCAGAGTGGTTATATACACTTCCACAGTGGGATAAGATTTTTTCAGAAGAAAAGCGTAAGGAATTATACAAGGTTCAGAAGTCTTCAAAGACTGTAGTTAAGCCTCCAAAGGTTGGACGTAATGATCCATGTCCTTGCGGAAGCGGTAAGAAGTATAAGAAGTGCTGCGGAGCTAATGCATAGTGATTATATGTATATGTAAGCTTTTAGCTAATATATAAATGAACTTTGTTAATGCTGTGGAACTAATTGTATAGGAGTTTGTTTATGAATTACAGTAAGGAACAGGAGCATGCGATAAAGCATGTAGATGGGCCGTGTATGGTTATTGCAGGGCCGGGTTCCGGAAAGACAGCAGTCATTACAGGTAGAATAAAGTATTTAATAGAATCTGCGGGTGTTTCGCCCGCAGATATTCTTGTTATAACCTTTACCAGAGCGGCAGCCCGCGAGATGGAACAAAGGTTTAAGGCTATGACAAGAGGGAAAAACCATCAGGTAAGATTCGGTACATTTCATTCGATTTATTTTTGGATTATTAAGACAGCATACAATCTAAACAATTCCAGTGTGATTTCAAATGATGAAAAGAGAAAGTTAATAGATAAAATTCTTTTGGGGATGTCTCTTGAATATGAAAATAAAGAGGATATCATATCAAGTATTATATCGCAGATAGGGCTCGTTAAATGTGATATGATAGACATAGAAAACTATTACAGCAAGGATATGCCCGAGGATGAATTCAGGGAGATTTATAAGAGATTTAATCATGAGATGAAACGGTTCGGCAAAATTGATTTTGACGATATGATGGTTATGTGCTATGAGCTTTTAAATAAAAGACCGGATATACTTAAACGCTGCAGGGAAATATTTAAGTATATAATGATTGATGAATTTCAGGACAGTAATAAAATTCAATATGAGATATTTAAGCTTTTGGCAAAGCCTTTGGATAATGTATTTGTAGTCGGCGATGATGACCAGTCGGTTTACGGCTTTCGCGGAGCGAGACCTGAGATAATGTTTTTGTTTGAGAAGGATTTTGAAAACACCAGGAAATATTATCTGGTAGAAAACTACAGATGCGACAGAGTGATTACGAAGGTATCGTCCAAGCTTATTGCAGACAATAAAAAGAGATTTGATAAGAAGCTGGTTTCAAAAAATGCCGCAGAGGGCAAGTTTGAAATAATTGAAACAGAAGATACCAATTTTGAAAATGATGCGATTATTTCAAGTGTCAGAGAGCATTTTGCTGCAGGCATACCTTACGAAGAACAGGCTGTGCTTTATCGAACCAATATCGAGCCAAGGCGTCTTGTATATAAGCTTAATCAGTTTAACATACCTTATACCATAAGCGATGCATTGCCCAATATATTTGAGCATTTTGTCGTAAAGGGTGTGCTTAATTATATGCGCTTTGCCATGGGTGACAGAAGTAGGTCGGTTTTCCTGCAGATAATGAATAAGCCAAGCAGATATATAAGCAGAAATCTTCTGCTTGAGGAGGAGATTGATTTTAATGCTCTAAGATATCGTGCAAGGGATAAAGAATACGTGGTGGAAAGAATCGACAAGCTTATCGCTGACTTAAGACTTATAAGCAAGATGCGTCCATATCCGGCGCTTAATTTTATAAGAAATGCAGTCGGCTTTGATGATTACATAAAGGACTACGCCGAGTTCAGACAGCTTGATAAAGATGAACTGTATGAGGTCTTGGATGAATTTGCAAGCATGATAGTTGACTTTAAAAGCTACGGCGAGCTTTTTGAATTTATTGAAGAATATTCAGAGGTCTTAAAGAAGCAGCAGATAGAGGAAAAGGACAAGAAAGGTCTTCGCCTTATGACCATGCACAGTTCAAAAGGACTTGAGTTTGACTGTGTATACATCATGAATGTAGTCGATGGCTGTATACCTTACAGAAAGGCAAAAACCTCAGGTAAGATAGAGGAGGAGCGCCGTATGCTATATGTTGCCATGACACGTGCCCGCCACGAGCTTTATATATATACCCCAAAAGAAGTATCAGGAAAGCCTAAGAATAAGAGCTCTTTTCTGGAGTGAAACAATTCATATGACTTGTAGTTGCCGTAACTCATAAAAAAGTTAGAATTTACCTATAAGATGAGCAGTAACAGAGCTCTTATAGGTAATTTAAGTGACTTGACAGGCTGAAATTTTGAGAATTTACCTATAAGATGAGCAGTAACAGAGTTCTTATAGGTAATTTAAGCGATTTGACAGGCTGTATTTTTAAAAATTTACCTATAAGATGAGCAGTAACAGAGCTCTTATAGGTAATTTAAGCGATTTGTCATGCTGTAATTTCAAAAATTTACCTATAAGATAGTTGAAAAGTAGTATGCTTATAGGTAAAATAATAAGATGATTAGAATATAGAAGGTTTGTTTTACCTATAAAATAATTTGATTATCACAGGGAGATAGCTATGCTGTTTTCAAGCATTACATTTTTGTTTGCGTTTTTACCTGCGGTTTTGCTGGTATATTATATAAGCCCAAGGGCAATTAAAAATTTCGTGCTTATGTTTTTTTCTCTTATTTTTTATGCATGGGGAGAGCCTAAGTACGTTTTTGTGATGCTTGCATCTATAATAGTCGGTTATGTTATGGGACTTTTGACCGATTATTATATGAAAAAGGAAAAGATAAAAGCGGCAAGGTGGATGGTTGCGCTTGCGGTTATTATCAATCTCGGTATATTGTTTTTCTTTAAGTATATGGGCTTTTTTACGGAAAATATCAATAAGATTCCGCATATTCATATAAAGGCGTTAGAGCTTTCACTACCTTTGGGTATATCCTTTTATACCTTCCAGATTCTTACTTATTCGGTAGATGTATATAGACAGACTGCAAAGCCACAGAAAAATATAATAAATCTTGCAACCTATATCACACTTTTTCCGCAGCTTATCGCAGGACCGATAGTAAGATATGAAACTGTAGCAAAGCAGCTTGAAGAACGTAAGGAAAACATAGACGATTTTGGCGAGGGTGTAAGAAGATTTGTTACCGGACTTGGTAAAAAGGTGCTTATAGCCAATATGGCAGGAGAGATATTTGATACGCTTTCCAAGCTTCCAAATGAGCAAAATACGGTTTTATTATCGTGGATTTGTTCGGTGGCATTTACGCTACAGATATATTTTGATTTTTCGGGATATTCGGATATGGCGATAGGACTTGGACGGATGTTTGGCTTTAGATTTCTTGAAAACTTTGATTATCCTTATATATCAAAGAGCCTTACGGAGTTTTGGAGAAGATGGCATATATCTCTTTCGTCATGGTTTAAAGATTATGTTTATATACCTCTAGGGGGTAACAGGAAGGGTAAGGCAAAGACCTACAGAAATCTTTTTGTAGTATGGTTTTTGACAGGCTTCTGGCATGGTGCATCATGGAACTTTATCATATGGGGGCTTTATTACTTTGTGCTTCTTATGATTGAAAAAACATGGCTTTTAAAGAAACTGGAAAAAGCACCTAAGTTCTTGTCACATTTATATGCTCTTTTCTTTATCAATTTTGGCTGGGTAATATTTGCTTATGATAAGTGGGGAGCTTTAAAATCTGCAGTAAAAAATATGTTTGGCTTTGGAGGACTGACTGTTTTTAACAGATATACAGCATATATGCTTTTATCATATGGATTGTTCCTGATCATTGCTTTTGTAGCGGCGACACCTTATCCGAGGTTGCTTGCAGGAAAGTTTATAACAAAGATTGAAGATAAAAAGAGTTCCATAGCAGGAGTAGTTGAAGGAGTATTCATTATATGTGTTATGCTTTTGTCGACGGCATTTCTTGCAAGTGAAGCATTTAATCCGTTTTTATATTTCAGGTTTTAAATTATAATTATTGGGTTTTAAGTTATAAGTTACAGGTTTAAAAAAATTATTATTGGGTTTTAAATTATAAGTTTTAGAATCCAAAATATTAGTTTATGATGTTATATAAATGAGTTTGTGATATTAAATTTTACCGGAGAGTAATATGAGAAATAAAATTATAACAATTATTTTCATAGTTTATATTCTAATTTTTACCATAGGTACGATTGTGGCTAAAGATAGAGCCTTTTCTGATATGGAAAACCGAAATCTTGCGCAGTTTCCTGCTGTTAGTGTAAAGAGTATTTTTTCAGGCGATTTTTCCGATGGATTTGAAAGCTATATGAGCGACCAGATTATTTTCAAGGATTTTCTTGTTAAGCTTAAGGTTGGTGAAAACAGAGTACTTAATCAAACCTATATCAATCAGACTTATTTTGCTGATGGAAGATATATAAGGGGTTATAAGGAAAACTTTATACAGATAGATAGAAATCTGGGATTTGTTAATGAATTTGCGGAGAATAATCCGGAATTAAATATTACATGGCTTATGGTTCCAAATGCCTGTTATGTATATAATGATTCTTTGCCTCCATATGCCGATGTGGACGATCAGGCAATGACTATTAAATATATAGAGAAAAATGTATCTGAAAGGATTAATTTTGTGGATGTGTCTGATGAGCTTGTATCGGCAAAAGGTGATTATATATACTATAATACAGACCACCATTGGACTATGAACGGAGCTTATATCGGATATAAGAAATTGTGTAAAGAACTTGGAATAAAAGCTATGTCAAAGGATACTTATGATATAGAGACTGTAAGAGAGGATTTTTACGGAACCCTGTATTCGGATGCACCGGTATTTGGAACCGAGCCTGACGATATAATTCTTTATAAAAATGATACCGGAAAATACACTGTAAATTATGTGAATGAAGACTTTACCCAGGATAGTTTATATAACTATGATAAGCTAAATATAAAGGATAAGTATCAGGTTTATCTTGATGGAAATCATGCAATTATAAGGATTAAGAATAATTCATATTATGACGATAACAGGGGTTTGGATACTGGAGAGAGAGAGTCGGGAGATGCTGATAAGTCTGCTTCCTCTGACCGGGTAATAGTTGTCAAAGATTCCTATGCTCACAGTCTGCTTCCCCTGCTTGCAGATAACTATGAGGAGATTATAGTTGTGGATCTTAGATACTATCACGAAAAGACTGTAAGTGATCTTGCTAAAGAAGAGGGAATAACTGATATCATCATGATCAATAACATAGATTTCTTTAATTCTGATGATAACTTCCTTTGGCTTATGTAGGGAGATGGGTTTTTTCTTACATAGTTAAAACAGGAGAAGCTTATATATAGCATATTATGAATTTACTTTTTAAAAATTACTATGATATTATTAGCGCGTAGTAAGTTTTTTTACATAAATGGAGGGATTTTTATGAGAAAGATAATGAAGAGACTTGCAATCTGCTCATGTGCTTTTGTACTTGGCTTATCTATGACAGCATGTGGCAAGAAAGAGTCTGAAAAGAAAGATACGACAGAAGAAACAGAGACTGAAGAAGAAACAAATGCTGATACAGAGGAAGAAGTATCCGGAGAGGAAGAAACCGTAACATGGGGCTTTTATACGATAACTGTTCCTGCCGGCTTTACATTTGAGGGCGGTGGTTTCATGGATGAAAATGACACTAGATATTTTAAAGTGAAAAAATCCGATTTTACTTACTTTGATTTTAAAGCGGAAGATTCAGAAGACAATATGATGAGTGCATATAATTATAATAAGGATACATATACCAACGAACAAAAGGATGTAAGTGGCACCTTTGGCGGTATTAAATGGACAGGTTTCCAGTATGGTGACGGATTTGGAGAAAATGGCTTTGAATTATATGCGACTATAAATGGAAAATATATAAGAATATCTTCAGCAGGATATGCGTTTGATGATCCTATGGTAGAAAAGGTACTCGGTTCACTTATCATAAGTGATGGGGATTCATCTGATGATGCTACGGATGACGCATCTGTTACGGATGCTGATGAAGACGAAGCAGAAGAAGTCATCAATTATATCCAGGTAAATGAAATGAAAGGAGTCAGAGTAGGTATACCTGAAGGATATACGATTGTTAAGGAAAATACTTCGCAGGTTGTATTGAATAATGAAGAAACAGGTTATAAAGTTTCATTTTGGACAGGAAGTGACAATGCAGCTGAACAGATAAGAAAATCTATCGGCGAGGGTGGCTATGATACAGAAGAATGGGATATAGGTGATATTCACTGGCTAGGATACATACCTTATGATGGTTCATATGTCATAGCAACAGATACTCCGGAAGGAAATTTTTTAATAAATATGGAATATGGAAGCATGGAAGAACTTGAAATGCTTATTAAGGGTGTGGAACTCGCAGAATAAATGAGACAGAAAAGTTTCTTATGGTCATATGCATGACATAAGGATGGTTTTGATTTGCAAATATCATGAAGATTGCTCATATTAAGTAAAATAATATGTGACAGGGGTAAAGCCCCTGTCACTGCCATATGTACATATTTTTTTATTCTTCAATGTTATTGAACTCTTCCTCGTCAAGAAGCTCGTCAAATGCGTCTGCTACAGCTTCGTATTCTTCATCGCTTTCTATCTGACCAAGATCAATGTCGTCACCTTCAAGCTCAGCGTAGCGATAAAGAAATACTTCATTTTCTTCGTAACCTTCGACAGGCTTATTTGGTAAAAGCGCGATATAGTCACGTCCGTTTACAGGAAAGATAGCGATTACATCACACTCGAGCTCGGTACCGTCTTCAAGAGTCATGGATACGGTTGGCTCGTCAAATTCTTCATTTTCGTTTATGTTTTCACTCATAAGTTTTTCCTCGTTCTTTCATAAGATGTGTATAGTTTAAATGATATGGTTGGAATAAGCAACTGAAATTTCAGAAAAAAAGTCTTTTTCTATGATTAGATATGAAAGTTGCAATGCTTAAACAATTAAAAGAATAATAATTTTATATATTTAAAATCAACATAAGAATAACAAAAACGGCTACAACAGAGAAAAATGAGGTTATAAATCTTATAACACCTATGCTTTTGCGCTTTTTCACGACTATGTACCAAACTGCAAGCACCAGTATATTGACTATAAAGGAGAGGATGCAGGTCATCGACATATCAAAGCAAAGTATTGTATAAAGTATCGAAAAGAATGCAAGCACCGGAGCACCTGATACAAAATTGTCCTTGCTTATGGAGTCGATATCCTTGGCTAGAGGCGAATCCGCAGAAAACCAAAGATATGAGTAAGCTGCAAGAATCATTATCAAAAATGATGAATCCAAAGAGTCAGGAGTAGCGTATGAGCTGCTGATTCTGAAAAGTAAAAATGCAAACAAAAGTCCACAGCTTACGGATATAGAAAATGTAAGCCAGAAGAAATTAAAAAATGCGTGAGCTCTGGTTAGTATGTAATTGTGATTGTTTCTGATTGGTACATACTTGGTTTGAAGCATATAGTTATTGTAAAGAGCAACAAATATAGCTGCAAAGGTTATAATAAAAAGAGGCGTATTCATACTGCTTTTTGATATATATGTATCAAAATTCGGTATTCTTTTGACAAAAAGTATCACAGTAGCAGTAGTGATAGCGCCTGTAAGGTTGCAGATTGCAAAAAATGAAACGTGCTGCTTAGATAAATCAAATCGTTCTTCTTCGTGCGTTACTATATGATAATATTCAGAAATATCAGCTTTTTTACCTGTTTTTATATGTTTTGATATAATTGCATATGGTGTATCGATTATAAGTCCTGCCAGAACCGGAAGTATGCCACCGAGTATGCATATTAAAAAGCTTGTTTTAAGCGGAAGCTTTATAAGATGCATAAAAAGCTGTCCGAAACTTATATCATTTGCCTTTAGGATAAACAAAAGCATAAGTATTATATAGCTTATTATAAATAGCATAAACCAGTTCTTTGAGACATAAGAAAAGGATTTTTCATCGTAGGAATTATCTGATTTATCAGCATAAGTATCAATACTTGCAGCAGTCATGTCATCTTCTGATGCATCAACATTTGACAAAACAGCATCAGAAGTGATGAGTTTATAGCCCATCTGGCCATTTATCCTGTGCTTGTCGATTATCAGATTATATAAATCCGAAGCCTTTTCTTTATTAAATTCCGGATTTAAAGCCTTCAATACGCTGGCTTTGATAGAGGAGATGCTTTTTGGCAGATCAATAGAGTTAAGCTCCTCTGTGAGATTAATCTGTGTCCCGGTGATGTACTCTGTGGAGTGCTCAAGGAGATATTTTATAATCTGGAGCTTTTTAAATTCAATTCTTTCAGGTGCATTTTCTCTGTATCCGATTTCCTGATATTTAAAATCAATATATAAACCTTCAAGCTCACCGCTTGTCCATATTAATTTGTAGTGGTTTTCGTTGTAGTCGATATTGGTAAAAGACATAAAAAACTCCCGTAAAAATTATTATTCGACCGCTTATTACCAAATTTGTCATTAATCGGACGTAAGGACATTTTAGCAAAGAAAAATGAGCAATTCAACACTTCCGAGAAGAAAAAATGAATTTATCTTGAACGCAAAAAAACGACTTTTGGATAAAATGTAGGATGGATTTTAGAGAAAGGACGTGTGATTGCTATGAATGAAATAAAAGTAATCATTGCTGATGAGTCAAGAATTATAACAGAGTGGCTTTGTGACAAGCTGGCATCGGATGATGGCATCAGTATTGTGAAGGTTTTAGGAGATTTGAGTGAGGTAAAGGAAGCGTGCAAGGACGAGGAAGCGGATGTTCTATTTATAAATGCTTATATGAGATATGGACTCTCAAGCATAGGACTTGCCGGAGAGATTAAAAATGAGACAAAAATACGAGTAATTATCATGTCGGATTATCCTATATATCCTATGTCAAGAAGCTACATAGATACGGAAAATATGTATTTTTGGAATAGAAATAAGGATACCAGAGAGGTATCAAAGATAATAAGAGAGGTCTATAACGAAAGTCGTTACGGAGAACTGACGGATGACGAGAGCAAAAAGCTTGAAAAGTACGATATCAGGTACAATACCGTGATGGGTAACTGCAAAAGCTCTGAATTTACAGATATGGATATAGCGGTCATAGAGCAGCTATCAAACGGATGCTCCTATGCTGATATAGCCAAAAGGCTTGATTTAAAGATTAACACAGTTAAATATCTGATAAGCAGCATGCTCAAGAAAACCGGCTATAAAAATGCCATAACACTTGTAGCAAATGCAGTTGTAAAGAAGCTTATCGTTCCTGAAAATTCAGATGAATATCGAAAGTAAGTTCGGAAATTGTCCGTTTGTTAAATGGTTTCGCTGTTTTTGATGTAAAAATTTTGTCCGGTAGGGTAGTGAAACAGAGTGATAAATATATTAATATTATTATTTGGTGTCAAAATATGTTAATATAAGTTAATATATGAAAAAATACTATAATTTTAAGGAGGTAAAAAATGGGTTTGGCATGGGCATTAATAATAGGTGCAATCGTTGTAGGAACTGTGGTAGGTTTGATTATTGCAAATGGTAATAAAAAGTTATTTGAAAGTGGAGTCGCAAATAAAAACAGACCACATGATTTCTATGAGCAGGTACATACATTTAAGACGATAGTTCCGGATCTTGATACAATGTTAAATGCACTTGACAGAGGAATCTTAAGTCAGGAGGGTATAAGCATAAGTAAGGGAACAAACAGTCTTGTTTTTAAAAATTCTGCCGGAACCTTTACTGCATCTATTAAAGCGGCAGGTAACAGTAAAATCGAGGGTGTTCAACTATATAAATTCAGTTTAAATCAGTGGAAAGAAAGAAACGGCATTATAGAAATGTCTGCCAGAATGGATTCAAATGTGCTTCTTACAGCTATTGAAAAGGCATTTCTTATGCTTGATTTTAATGCTGTTGTTGAAAGAACCTACGCAACTGACTTAAAGACCAAGTCATCTTTTTTTTAAGATGATTTTATGATGATTATGAATATGATTTATATAATTGGAAAGTGCTTCATGGGATATGGGGAAATGTGACAAGGTGCCTGTCCCAAAGTCACAAAAAGGAGGAAAAATATGTTTTGCACTCAATGTGGAAGTAATATACCTGATGGAAGCAGATTTTGTCATGTATGCGGAACCGAGCAAATCAGACCGAATGCAAATTTACAGTCGCTTCAGCAGGAACAACAGGTAGGAACAACGCAACCCTATGCTGGATATAACGATATTAACCCGCAGGTCTATGAGGATAATACACAGTTTGTCGAACTAAAAAAACCGACAGGTGTTGATTTGAATGACAAAAAACAGTATGCTTCCAAATCAGGAAATAAAGGGCTGATTATAGGTATAAGTATAATTGCGACACTTATTGTTGCAGTAGCAATTGTTTTAATTGTATTAAATCCATTTAAAAAGAATGATAAGGATAAAGCTTCCGAAACGAAAACTGATGGGGTAGCAGTTGATATTGAAAATAGTACTGCAGTTGGTAATGATGATAGTAATGATGAGGAGTCTTCCGGTACAGCTGGTACTACAACAGTTCATAATACTGTAGCAATTACAGAAAATACTACAGAATCAGAAATAAAAAAAGATAACGGTGGCTCATTTGGAGTTGTAAATGGTATACTTACAGTTGACAACAGTCTTTTTGGTATGTCTTATGCTGAATTAAATTCATATTTTAACAATACACTGCCGGCAACGGAGTATTGGGAATGGTCTGATGTTCCGTTGGATTATCTTAATTATGTGTATTCAGATGGCAATAATTATGTGCTTTATTTTGAGAATAACACCTTGGTCGCTGTAAGATACGGATATGAGATAAGTGAAAATGTAATTCCTGACAATTTGCTTAATGATGCTATAAGTAAGTTTGGGGATTACGATATGTACTGGTATTATGAGGATACACTTCAAAATTTTGAATATGACTGGGATTATAAGATAAAAAGCCGAACGGGAGAGTATGCGATATTTTTAAATTCTTATGACGGATTATATCATTTGGAGCAGCAGTATACTTCTGCGGATTATTCCGGAGAGGCTATTCAAACACATTAAATGCGGCTTAGGGGTTACATACTTTGTCATATATAAAGGAGGAAAAAATGTTTTGTAATGAGTGTGGAGCAAATCTTCCTGAGGGGAGTAAATTTTGTAATGTATGCGGAGCAAAGATTTTAGTTCCGAAGATGAGTGAAGAGAATGTGCAGATGGACTATGGTCAGCAGAATCAAAATAATGTACAGCCTGATTATGGTCAGCAGAATCAAAATAATGCACAGCCGGATTACGGTCAGCAGAATCAAAATAATGCACAGCCGGATTACGGTCAGCAGAATCAAAATAATGTACAGCCTGATTATGGTCAGCAGAATCAAAATAATGCGCAGCCGGACTATGGTCAGCAGAATCAAATAAATGCTCAACCCGACTATGCGAAGCAGTATCAGCAAAATAATATACAAGAATCACAACCTTCAATTAATGATAGCAGTAAAATTAAAAACACTTCAAAAAAGAAGCTTCCAACCTGGGCTAAGATTTGGATTGTTGTATGTGTGCTTGCTGTTATAGGTATAGGTACATTTTTAACCATACATTTTATAAAAGGAAAAAAGAACAGTGGTTCGTATGTTACCATAAATGGTACACGTTGCGATATAACCTATGAGGACGGACTATCTAATTTAAGTAAGATTAATGATGGAGTTATATTTAAATCAAATGATATTAATCCTAAATATGATTATTATAAGGATGGAGAGCTCGTGTCTTCTTCACAGGGAGAAGGAGATAAACAACCGGATGTAGTGGTTACAAGACCGATGTTTAATTTGGGATTTGATTTGGTTGAACATAATGGCGCAATCAGTATATTTTTTTATAAAAATGCTAATTTTAAATTTGCTGATGGTACAAGTGCTAAATCTTCACCTGCTGAGCTTGAAAAAGCAGGCTATTATTGTGATGGTTCAAGTTGCTACAGCAAGCTTTATGATAAAAACGGAGAGATATCTCTTGATGAAGTAGAGTCGGATTATGACAAGTTTTTACAGGATGGTTTTGAAGGGCTCGATTATCCGGCACGAGTAGCATTTCCGGATAGGTTTTATTCGGGCTTTTTTAAAGGAACTAAGGAGGAAAACAAGCAGGCTTTAAAAGAATTATATAACGATACACCTTTAAAAGCCGGAAATTTTGATGATTTGGTAATGTCAAGACTTTTGCTTGCAAAAGAAATCAGCAAGCTTACAGGTATGAATAAAGATGGTGAATATGTAGGCAGTACAAATGATTTTCTTGTAAAGGTTGACTATTGGTATTCAAATAATGGTTATATAAATACAACCATTACTATATATGGATCAAGGGAATTGCTGAATGGTTATATGACCAAGTGGGGATTACCCGATTCTTTGCTTTTCAAAGTGGAGAGCAGGATGACAACTGAGGATTATGATCAGATTCCTGAAGCAACAGATGGTGTTGAAGAACCTAATCAGGAGATAGATGATGGCGCTGATATCTTTGATGCAGATGATGTACCGAAAGAACCATGGGAGATATCCGTATCGGATATACCCGAGTATGATGCGTTAGTACATTTTTTTGATTGTTTGGATATATACAGAGATGGTAATTATGAACGTTATTATGACAGCGAGGAAGTATTAAGCGGAGATTTTGATATATTGTATTATCTTATTTCTCCTTTTATCTGCGTTGACAGACAAGGCTTATATCCTTTATATGACATTGAAACTGTATGGGGTGAAGTGGAAGATCCTCGTGGATATATATCAGATGAAAATTCACCATGGCACAATATGGGATATAATCATGTATCATTAGAAGGACTTAAGTGGGTTGCTGTCAATATTTTTAATGTAAAAGAAGTGGATTATGATATTCTTTTAAATAAACTTCTGGATGAAAATGAGAGTTATATAGAAAATGGACGTTTGTATTTTTCGATTGGCGGAATAGGCTGGATGGGAGACTTGTTTGAAATAGAAACAGTTAAAACGGATGGTACATTTTATTATATAACATATAATAAAGTTCCGGATCCTGAGTACGGTTTTGAAGAAGAAATAGAAACATACGAAGCCAAGATGCAACTAAAAAATATAGACGGCGTAAATTACTGGTCTATGTATTATAATCATAAGGCAGAATAATAATCAAATAAAAAAGGAGAAACGATATGGATCAGGGATTAATTATAATTATTATTGCAGTTGTCTTTGTTTTTGGAATATATTTTCTTAGATATATTTTGAAAAATTTAATGAATAAAGGTTTTGATGCCATAGAAAATTCGGCACGAAAAAATAAAAATATAAAGAAAGGTCCGGAGATTATACGTCTTGCAGATATGTATCCTGACCTTGCTGCAAGACATTATCAGGCAGGTACAGCTTATGAAATAAATCCAATACTTTTAACTTCGGAAGGTGTAAACCTACAGCCTGCCGCAAATCCTTATATACAGTCTGATATGTATGAACAGCAGGGAATAACCGCAGAACAGCCCGGTGCAAATCCTTATGTACAGCCAAATGCCGGTATTCAGAGTAATCCATATATGGCATCGGGTCCATATATGCAGGGAAATCCATATATGGCAGCGGGACCGTACGTTCAAGCTAATCCTTATATGGCAGCAGGACCGTACGTTCAGGGCAATCCGTACCTTGATCCTTCCGTACAGGAAGAGTATAAGACTATGAAAAGAGAAAGACGTACAAAACGTCTGAAAGTAGCTGCGAAAATTTTTACAATACTCGGAATACTTATAAATATTATACCGTTTATCGGATTTGTTTTTATGGTGTCGCCAAGATACAGAGATGATACTGATGATTTCAATGGCATTTATGAAAATGGTATGTTTAAAATTGTTTTGATTTTGATAGGTGTTTCTCTTGCGGCATATATAGTGCTCTTAATTTCAAAACGTATCCTTTATACCGCTTTTTATCCTGTATTTACTGTATTGCTGAGTGTACTGTTCTTAATTATAACAAATAATTTTGTTTCTGCTTATAGAGAAGATAATTTAAAAAGATTTGGATATGAGGGTGTATCGGGATATATAAAGCGTGCGCAGGATGCATGTGTAATATTGGTTGTACTTTCAATATTGATATTTATATGTATGTTGTTATATAATATCAAAGGCTTTAAATGGGTATTGTGGCTTAACCTTTTATTTGGAGCAGGAGCAGTACTTTTCGGAGCTATTGCTATAGGTCAGATAAGCAATATTGCCGATGGTATGTTCTATATGGCTGGCAATTACTTTGGTTACAGTCTTTTAGTACTTTTATATGCATTTGCGTATAAAGAAAATAATAAACCTTTGATAAATGGCAGGGCATGATGAGTGGTACATCTTATTTTCAAATGTATTTTTACAGATAAAAGAGAGAGGAAGGTAAAGGAACATGCAACAATCTTATGCGGGAAAGGATATTGTTAAGTTTATAGCAGCAATTTTGTGGCTTGTTATGGGCATCATTTATTTAACATATGTATTTGATGCTTTTGATGCAATGGGGGATCTTAAACCATATAAACAATATGGTGGCAGTTATTATAAACAGGCTATGGGACTTTATTGGATTATGGCTGCCATATATGCTTTGGCAGCGGTTATAACTATAGCAGCCATGATTTATATGATAAAAGAAGATGTAGATAAATTTGGTACTGTTATGTATTTATATGCAACAGGATATATCCTTGCGGTTGTAATTATACTGGCTTATGCAAATTCTATATCTAACGGTTCGATTTTTGCATCATTTAAGTATCTTGATGTATCTGTGACAAAATATATTGTTGTTATAAGTCTGGCAGCCATACTTGTCGTGGCATCTATATATGCTGAGGGGATAAATTATAAAAAGGCAGGCAGAGGAGAACTGATCGCAGGAAAATCTTTTATACCGATTGGAATATATTTATCAAGTTTTATCTGTATCCTGATTTTATCAAGTATGTTAAAGCATGATCTGGGTGATTATGTAGATGTTTCCGAGCTGTTTGGAAATGCATTCAGATCACAAAGCGGTGGTGGAATAGCCCTTATAATAGGAATTCATGTAAGCTGTGGGTTATATATATTCTTAAGAGAAAAATATTTTGTCGGTGGTTCTTATGGCAGTATGGGTTATGGCGCCGGAGTCTATGGCATGTCACCTTACGGAAGAACAGGTTATGGAGCAGGTGCTATGGGTGTGCCTCCTTACGGTCAGACAGGATATGGTATGCCGCCTTATGGAGGAACAGGCTATGGAGCAGGTGCTCCGGGTATGGCTCCTTATGGTCAGACAGGATATGGTATACCACCT